>NZ_CP094516.1:7272102-7595303 GCF_029909975.1 Bradyrhizobium sp. ISRA430
AATTCCGCGTCGATAAGTGGAGCTTCTGCCAGAGTTAGGCCGCCACGCGGAACGGCAGCGGGTTGAAGTAAGCTTGATCCGAGGTGCCGCGATCAAGGCTCGAGTGGGGACGCCGGCCATTGTAAAAGGCGAGGTATCGGCCGATCGAGGCAGGGGCGTCGGATACGGTGTCGTAGGCGCGCAGATAGACCCCCTCATATTTGACACTGCGCCACAGCCGCTCGACGAACACGTCGTCGCGCCAGGCGCCCCGGCCGTCCATGCTGATGGCGATGTCATGACTGGCGAGCACCCCGGTGAACGCGGCGCCCGTGACTGCGAGCCTTGGTCGGTGTTGAAGATGCTCGGCTTGCCGGGGCGCGCGAGAGCGTCCGCCACCGTCTCGACGCAGGATGCGGCTTCCATCGTGGTCGAGACGCGCCACGACAGCACCCGGCGGCTGAACCAGTCAAGCACCACCGCGAGATAGACGAAGCCGCGCGCCATCGGCATGTAGGTGATGTCCATCGCCCAGACCTGGTTCGGGCGTGTGATCTCGATCCCGCGCGGCAGATACGGATCGATCTTGTGCCCCGGTACGGGTTTGGTGGTGCGCCGACGGCGGTAAAGCGCCTCTATGTCCATCCGCCGCATCAGCGGTTTGACATGCCGGCGGACGCTCTTGCACCCGTCGGCAGCCAGCAGGTCTCGCAACATTTGCGAACCGGCGAAAGGAAAGTCCAATGCAGCCGGTCGAGCCGTCCCATGATCGCGAGATCGGCGGGCGCCACTGGGCGCGGTAGATAATAGACACTGCCACGGCTGATCTTCAAAACGTCCGCCTGTTTCGTGATCGGCAGGTCGTGCTCACGGTCGATCATCGCTTTGCGCTCGGCAGGCCGGCTTTGCTGAGCGCGCCTTCTAAAAAATCGCTCTCCAGCGTCAGCTCCCCAATCTTGGCGTGCAGCGTTTTCACCTTCACCGCGGGCTCGCTCGTTCTGTTGTCACCGCCAGCACCAAATACGTCGGCCGCCGCTTCCTGAAGCTGGGACTTCCACTGCGTGAGCTGGTTCGGGTGCACGTCGAAATGCTCAGCCAGCTGGGCCAGCGTCATCTCGTCCTTGATCGCGGCTAACGCTACCTTGGCCTTGAATGCCGGTGCGTGTTGCCGGCGGGTTCGTCTGCTCCTCGTCTCTCCTGATTCGCCAATCTTGCCCGCCGTTAGGCAGAAACTCCACTTATCGCCCTGTCCGGATTGCCGGAACCAGCTCTGATGATTGCCGCGATGATTGTCTCGCGCAAGAGTTTTGTTGGCTCTGATTGCGGCGGAGGGTCAATCAGCGATTGTTTTGGTGTGTCGCGTTTGACGGCGGGCGTCCAGGTCCGCGTTTTCGTTCGAGGGTGGTCCGCCTGCGATAACTCTCGCCGTTCATATCGACGATGGTGGCGCGGTGAACGAGGCGATCGATGGCGGCGAGCGTCATAGCGGGGTCCGGGAAGACCTAACCCATTCGCCGAAGGGCGGATTGGGCGCGATCAGGATCGAGCGCCGCTCGTAGCGTGCGCTGATGAGCTCGAACAGCACGCTGGTCTCGGCCTGGTCCTTGGTGACGTAGGGCAGGTCATCGAGGATCAGGAGATCGAAGCGATCAAGGCGCGGTAAATGGCGGCCTCGAGGTTGAGCTCGCGCCGCGCGGCCTGGAGCTTCTGCACGAGATCGGTGGTTCTGGTGAAGAGAACACGCCATCCATTCTCGATCAGAGCGAGGCCGAGGGCACTTGCGAGATGGCTCTTTGCGCCACCGGGAGGTCCAAACAGCAACAAATTGGCGCCCTTGCCCAGCCAGCCGTCGTCGGCGGCGAGCGCGGTGACCTGCGCCTTGGAGACCATCGGCACGGACTCGAAGTCGAGTTGTCGAAGGACTTTCCGGCTGGCAGCATGGGTCGACAAGGTGGCGCTCGATGCGACGGCGGCCGCGTTCAGCGATCTCGTGCTCGGCAATGGTGGCGAGGAAGCGGGCCGCCGGCCAACCTTCCTTGTCAGACTGCTCGGCGAATTGCGGCCACAGCACCTTGATGGCGGGCAGCCGCAGCTCGTTGATCAACAGATTGAGTCCGTGTTCGTGCGGCGTCTCCGGTCTGGCTGGCGCCGATGAGATACTCATAGCTGGCGAGCGGGGCAAGCTGCACCACGACCTGCGGCACACGGGCAGGATCGGGCGCGAAGTGCGCGCGCAGCCGTCCGAGGTCGGGGCAGTTCGCCGGCGTCCAGGTCGGCGGCGAGCTGACCGGCAAGTTCGGCCTCGCAGCCGCGCTCGTGCGCCAGCGCAAGCAGATCGACCATGAGTCGGCAGGCTTTCTTGTCCGGCAGCCGTTCGCGCAAGCGATCGAAGGTTCGGCGATAGGCATCGCGCGGGAACAGCCGATCACGGTAGACGAGATAGAGCAGCGCCATTGGCTTGCGCCGCGAGGAATGGATCACGTGTCGATAATCGACGACCTGGTCGTGCTTGCCGTTGGGATGCGGCCGCCCACGCGGCAGGGTGACGAGATGGGTGCCGCCGACGAACACGTCGAGACGATCGTCGTAAAGCCGCACCCGCAGCTGGTGGCCGATCAGGCGTGACAGCACGGTCTAGAACACCTTGCGCAAGGTAAAGCCGCCGCTGGACGTGACCCGGACCCACCTCCTCGTAGTCCGAGGTGCGGCGATCTGGCAATGCCTGCAGGGTGGCGCGCTCTTGATCGATCCGCTTGGCGTTGCGGATATTGCGGCGGCTGACGATCTCGTCGATGAAGCCGCGGTAGGCCACAAGATCATCGAAGTCGGCAGTGCCGCGCAACAGCAGCGCATCGGCGATCGTCCGCTTGAGATGGTCATGCGAGCTCTCGATCGTCCCATTCTCATGGGCGACGCCGCGATTATTGCGGGAAGGCTCCATGCCGTAATGGGCGCAGAGGTCCTCGTACCTCCGGGTCAGATTGTCCTGAGCATTCCGGTCCAGATTGCAGAAGACGGCCGACAGACTGTCGGTTCGATGCTCCCGTGGCGCGCCGCCGAGCGACCATAGAGCATTCTACAGTCCTTCGGCCAAGGCGACGAAGCTCTCGCCACCGAGCACGACATGGGCGTGCTCAAAGCCGGAATAGGCCAGCCGGAAGTGATAGAGGCGATGATCGAGCGGCACCTCCGCGATGCTGCCCCCGAGCTCGCCCATGTGGGTGAAGTCAGACAGGCCGACCTGACCCACGTCGTGGGTCTGGCGGAAGATGACTTCCTGCTCCGCGCCGTGGATTGCTCGCCAGGCGCGGATCCCGCGCTCCTGCGCGCGGCGGATTCCAGCCCCGAGCTCAGGGTGGCGTAACATCTCCTCGAAGATCGCGACAGCCTGCGCGCCGGGGCCGCCTTCAACATCGGCACGACCTCGGTCTCAAACACACTGGCCAACGGGTCCGGCCGGCGAGGACTGCGGGCGCCCTTCTTCTGCGATGGAAGGCGGGGATCCTTCTCGATCCGATAAGCGGTTGACGTGCTGAACGACGCCTTGGCGGCGGCTACCGGCGGGGTATCGGTCTGACGGTACTTCATGTAGAGCCTCATCTGGTGATCGGTAACGTGTCGGCCTAGCAAGCGAGTGATTCCTCTTGGCGGAAGAACCACTTGCATAACCAGCCGGCCGCGATCATCAGTCGGCGCGGCCCCCTGTGGACCGCGCCGGCGCCGGGACCGTAACTCCGGTCGGGCTACGCCCTCCCCTCGTCACGAGCCCGGCGAAGCTCTCTCATCCTGAACTGTCACCCTGATTGCCGCGCGACAATTACTCACGCGACAAGGGCGAGCATCCTCAGGGGCATCTGGCCCGCTATGCCGGCATCCTGCAGGCCGACGCGTAGGACGGGTACAACCAGCTCTGGCGGGACGCCAGCCTGGCCCGATCCGGGAGGTTGCATGCTGTTCGCACGGACGGCGCGCGTTCTATGCCATGGCGGACAGCGAAGAGAATGCCCGGCGCTAAGCCGCTGGCAAAAAGGAGATCCCGCTCTCGCCGATCGCGATCGAGGTCGTGAGGCGGATCGATGCGCTGTTCGAGATCGAACGCTCCATCAATGGCAAGAGTGTCGAGGAGCGCCTTCAGGTGCGGCAGACGCTGAGCCGTCCCTTGGTCGAGGAGCTTCAGGTCCAATGCAGGAGCGCGCCTCGGCGGCACGCGCAACGACACATCTTGAATGCGCCGACGAGTTATAGCGCCGGTACGTTCTGATCAATGGCCGAACACGATTGTAATACCGAGCTACTCCCTAAAAGCTGCGGACTCGACAGATCGTTGCACAAGCGCGAGTCGATAGTTAGCAGCGTCGAGCCGTCCAATTCATGCTTGCAGCGGCACGCCCAAAGCTTTTCGTAGAATGGTGAGGCGGCAAGCCGGATTTACGGTGCAGTTTCGCAATCCGTCTCTCGAGAAGAGGGGCTTCGTCATTTTCGTCGCGCCGATTTGCAGGTCTCCCGCTAAGCTTCGCTAATGAGCCACTCGCATATGCCCGCGGATAACCTCGTCCGCATCAATGGCCGCGTACTCTTCCTAACAGAAGATCCCGCGCTTGTTCTCGCGCAGCTAGATGGGAAATCGTTGAGCATAACCAGTGCCGGCAAATTGCGGGACAATATCTCGACCGATGAGATTACGCCGGTTACTGTGATGTTCTCCTTTGACGATAAGCTCGGACAATATCCCTACGTCGGCTTCGAAACCCGAGGCGAGCGACCGATCGGCGTTGATGACATACGCCGTGGAGGCTTTGCTGTAACGGTCGCGGGCCGGCGTTACGGAAAAGGCTCGTCGCGAGAATCGAGTCCTCTAGCCGAGCTTCACGCTGGCATACGTTTGGTCATCGCCGAGAGCTTCGAGCAAATCTACCAGCAAAACTGCGACAACCTCGGTATTCTCACGAGCACAAACTACTCGCTCATTGACAGCATAGAAGCGGGCGATCCGATTCCGATTGAGGAATTTCTTCAAGGGCGCGACGATCTAACCTGCCGCATAGTCCGGGCGGGTGGATTATTGCCCTACGCACGAGCACAGGTCTGGAAGCTACCTGTTGTTCAACAAGGGAATACAAACGCGGTTTCACCGAGAACACTGGTTGAGAAGATCCTTGAGCGCCACCTCCACCCGAAAACATGTCATCTTGAACCCGGCACCGGCATTTTCGTGAGTGCCGACTGGCGATTCAGCCACGACTACTTCACTGGAATGGCCGCACACTTCATGCACAGGGCCTTTGGTGAGCCGGCGCCGCTGTTTAACCCCGATCGCGTTGTCGCGTTTCACGACCATTTGGTTCTCGCGCATCAAAGTGTCACACATCAGCATGACGATTTGCTTGACGGTGTGGCCGAGCTGGAAGAGGGCCACCATCGATTTACGAGGCTATATCCTGTTCGATCCCATGAAGCTTTGCAGGACGGCACGGGTTCAGAAGGAATCTCTCACGCAATTATGGCGGAGCGGTATGCGCTGCCGGGACAAATCGTCGTCGGGACAGATTCCCATACCCCCCACTCCGGTGCCCTGGGATGTCTGGCTTTTGGCGTGGGCGCAACCGAGATGGCCAATAGCTGGGTTACCGGCTATGTGAGATGCAAAGTTCCCGAAACACTCCGTGTTGAGATCGATGGCTTACTTCCTCATGCGGTTACCGCAAAGGATATTGCACTCCATCTACTGCAGCAACCTGACATGCGCGCCGGAATGGGTATGGGTTGCGTCTTCGAATACTGTGGTTCCACGGTTCGATCGATGCCAGTGGACGAGCGCGCGACACTCACGAACATGGTCGCTGAGCTTGGAGGCTTCACGGGCATAGTCGCGCCGGACGAACAGACGGTAGCCTTCCTCCGGGACCGCCGCGAAATCGAGTTCCGTATCAAGCCATGGATGACCAGCGACGCTAATGCACGCTATCGCGCAAGGATTAGGGTTGAAGCAGGGGCGCTGTCCCCAATGATCGCTAGCCCGGGTGATCCTGGTAACGGAATTTCGGTTACACAACTGACCGCGCCAGTAAAGATCGACATTGCATATGGAGGATCTTGCACGGGGGGGAAGCGGAGCGACTTCGATGCATATCATGAAGTCCTTCGATGGGGTCTCGACCACGGCTTACGGGTCGCTGCCGAAACTACACTGTTCCTGCAGTTCGGCACTCTCGACGTCTATCAATATTGTGCGGACCGCGGTTTCCTCGAGACGTTTCGGCAGGTTGGCGCCGTCCTGCTCATGCCTGGCTGCGGTGCATGCGCTAATTGCGGGCCAGGCCAATCGGAAAATGCGGGGCAAGTGACCATAAGTGCCATTAACCGCAACTATCCAGGTCGATCAGGACCGGGCCAAGTCTGGCTGGCGAGCCCATACACAGTTGCAGCAAGCGCTATTCAAGGAAGGATCGCTCAATTCCAGTAGCGAGAACGCCACGAACGGCCATCTTCCGCATTTGGAACTACGCTCAGAGTGCGTGTCAATTGATTCAGGAGAACGTCATTATTTCGAAACTCGGGGATCAAACTCGTTCAAACATAGCTGAAAAGCCCTTGCATAGGCGTGCCACACATCTTATGCGGCAACGGGCGCAGTCGACCCGTTATGCGCGCTAGGGCAAGCTGGATACAGTCTTTCCTTCAACCACGGCAGGGATGTAGATGCCGTAACGGCCCCGCGCCCAGCAAGAGGCAAACCGTCCCCAGTAGATGATGAGATCACGATCTGAGTTCGCTCTAGCAGGCTGTTGAAGAACTCATCCGCGTTCGCAAACGAAGGCTGAGTCGTCGCCATTGTGGATGTAGAAGTGGCCGACGAGCCTGCCCGCAGTGCCGATCATAGCCCATCCGCGACCTCAAGACGGATCATTCTCGTCGTGCCCTTTCCATGAGAACTCGGCGCAGGCCGATCCGTCTCGCGCGCCGTAGCGGAGGTCGAGGAAGCCCTTGAGAGCCCCAAAGGAGATTTCGCCATCGGACTTGCCCTGGAAGGTGAGATGCGCCTCCTCGACGAGGTCGAGAAAGCCGTTGTCCCAGACGTCCATCTCGACGATGCGCCAGCGGCCGACGAAGGCCTTGGCGAAGCCGGGCACCTTGGCCATCAACCGGTCTCCGCGATCAGCTTGGGCAGCCGCACCAGATTGTAGGCGGTGGCAGCGAAGGTAAAGGCCCTTGCGACGCGATCACGGCCACGGAAGCTGGTTTTCTCTTGCCCGGCGACCGTTTTGATCCAGCCGAATGCCTCCTCGATCCGCTTGCGGATGCGCGGGCTGATGACATAGCCGGCCGTGCCGGGTCGTTCGTCCGTCAATCGCCGAGCTGCGGCCGCTGGTGTTCTGTGCAACATGCGGTGTGACGTTCATCGAGGGCAGCTCGTTGACGAAGTCTTCTGCGTCGTAGGCTTTGTCGGCGCCAAGCGTGATCGCTGTCGGCCGGTCGGCGGCGTACGCCGGTGGCTGACTTTTCACGCAGATATGCGACCTTTGCGTGGCGAGCGACAACGCTTCTCTCGCTATGACCGAGCGAGGGTTGGCCGCGGCATGCCATCCCACTGATCCACATGCAGCGCATCGTGATGGAGCTGCTGATAATCGGCTCGCCTCTCAATGCGCACCGGGCGCTCGAGTTGGATACGTCAACGCCAATGGTGCCGCAGCGAGAATTGCGGGTCGCGGCTATGGCTGGCCTTGAGAATAGCCGCCAAAGCGCTCCTGACGATGCGGGCGACCCGCGAACTCGTGTACCTTTCCACCGACATGGCCCATGTGCGGCGTTGCGCGCGGAGGGACACCTCTTCGGGTTCCCTTAACTTAGCGAGAGCCCGCGGGAGAAACCCGGTGCATTCGCGCAAAAGCCGTCGTCTCAGTGGCAGGGCCGCTGATGGGTTATCGGCTCACATAAAGATATACCCATGCGTACCGGATCTATTCACAGCCGTCATGTCATGCACGAAGTCGATGCCCATCCAGCTCGCTCGATAGCCCTCAGCTACTCGGCGCTGATCTATCCCGCGTTCCTTCAATGGGTCGGGTTAAGAGCCATCAGGATGCAGGCTATTTGACCTGAACTGATGAAGCAAATGGAAACGTTCGAGCGAGCCGCGTAGTGCTTCAACTCTGTTCAGCTCATCGAGCAAGACGGCGATCGTCATGCGGACGTGGTTCAAGCTTCCGAGCGCAAGACATTGCTCTCTGAAAGTCGTGAGTAGCTTAAACCACCAGAACCGGGTCGCGCTCGACGACGGCAACGATCGCGTTCCGATGGACAGTATCGCCAGGTTTGAAGTGGACTGCAGTCACGGTGCCATCCACCTCGCTTACAATGCGGAACTCCATCTTCATTGATTCCATGATGATCGCCGCGTCGCCTGCTTTCACGCGCGCGCCGACGTTGATGTTGACCTTCAGCACCACGCCCGTCATCGGGGCTCGCAGTTCGCCGCTAACTTCCGGAGTCGTATGGAGGTATTTTAGATAGGAAACTACGTATAAGGCGCGAGCCCGACGAGGATCGTGGACGTAGATGGCGTTGTCCCGTGGAAATATACGTACGATCTCGCGGCGTGAATTTATCGCGGCTATAAAACTGTCGTCACCGAGCGCCGACAGTCTCACTGCAACCTTGGCCTCATTCACGCCGATCAACATCCAGTTGTCGGCTTGCATCGGTGCGAAGCGGATCTCCGCGCGCTTTCCTGCGCTATCGAGATACAGGATGGGGATCGGCGCCATTCCGTCGTCGTCCGACGCCATGTGCCAGCCGGTCAGCTCCCTGGACAGCCACGGTCGTTTGGATCCAGTCTCCCGTTGACGCATCATCCAGAAATAGGCTGCCATCGCGAGCGTATCGGTGTCGCTATCATGGACCTCATTCGATCCATAGACCTGGTCATCAATGAAGCGCGTATGGAATGTTCCGTTCCTCGTCTCGGGTAACGCGATTAACCGTCCGAGGAACTCTCTGTTGGTTGTGACGCCGAAGATCGATGTCTCATTAAGCGCACGACGAAGCCGATCTAGTGCCTCGTTGCGAGTATCGGCATGCACAATGAGTTTAGCAAGCATCGAGTCATAGTAGGGCGTAACGATTGAACCACTTTCGACGCCGGTTTCGACGCGTATATCACCAGAGGGAAACCTGACGTGCGCAACCTCTCCGGTGGATGGCATGAAGCCGTCGTTCGGGTCTTCCGCGCAGATGCGAGCCTCTATCGCATGCCCGCGGCATATCACCGTTCCTTGTGCGATCGAAAGCCCGTCACCGGCTGCGATGCGGAGCATGAGCTCGACGATGTCCTTACCGGTAACCATTTCGGTCACGGGATGCTCAACCTGAATCCGGGGGTTGACTTCGAGGAAATAGTAGTCTGCGCCGCTGACGAGGAACTCGACGGTGCCGACACCCCGGTACTTGAGCCGGCGACCGAGCTGGACGGCATCCTCAAGCATGCGCTCGCGAAGCCTAGATGGCAGGTTGGGCGCCGGCGCCTCCTCGATCAGCTTCTGGTGACGGCGCTGGAGCGAACATTCGCGCTCGAACAGATGGATCACGTTTCCGTGGCCATCTCCCACGATCTGCACCTCGATGTGCCGGCCGCGCTGAATCAGCTTCTCGACGATCAGGCAGGCGTCACCGAAGGCATTCTTGGCTTCGCGCATCGCGGACTCAATTTCCTCGCGAATTCTATCAATAGATGAGATGACCCGCATGCCCTTGCCGCCGCCACCGGCTGCAGCCTTCAGCATGACCGGCAGCTCGAGTTGGCGGACTGCGTCTTCGATTTCGGCGGGATCCTCGCTGGGAGATTGGCAGCCGGGGACCGTGGCAATGCCAGCCGCAACGGCCTCGCGTTTCGCAGACGCCTTATCGCCAAGGCGTTTGATAGTGTCCGGCGTAGGCCCGATGAACACGAGGCCGGCACCTTCGACAGCGTGAGCGAACGCTGCGTTCTCGGCTAGGAAGCCAAAACCCGGATGAATGGCTTCGGCGCCGGTGGTCCTGGCGGCGGCGATCACGGTATCGATTCGCAGATAACTTTCTGAAGCCGGGGCGCCACCTATCTCGATTGATTCGCCAATGGTCTTGACATGCAAGGCGTCGGCATCCGCGGCGGAATGGACACCCGCCACCGCGACGCCGAGACGGCGGCAGCTGCGCGCAATGCGGCAGGCGATTTCACCCCGGCTGGCGATCAATATCTTCTTGAACACGGTGGAACTCCTGGGTCTACATCCGCAACACGCCGAAGTTGGTGTGCCGATGCGGAATGCGGCCGGCCAGATCGAGCAGCAGCGCCATCACCTGGCGGGTTTCAAGTGGATCGATCACCATGTCGCACCATGTATTGCGGGCGAAGTTGTATGCATTGGCGAAGTCTTCAAATGCGCGCCGAGTAGGGGCCATATAGGTCTCGCGTTCGGCGCTCGTCCAGGTTGTTCCCTCGCGCTTGTGGACCTTGTCCCTGACCATCTCGAGCGTGGTGGCCGCCTGGTCGGCGCCCATAATCGCGGAACGGGCATTAGGCCACATCATCATGGCGTTCGGCCGGAACGCTCGCCCGCACATTGCGAAGTATCCAGCGCCATAGGCGTTGCCAATTATCAGCGTGTACTTCGGCACGTTGGCACTGGCCATTGCAGTGATCATCTTGGCTCCGTTCTTGGTAATGCCGCCTTCCTCGGCCTCGTGGCCGACCATGAAGCCAGTGACGTCGGCCATGAACAGCATCGGAATGGCCCGCTTACAGCAGAGGTCGATGAAGTGCGTCGCCTTCAATGCGCTCTCGGAGAACAGCACGCCATTGTTGCAGAGGACACCGATCTCGAAGCCCATGATCCGCGCGAAGCCGGTCACTAGAGTGTCGCCATAGAGCGGTTTGATCTCGTGGAATTCGCTGCCGTCGACCAGTCGGGCGAGGATGTCGCGGTTGTTGGTGGGAACGCGAGGGTCCGAGCTGATCAGGCCGTAGATTTCCGCTGGGTCGAACAATGGTTCGTGTACGGGGGCGACCGTCCACCTCTGCCGGGGAACCTCGCCCAGATTGGCCACGATCTCACGAGTGATGGCAATTGCGTGCGCGTCATTCTCGGCAAGGTGATCGGTTACGCCGCTGATGCGACTATGCATTTCGCCGCCGCCGAGCGCTTCGCTTCCGACCTCCTCGCGCGTTGCCGCGTAGACGAGCTGCGGACCTCCCAGAAACATGGCGCCTTGGTTTCGGATGATAACCGTCTCGTCGCAGAGTGCGGGGATATAGGCGCCGCCGGCGGTGGAGGGGCCGTGCACAATCGCGATTTGCGGAATACCTTCGGCGGACATTCTGATTTGGTTATAGAAGATGGAGCCGAACTGGCCGTCATCGGGGAAAATGTTGGGCTGGTCGGGCAGGTTGGCACCTCCCGACTGGACCAGAGTTACGCACGGAAGGCGGTGCTTCCAGGCGAAGCGTTGAGCGCGGACGTGCTTCTTGCATGTGATGCCGTAATAGGTTCCTCCCTTTATAGTGGGCTCATTGACGATGATCATACATTGGCGTCTCGAGATCATTCCGACGCCGGTGATGATGCTGCCGCCGCCCGGCACACCCTCGTACATGCCTTCACCGGCCAGCTGGCAGAATTCGAGGAATGGTGATCCGGGGTCGATCAAGGCCGCGATGCGCTCGCGCGGCAAGAGCTGATCACGTGCCTTGTGAAGCTTGCGCGCCCGCTCGGGTCCGCCGATCGCAGCCGCGGCCCGGCGCCGCCGAAGATCGGAGATGCGGTCAGTGTAGGCGTCGCGGTTGCGGATGTATTCCTTACTCGAAGTGGTTACTTCTGATTTCATAATTGGCATTCCGGAGATCCTGGCAGCTGGACGACATTTCGCTTTCGATGCTCTTGCCGAATGTGAGAGCTTGGTTTCAGTGTGCTATGTTCCTGAGAGGTGCGCCGGCCCAAGAGCATCTCGCAGACACTCATCGGCAGACGACGTCCTCAAACTAGAACCATCATGGTGTCCCAGTTCAGTAGCTGAGTTGCGCTATTACAGATCCGATATGTCCGCGTAAGGAGGGAACCGCAATGCGGGGCCCTGATCGAGCGACTATCGAAGATCTTTATCGCCTAAGAGCGCAGATCGACCTATAAGGCGTTCAAACACCTTAGAGAGTGCCAGATCGACGCTGTCGCTGAGTGAACTCGATCGACCATCGTTGAGCGAACTGGTGCCTTGAAGTTCTCCGATAATTGTGGAGCCGCCTGATATGGGCGGCGGCTGCGAATTCTCTATGAAATGCGGACATTCTGGTCGCGATCAACTACCAATTCAAGCAATTGATCTTCGATCCCAGATGAACAGCACATAGTCGATGATCAAGCATGACCAGCCGGCAAGGGATCGGCATGCAATGGGAAATTACGGTTCGTCCTTGTCGCCGCCTCCGACGCGCCTCTCCACCGCGTGCCGAGCACGAATTTCCCTTCGTGATTTGTTGCATGGAAGAACGAACCCCGATCTCTGGCTGTTACCGCGACGTCTGTAGTGATATGGCCCCACCCCTGAATATGTACTTCAATGGCGACGATACAGCAGATCAGCGGCCATATCATCACGAAGAAAACGCTGGCAATCCAGGTCAGTAGTGCGAAGCACGCTGAAGTCTTTCGGTTCAATCGTCGGAGCATATGCACGGTGCTTTGCGGCAAGGTGGCTTTTTCTTTCTTATTCTTGCCTCTATGGCTTCGCTCGCCATAACTTAAATACGTAGTACCAGGTCGCCATCTGCTTGCTTGCCCGAATGGGGCAGAGCTAGCAACATTGGTAGTATGCGCCACAACGTCCGCATCGTAGCGTCCCTCAATAGCAAAAGAAGCGGGGCTCGCCATTAGTTGCGGAAGTAGAATTGAGGGGAGATGCGGTCGAGCGCACAATTGGCGCCTGGTGCGGCCAACGCCGATGCGGCGAGCCGGTGCAAGTTGGCGTGAAAGTGTTCTCTTGCAAGCTGAGCAGTCCTCGAGACTGTTTTCACAAAAATACAACTGACAAAGAAGGACGATACCATGACTTCTATGACGTCGTCGGCTGAGAAAGAAAGAATCATTGTGCTCGACACGACATTGCGTGATGGTGAGCAGGCGCCAGGAGCCACAATGAGCCTCGATGAAAAGCTCCAGATAGCTGAGACGCTTGATGAAATGAGGGTTGACGTCATAGAGGCGGGATATCCGGCCGCATCGGAAGGAGACTTTAAAGCGGTACATGCGATTGCCAAGCAAGCAAAATGCGCAGTCGTATGTGGACTTGCGCGGGCTAGGCTAGAAGATATAGATCGTTGCGCTGAGGCTATTAGGCCTGCAAAGCGCGGCCGCATTAGTACGTTCATTTCCACTTCGCCAATCCATATGACATGGAAGCTTCAGATGAGCGAGGAGCAGGTTTACGAGTTGGTAAGCGCTCAAGTAACAAGGGCGAGAACTCATACCGACGACGTAGAGTGGTCCTGCGAAGATGCGACGCGCAGCAAGCACGACTTTCTGTGCCGGTGCATCGAGGCGGCAATCAATGCCGGAGCGAGTACGATCAATCTGGCAGACACCGTTGGTTATTCCATGCCTCAGGAATACGCCGCTATGATTAGAATGGCTCAGGATCGCGTACCCAACTCCGATAAGGCGAAGTTTTCAGTCCATTGTCACAACGATCTTGGGATGGCAGTCTCGAACTCACTTGCCGGAATTTGCGCTGGCGCCCGACAGGTCGAGTGCACGGTCAATGGAATCGGCGAACGCGCGGGCAACGCATCTTTGGAAGAAGTCGTCATGGCCATTAAGGTTCGTAACGATATACTGCCTTACTGGACTAATATTGACGCTCAGATGCTTGCTCGCGCCTCCAAGCTAGTAAGCGAGGTGACCTCATTTCCGGTTCAGTACAACAAAGCGATTGTTGGCCGGAATGCGTTCGCGCACGAAGCCGGGATTCATCAAGATGGCATGTTGAAGAACGCCCGGACGTACGAAATAATGACACCGGAGAGCGTTGGTGTGGAGCGCGCGTCGTTCGTTATGGGAAAACACTCGGGTCGCCGTGCATTCGCACGGAAAATGCAAGAGCTTGGCTACGGGCACTCAGAGCATGTACTTGAACGCGCGTTTGTACAGTTTAAGGCGTTGGCAGATCGGAAGAAACACATCTCGGATGAGGACATTAAAGCCTTAGTTGCTGCTGAGCTGGCGGAGCGGTGATTCCGGGAAGATGCTGCAAGATAGTGCAGGCGGCTGCGGATTTGCCTGGACGGCAGTTGCGAGGTTTCACCGCAGTCGCCTAACTCAATTGGTGCCGGCGTCCAAATCGGACGAGCGTTGGACGCTCATAGGTTCATAGTTGCTCTTGCTCTGTCAGTGCGCAGCCTCGTAAATAACAGCCGACATCCTCGATTGCTCGCATGGTGCGCTTGTCAGGCCGATCATTCGCGCGGCGTATGGATATCCGTTCGCTTCAGCTGTTTGTAACCGTTTGCGAGTTGGGCTCGATTGGTAGGGCGGCAGATCGGGAATCGCTGGCGGTCTCCGCAATCAGTAAGAGGCTTACTGACCTGGAGGCGGTCATCGGCGCGCAGTTGCTCTATCGTCATACAAGAGGCGTAAACGTTACACCTGCTGGTGAGGCACTCCTCCATCACGTGCGTGCCATTCTGCTTAACATCCGAAAGATGCAGATCGATCTCAGCGAGTATGGTGACGGTGTTCGAGGACATGTCAGGATTCAGGCCAACCTTTCGGCGATTATTCAGTATCTTCCGGAAGATCTCGGTACCTTCCTCATTTTGCAGCCAAAAGTGAAGATCGACGTAGAGGAACATCTCAGTGTTCACATCGTTAGAGCCGTCGCCGAGGGCGCCGCGGACCTTGGCATCTGTAGCTCGAGTATAATTCCGGCGTCCCCGGGCTTGGAAACAGTCCGCTATCGAAATGATGAACTCGTCTTAGTGGTGCCGCGGAAACACGCGCTTGCGCGGCAAAGTACGGTGTCCTTCGGCGCGACCTTGGCCTTCGACCACGTCAGCTTGCATAAGAACAGCTCGATCGCGCTTGCTATGCGCGATGCGGCGGCCGCTGCAAACCGCCACATCCAGAGTAGCATTCAAGTAACAAGTCCACATGCAATGTGCCGAATGATTCAAAACGGCTTGGGCGTCGGGATCATGCCCCGTCGAGCATTCAACTTTGAGCGGAGTGTGGGCGACCTTGTATGTGTAAAGCTTCGAGAGCCCTGGGCTATGCGCAGTCTGAACCTTGTATCAAGAGACTTCGCTGGGTTGCCGCTCACTAGCAGGCAACTGGTCGATCATCTTCGATCGTCAGATAAGTAGCACTGCTGTCCTAGCGTAAGAGAAAGTCGATGAAAGGTCAGCCGGCCCGGCTTGTTCGAGCGCATCCACCAACGCCATCGGTGGCTTCTCGGGTTGTCGCAGCAATGCCGGTGCCCAATGAGGCGGACGAGCGCTAGCCACCGACTGGAAGCATCGACGAGATGCCCCGATGTTGGGACCACGTGCTTAGTTGGAAGGGGCTGCTCCGTTTGACAGACGGAGCGCATGCGTCGATGGCGGTCTTGCGTGAACGGATGCAGGCCGCGAAGGCTGTGGACATGGTGGACCACGCTGACGCGTTGACCACATACCCACAGCAACTGCAGCAGACAGAGTCTCTGGCAGCGTGATAGAAAGGATCTGGAGAACCGGTTGAAGCAGTCCCGTTTCGCGGGTCCATCTCACCCGTTGATATCAGCTCGTATCGAGTCGTCCGCCAAGAACCTCGATTTTAGGCTCGGAAGGTCGACGCCCGAGACCGACGCTGGCGAGGATTTGGAACAAGTGCTGTTCGAACTCGTCAGTGCACGTACTAGCGTCGTTCAATGCTGATCACCGCCACCAGCCGTTTGCCGAATGGACAAGGTCCTCCCGGGTGCCAAAAGATGACCACGGCTGCTCGACCGATTGACCGGTCACCGCGACATTGTCGAGTCCGGCTACGATAGCTGTCGGTTCAAGAACCGAGATGACCATCACGCCACCGCCCGAAAGCCCGCGTGATTTTGCACTGCATCTGGGTCGACGGCACATCGTTCGAATGGGGACACGCGAAGACGGCCTGAACTTCTCTTACAAGCTGCTGGTCCCGTCCGCCGGGCCAGCGATGTGCCGCTGGGACGGTGGTCGTGGTGACCCCGTTCAATTGGCTGGTGGCGGCCCCTCCGCACGTCGCTACACACGTTGAGGCACTCGATCCGAACACATCTTGAGGCGCTCACGACCTCGCAAAGCACCATGAGCCCGGCTGCGTCATCAACCCCACCACGCTTAAGCCGTTAACGAGGGCGATTTACGAAATCCCGCTAGGTGTTTAGTCCCGAGCTTCGATGGTGCATCCTTGTCGCACGATTCGAAGGGTGCGCTATGGGACAGAGTTTACACGGCTGCGCCACCAGGACGGAGGCAGTCCGTCGAGCAATACAAAATGGTCAAGAGAGCCTGAGAGCACTCGCCAAGCGCTACGGCATCAATCAGAAAACTGTCGCGAAGTGGAAGCAGCGCGAGACCGTCGCCGATCGTTTGACAGGACCTAAGGAAGCCAAGTCGACAGTCCTTTCCATCGAGGAGGAGGCGATCATCGTCGCTTTCCGGCGACATACGCTGCTGCCACTCGACGATTGCCTCTATGCGCTGCAGCCAACCATCCCGCATCTGACGCGGTCATCCCTGCATCGCTGCCTCCAGCGCCACGGCATCAGCCGATTGCCGGAGGTTGAGGGCAGCCGGCCTTCGAAGAAGAAGTTCAAGGCTTATCCGATCGGCTATTTCCACATCGACATCGCCGAGCTACAGACCGCTGAAGGCAAGCTCTACCTCTACGTCCCAATCGATCGCAGCAGCAAGTTCGCCTTCGTGCAACCGTCAGGAAGACGGGAAGGACCTCAGCCTCGGCTTTCCTACAAGCTCTGATTGCGGCTGTCCCCTACAAGATCCACACGGTTCTCACCGACAATGGGATCCAGTTCACCTTCCCGCCGCGCTATGCGGACGGCCCGACGGCAAGATACGTGACGCATATGTTCGATATGCGATGTCAGGATAACGGGATCGAACATCGGCTGATCAAGATCAAGCATCCCTGGAGCAATGGCCAGGTCGAGCGCATGAACCGCACGATCAAGAAAGCGAGACCGTCCAACGCTACTATTACGATCGACACGATTAGCTCGAAGCTCACCTTGCCGACTTCATCACCGCCTACAACTACACTCGGCGGCTGAAGACCCTGAAGGGCCTCACACCCTACGAATATATATATACGCAAATGCTGGACGTCCCAGCCAGAACGATTCAAACTCAACCCGCTCAGCAAATGCCGGGACTAAACACCTAGGCGGTCGTCTCGCCATCCGCGATCGCTCCGCCTCCGCAACCAGCTCGGACGGAGTAATTGCTCCCCGCGCGCCACTGAGAAAGAATGGTACCATGACAGCCCCCCTAATTAACGGGCGGATTGACAGCTAAGGCCTATATCCGAGCAACGTCGTATGGTGACCTCGTTCCACAAAGGAACCAGATGGTGAATAGGACAGTAATAAGCGACGCATACGTGTCGTAAACTCGCCATGACGAGCTCCGAGAGTGCCTGGGGCGGCCAAGGAGCTTGAATAGAGGTAGCCAAGAAGATCATCAAGGCACCAGTGATGCTCGTAATAGTGACGAAGTTCTGTGATTTCGCTAAAATCGGAGGCGCGAAGCACTTCTCGAGAGGGAGCCACTATAGGCCGAACTGCTCCAGGACCTGCCGGAAAACTTCCTCCCCAGAACTCCTTGATGTCGCTCATCATCGCAGCGTACCATTCTCCAGGTTCCGACCCATCCCGCTCGCGATTGGTGATCACAACGCACCCTTCCGGGTTAAGCAATTGGGCGAGCTTTGCCAGCACTTTGATTTGATCCATCCAGAGAAAGGAGCCCGCGACGGTTGCGATATCAAATGAGGACGCTGGTTCGTCTATGTCTTCGGATCTCGAAACTACAAAATCTATATTCTTCGCTCCTGCGGCTTCCGCCGCTCGTTTTCCCTCCTGAACCATTTCGTCACTTGGATCGACGAAAAGCACGCTCGCAACCGAGCGCGCCAAGGGAATAGCGACCTGCCCCGTGCCTGCACCTAAATCGAGGGCACGAGTTCTGTTGGAGAGGTTGCAAAGCCGGACCAATGATCGAAAGAAGTCTTCTGGATAAGTTAGCCCGTGCCGCGCGTAGTAGGGCGCTGCACCACGATACAGTTCACTCGCCACGATCATGTCTTCCCTCCTAGGTGTCCTCTTGCCGAACGCTTTGAAATGACAATCCACTAGCACGAGGCACGGCGACCGGTAGGTAACACGGGTCCTTCATGTAGAGTATCTACTAACGTTGGTAGTTAGTCGCGGCCGAAAGCTTGTCGGTAGGATTGACCAACACCGCGCCCAAGCCCTCACATTCACTAGATGCTCGATCTTGGGCATGTGGTCAACGCGTCAATGTCCCCCATGTCCAAGGCAACTGCAGCAGACAGAGTCTCTGGCACCGTGATAGAAAGGGTCAGGAAAACCGGTTCAAGCGGTCCCGCTTCGCGGGTCGATTTCACTAGCCCCCCGAATCCTGATAGGTGCATTCTTCTGGTCGGCTTGTTAAACCCCGCCAGTTCTCGCATCGAGTAGCCCACTGCACTCTCACTGGCACATGTTGGTGCGGCGTGTCGTATCGTTCCCGTTCGTGGAAGCGAATGGAACGATGCCCGCGCTACTCTACTGTATGGTCAAAAGGATTTTGGAATGAACGAACGTCCCCGCCTGCTGGACGCGGCGCTTCGGCAGCTATGTCCGCCGCGATAGGAGAACGTCGAATCGTTTCTGTCGGTTTTTTCTAAAGCACAGCGCTTACGAGCCGGAAGATCGAGTAGACCGCCATGCTTCGATGAGCGCCATAATGAGGCACTTAACATGGCAATCTCCTGCTTCAGGCAGCAAGTCACAAAGGGAAATTCGAACAAGGCCGATGCAGTCACTGCCTGCTTCTAATCTGCAACTGCGTTAGCCAATTTTGAAAAAGGCCTCGTTTTTTGAGGAGAAGACTAACATGGGCGATCCTATCCAATTCTGGAATAAGGGAGGCGAAGCATTCGCTAGGGTGGCTAGCCATCCAAACTCCTTTTTCGCGCGGCGAACTGCCCTTGTCGCGGAGTTCGTCTCCGGCCATATCTCGCCAGGGCGAATGCTTGATATCGGTTGCGGAGCAGGCCAGCTCTGCTTTGAGCTTGCGATGCACGGATTTGACGTGTACGGAACCGATCTGTCCGCAGTGCAGATCGAAATGGCAATCCAACGCGCACGCGGACTCCTCGATGCTCCGGATCATCGGTTCCGGTTGTGCACACCTAATCTATTACCTTTTGAGGAGCACTTTGACCTCATTACCGCCATTGGAGTTATGCCCTACGTGGAGGATCACTCGCGCTTTCTCCAGCGCTCGCTATCACTATTAAAGCCGACCGGCATGTTCGTTGCATCGTCTACGAACCCACTAAGTCTCTTCACATTGATGGCTGTGACCCGCCACGTGTGGTCGTTTCGGCCAAACCGAGCTTGGTTTTCAGTGCTTGCAAATCTCGTACAAACGGGTTTGTGGTCGGGTACTTGCGTGGATCCTCGGACAGCGCGCCAGTGCGGAAGCGCGGCTGCTCTGGATCGGCTCTGCGAAGAGTCCGGATTAACAATTGTTGGAGCGTTGGATCTATATAACGTCGTCTGGAGTTTGTTGGATCGATCACCTTTTCAAAGAAGACGACTCGGTCGGATGCTGTCCCGACATCTCGGGTGGAATCATATTGGAGCTTATCGGCTACGCAAACGTTAGCAATGTCTCAATCAGATTGTAGCGAACGTAGGCGAAACTGACGACCACTGGCAATGACAAGCTTGGGCTGGTTCGAAGCTTCAGCTAGTTGATTACCTTAGATTAAGATAAAGCACGGCCGAAACCGCACTGCGTACGCATCCGGCGAAGCTTTCAATTACCCACAAATTCTCCTCCGACCATGGCGCCCAGCGCGATGTCGGTGAGGCGTGACAGCCCGCGCCACATGACGGTATTGCCGGGCGGCGGATCGCTGGCGCGGGCGAGATAGCCGCCGAGCCGGGCGATCTTGATCAGATAGTGCGAGAGCGTTTTCTGTCTTGCTTTTGGTTTGTCGTTGACGAGGCGATCGAGCACGCCGATTTCAGTCGCAGTCAACGCGAGGGTTGGCGGCGCGTCTGGGGCGGAACGGTTGAGCATCGTCATCCAGAAGACCCGCCAACTCAGGATGCAGAAGAGCGAGATCAGATTGGTCAGACGCTGGGCGGTCCTAAGCTTCGACTCCTCAGCTTTGCAGCCCGATTTGAGGATCTTGTGGAACACCTCGATCTTCCATCTCAAACCATACCATTCGAGCTTCTCAATGACGTCGGTGCGGGAACCAACAGGCAGGTCGGTGATCAGCTTCCAATCGATCTTCTTTCTGTTTTTCGGCGTCCCGCGCTCTTCGGCATGGATCACTGTCAGGGTCAGAGCGGGATAGCGCTTCTGCTTTCCGATCGGCGGCAGGACGCGAATCTTGCGATACCTGATCTCAAGAACGGCCTGGTCGGGATCGCCGTTGCTGTCTCTGACTTCGATGCGATGGAGCCCTTTGACGGCGACCTCGCCCATTTCGTCGGCGATCGTGTGATCCCCGTCTCCAGCCAAGCGGTCGACGCAGGTCCTGATCAGGAAATGAGTGCCGATCTCCTGTGCTGCGCAGAAAAGCTCGTAGATGTCACTCTCGCGATCACCAACATGGATGCATCGTCCCGGATGATCCAAGAGTTGCGTAGACTGCTTGAGATTTTCCAACCACCGGACGCTTTCCTTTTTCTCGATGGGAATCCGGGTCGGATTGATCTTCTTTTTAAGCGCTGCCGTCCCCTTGAATTTCTTCCGAGTCCAGAACTTAACGGCCGCCAACCCCAGCGGCACCCCCTCGATTGTAACCGCGAGGCTCGAATGCATCAGGATGCCGCAAACCGTGTGCGATCTGAGGCGACCCGCCTTATCCCGTCCACTGTTTATGCTCTTGGTGATGCCGATCGCTTCTGACTTCTCACGTTGATAGCTGAACTCGGTTGTATCGTGCAGCACAAGAACAAGACCGTCAGTGGCGGCGGCACGATCACGTGTCGATTGGAAATGGCCGGCCAGAATGTCCGCTTCGCTGACCCGGTCATTAGAGAAGAAGCGGTAGGCTGCCTTGGTATTCGCCCAATCCTGGCAGACGAGCGGAATGCTTTGTCCCATGGCACTTCCAATCTGCTGAGCAGTTTGCGGAATCTGTCGCCGAGGCGCGCGTCCCTAAACCCTCCACTACTCTCTCGATCAATCCAACATTCACCTTCCAAGGACCGCAAACAGCCTTTTGCCGATCGATCCCTTAATGTCAGCCGCATAGAGCACCCCCCGCGAATCAGGTGCTCAGAAAGGAATCAAAAGTGATTCTTTCGATTTAAGATTTCGCCGATCAGCGGATCAGCTCGAGTGGTCAAAGTTATGGGTAATTGAAAGCCGGCGAAGGCCTTTGGCTAGGCCGTTTTGGCGGAAGGCTGATCGCACTTAAGCGGCGTGAGCGACGCGTTGAGGCTGCCAATTCCAAGGCAGCAGGTCGTCAATGCGTTTGGCAGAGTGATCCGGTAGGCGCGCCAGCACGTCGGCAAGCCAAGCCTGCGGGTCGATGAGTCTGTAGATGGCAGCCGCACGCCGGCCGCCCTCATCGGACCCGGCGAAGGTCCAATCTTTTTCTGCCCACGGCGACCGTCCGTAGCTCACGCTCCGCAGCATTGTTAAAGGGCATGATGCTGTCGACGCCTCGTTTCCGGGTTAGCTTACCAAGGCCGGGATAGAGGCGTCTGGAGCATGAAACGGTGGCAGGCCGTCCTGTCCATGAGCTGCGAGCTCGCGTTGTTACTTGGCCGCCCCCTACGACTTGCCCGGCTGCGCTGTGAGCGCGGATCCGTAGATGTCGTGCAAGCCCCACTGGCTCCGAAACAAAGGAGAACCAAGCATGAGAATCGTCGGCATGGACATCCATCGATCCTTCGCCCAGGTCGCTATTCTGGAGGACGGTGTGATAACCCGACAACTCCGCGTAGATCTTGTCCACGATAGACTTGTCGCGTTCGCCAAAACACTCAGCCGAGAGGATGAAGTGGTCATCGAGGTGACGGGCAACAGCGCGGCGGTCGAACGTCTTCTGCGCCCGCATGTTAAGCGCGTCGCGGTCGCCAACCCGAGGCTTGTTCGAGCGATCGCCTATGCGCGGATCAAAACGGATAAGATCGATGCTGAAACCCTGGCAAAGTTGCATGCTGCCGGTTTCTTGCCTGAGGTCTGGGTTGCCGACGAGGATACCTACGGCCGCCGGCGCCAGATAGCGGAGCGCGCTGGCGTCTTGGCGCAGATCGTCAGAATTAAGGGACGCATGAAGGCAATCCTACATGCCAATCTCATACCGCCCTACAAAGGCCACCTCTTCGGCAAGTCCGGGCAACGTTGGCTCGAGAGTCTGCCTCTTCCACCGGAAGAATATGCGATGCTCCAGCGTCTGATCGCGGAACTCGAACGCGTGACAAAACAGCTGTTGGAGATCGACAAAGTCGTGGCGCAAGAGGCTCTGGATGATCCACGGGCCCTCAAGCTGATGACGATTCCCGGCGTGAGTTCGGTCGTTGCTTCGACTGTGCTGGCTTCGATCGGCGACATCGCACGCTTCCCGTCACCGGATAAGCTAAGCAGCTACTTCGGTTTGACCCGTCGGATTCGACAATCGGGAGAGCACCCGGCAAGGCATGGTCGCATCTCGAAACAGGGTAATCGTGACGCCCGCAAGATGCTGGTTGAAGCGGCCTGGTCAGCCAAGACGGCGCCAGGGCCGCTGCGGGCCTTCTTCAACCGCATTCAGAGGAAGCATGGGCCTGGAGTCGCGGCCGTCGCAACGGCACGTAAGCTCGCAGTGATGATCTGGCACATCCTGACGACCGGGAAAGATTATGCTCACGCGCGCCCAGCGTTTACAGCGATGAAACTCCGGAAGGTGGCACTCAAGGCTGGAGCGCCCCGTGCCTATGGCAAGGCTGGCCCGGGTCGGGACTACTGGATCAAGGAACTCCGCGAGCGGGAAGCTGGCTACGTCGCACGCGTCGAGCAGGCGTACGAGCGGATGGTGGCGGCCTGGAAGGAGAAGCCAAAAAAGTTGTCATGAACTGACGGGAGAGCTTCTCAACACCATCCGTCGACATGCAAAGCCGTCCGTCATCAAGGAAGCGGCTAAATACATCCCAGCGACTGAGGCGTATCCGTCCGGTGAATCTTTCAATTATCCATAACTTTGACCACTCGGGCTGATCCGCTTATCGGCGAAATCTTAAATCGAAAGAATCACTTTTGATTCCTTTCTGAGCACCTGATTCGCGGGGGGTGCTCTATGCGGCTGACATTAAGGGATCGATCGGCAAAAGGCTGTTTGCGGTCCTTGGAAGGTGAATG
This sequence comes from Bradyrhizobium sp. ISRA430, assembly GCF_029909975.1. Lineage (NCBI taxonomy): Bacteria > Pseudomonadati > Pseudomonadota > Alphaproteobacteria > Hyphomicrobiales > Nitrobacteraceae > Bradyrhizobium > Bradyrhizobium sp. ISRA430. Next base: position 7,295,735 of record NZ_CP094516.1, read on the forward strand.
TTGGATTGATCGAGAGAGTAGTGGAGGGTTTAGGGACGCGCGCCTCGGCGACAGATTCCGCAAACTGCTCAGCAGATTGGAAGTGCCATGGGACAAAGCATTCCGCTCGTCTGCCAGGATTGGGCGAATACCAAGGCAGCCTACCGCTTCTTCTCTAATAACCGAGTCAGCGAAGTGGACATTCTGGCCGGCCATTTCCAATCGACACGTGATCGTGCCACCGCCACTGAAGGTCTCGTTCTTGTGCCGCACGATACAACCGAGTTTGGCTATCAACGCGAGAAGTCAGAAGCGATCGGCATCACCAAGAGCATAAACAGTGGACGGGATAAGGCAGGTCGCCTCAGATCGCACACGGTTTGCGGCATCCTAATGCATTCGAGCCTCGCGGTTACAATCGACGGGGTGCCGCTGGGGTTGGCGGCCGTTAAGTTCTGGACTCAGAAGAAATTCAAAGAGACTGCAGCGCTTAAAAAGAAGATCAATCCGACCCGGATTCCTATCGAGAAAAAGGAAAGTGTCCGGTGGTTGGAAAATCTCAAGCAGTCCACACAACTCTTGGATCATCCGGGACGATGCATCCATGTTGGTGATCGCGAGAGTGACATCTACGAGCTTTTCTGCGCAGCACAGGAGATCGGAACGCATTTCCTGATCAGGACCTGCGTCGACCGCTTGCCTGGAGACGGGGATCACACGATCGCCGACGAAATGGACGAGGTCGCCGTCGAAGGGCTCCATCGCATCGAAGTCAGGGACAGCAACGGCGATCCCGACCAGGCCATTCTTGAGATCAGGTATCGCAAGATTCGCGTCCTGCCGCCGATCGGAAAGCAGAAGCGCTATCCCGCTCCGACCCTGACGGTGATCCATGCCGAAGAGCGCGGGACGCCGAAAAACAGAAAGAAGATCGACTGGAAGTTGATCACCGACCTGCCTGTTGGTTCCCGCACCGACGCCATTGAGAAACTCGAATGGTATGTGAGATGGAAGATCGAGGTGTTCCACAAGATCCTCAAATCGAGCTGCAAAGCCGGGGGATTCGAAGCTCAGGACCGGCCAGCGTCTGACCAATCTGATCTCGCTCCTTTGCATCCTGAGTTGGCGGGTCTTCTGCATGACGATGCTCAACCGTTCCGCCCCAGACGCGCCGCCAACCTTCGTGTTGACTGCTACTGAAATCGGCATGCTCGATCGCCTCGTCAAGGACAAACCAAAAACAAGACAGAAAACGCTCTCGCACTATCTGATCAAGATCGCCCGGCTCGGCGGTTATCTCGCCCCGCCAGTGATCCGCCGCCCGGCAATACGGTCATGTGGCGCGGGCTGTCACGCCTCACCGACATCGCGCTGGGCGCCATGGTCGGAGGAGAACTTGTGGGTAATTGAAAGCTTCGCCGGAGGATACCAATAATCTGCTCTTTCGTGAATCGTGCTCGCTTCATCTGTCCGTCCTTCTTTTGACCTGAGGCCGGAAAACTGGACCATTTTTGGCTAGAGTTTTCGCTGCCGAATCCCCTCGGCTGGGAGGAGCGGATACCGATGAAGGCCTCGAGGTGTTCGGACGCCCAGAAGGCGTTTATCCTGAAGCAGGGCAACGACGGGATCCCGGTTGCGGATATCTGCCGCAAAGCCGGGATCAGCCAGGCTGATCTATTTCAACTGCAAGAAAAAGTACGACGGACTGCTGCCGACCGAGATGCGCCGGTTGAAGCAGCTCGAGGACGAGAACACCAAGCTGAAGAAGCTGGTGGCGGACCTATCGCTCGACAAGGAGATGCTGCAGGACGTGATCCGCCGAAAGCTGTGAAGGCTGGTCGGAAACGCAAGCTCGTCGACCCGAACCCGCGACGAGCGTATCGGCGCCAGCGGCGGCAACCGCAGCAGCATTGTCGCGCGTGACTCCGTCATCGACCTCGAGCCGGATCGGCCGGTCGCCAATCATGCTGCGAACAGCCTGATCTTCCCGATCTGGGAGTCGAGGAAGGACTAGCCGCCGAAGCCTGGATTGACCGTCATCACCAGCACGAGGTCGAGACGATCGAGCACGTATTCGATCGCGCTCTCTGGCGTCGCCCGGCACAGGCTGACGCCGGCTTTCTTGCCAAGGGCGCGGATTGCCTGGAGCGAGCGGTCGAGATGCGGACCTGCTTCGGCATGAACCGTGATGATATCGGCACCAGCCTTGGCGAACGCCTCGAGGTACGGATCAACAGGCGCGATCATCAGGTGCACGTCGAAGATTTTCGATGTCACCGGCCGGATCGCTTTGATGACGTCGGCGCCAAAACTGATGTTCGGCACGAAATGTCCGTCCATCACATCACAATGGATCCAGTCGGCACCGGCTGCGTCGATCGCTGCGATCTCCTCGCCGAGGCAGGCGAAATCCGCCGCCAGGATCGAGGGAGCGATGATGATCTCATTGGTCATACTTTGCACTCCGTGCGTCGGCCCCGCCGCTGAAGACGCGGCTCGCCAACACATCGGCGGCATCGACGGTTTCGAGATCTGCGACATCGAGCATGCGATCGAGATCGGACACCAGGCGATCGGCCTGCCGCAGGCGGATGCGGTCCACAACGTTGCGGATCGAGCGCGCATTGGAGAAGAACGGCTGGCTCCGGCGCAGCGCGATGTACTTCTCGAATGCCTCCCGTGCCGCTGCCGAGAACCGATAGCCGCGCTCCTTCAGCATCAGCTCGGCGATGACGAGCAGCTCGGATTCGGCATAGTCAGGAAATTCGATATGGTGGGCGATGCGCGAGCGGAAGCCTGGATTGGAGGCGAAGAAGGTCGTCATCCGCTCGCCATAGCCGGCGAGGATTACGACCAGATCCTCGCGCTGGTTCTCCATCACCTGGAGCAATATCTCGATCGCCTCCTGGCCGTAGTCGCGCTCGTTGTCTGGCCGGTGCAGATAGTAGGCCTCGTCGATGAACAGCACGCCTCCCATCGCCTTCTTCAGGATCTCCTTGGTCTTCGGCGCGGTGTGGCCGATATATTGGCCGACGAGATCGTCGCGCGGTCTATCGCGAACTGAGCCTGCAATTGCGTAACAAATCGCCAAAGCGTCGGGTCAAGGCCAAGCTGCGCGATGACCGCCGGCCAGCGACGCGGGTCAATGAGATCTGGGCGATGGACTTTGTCCATGACCAGCTGGCAACCGGCGGCAAGCTCCGGGTGCTCACGATCATCGATATCTTCTCTCACTTCTCGCCGGCGCTGGAGCCGCGGCTCACCTTCCGCGGCACCGATGTCGTGGATGTTCTGGAAAGGCTTTGCAATGAAGAGGGATTCCCTGCCACGATCCGCGTCGATCAAGGCAGCGAGTTTGTCTCGCGCGACCTCGATTTGTGGGCCTACCAGCGCGGTGTCACGCTGGACTTCTCACGGCCAGGCAAGCCGACCGACAACGCCTTTATCGAAGCCTTCAATGGGCGCTTTCGGGCTGAATGTCTCAATGCCCATTGGTTCCTGTCCCTTGCGGATGCCTAGGAAAAAGTGGAGACTTGGCGCAGATACTATAACGAGGAACGGCCCCACGGGGCGATCGGCAATCGACCGCCGATTTTGCTGCAAAAACACGTCGGCGCTACCAGCCCGTCAACGTATCAGAGGCGCAAAACTCTAGTTCCGGCTGGTCCAAAGTTCGGTCTCGCTGCACTTCGGGCCGGACTCTAACTCCATCTGGAGGAAATGCGCAGTGGCAGGTCACGCCCCCAAGGGGGCCTGATCAGTCCCGTCCTTGCCAATCTGTTCTTGCATTGTGCGTTCGACACATGGATGGCGCGGAACTTCCCGGCCGTCATCATGGTGTCGATACGCAGACGACGCTCCCATCGAACGCCTATAACTCAAGCCCGCGCATCGTTATGTCGGGAATGTCTGGTTCAGGACAATGCGTAGATCGTACTGGGACGGCCAACTGCGTACCAGCCACAGAAACCATGGACTATTCCCGATGGTGTGACCGCAAGGAGACATTCGTCGAGTCGGTTGAAGGAAACGACAAAATTGTCGTTTCCCGCGTCTTCAGCACCCAAGACAGGCCAACCAAGTTCATACCGGAGAGGGTACTCTGGCTCGGCGAAAAGCCCAAAGTAGTCCTTGTTCACGACAAGCTGCTGTTGTCGAGCTGAACGCAATAACCCAGTGTACGATCGCGTGATCAGTGAGCTTATTCTCGGCAACGCGCGCGAGCAGTTCGCCGCAAGCCCTGCAAGGTCTTCCCTTCTCCGCCAGCTCAGAACGATAGGCGTCGCACTTGAGCGAGATTCCGACCCTAACCGCCTTGCCGAAGCAGGCCTTACGAAGGAGCAGCCCATCGCAAGGGTTCGAAACGATGGGGTCCTTTTCGTTTAAATCGGCTTTGTCGCGTTCGGCGCGTCTGATCAAAGCCGCTTGTGTCAGAAGGGCGACATCGAGCGAGCCAAGTATTCCGCCTGACCGCAACGAAGCACATGAATTCGCAAAGCACGGTCGCACAGCTTTCTCTTGGCACGCCGATTGCTGGCGCGTGAGGATCCAATAATACAGTGGCGGCTAAGAGTACCGTCCAAGCGACAATCGTGTTCCGCCTATCTCGACAGCTCTCACGACGAAACCGATTGAGACGACAGGAAACGAGCAGCAGGAGCGGCCAAATGCTTTGTGAAAGCCAAAAGCTCCGAAGTTCGAATATGGGAGCATCATGTTCGGACCGCTGATCTCAATGTGGGCGCGAGCGCACGGCTCGACTACCGTGGCCGATATTTTCGGCCGTTGCGTGTGTGCGAGCCACCCCGCGTTGGGGTGCGGCCACCGGATTAGACGAGGAGGATCGCCCAGAGCAGGCGACGAACTGTCGCTTGATCATGCGTGCCTTTGCGCTGCCAGATTTCTGCTGATGAAATCACGACGGTACCCTCTGCCGTGGTATTCCACCAACGTTTGACACTGCGCTTCCATATTGGTTTTAGAGCCGCCTCGGAGAATCGGAGTCAGTCGAACCACGAGGTCGCGACCAGCAAGCGGTCCAATGGCGGAACCGTCCAGGTCTAAATGACGGCCAAAAGAGTCTAGCGCATGGATGCCGATTGGCGCTTCTGAAAATCTGGCGCGGTCGTGCAAAGAAAAGGACCTGGCATGTTTATTATTGAGCTCCAGGCGAACGATATGCATGCTGCGCTCGGCCGTCTGCTCGACCAGACCCGCGTTCATGATCTTCGAATCGGTGCTGTCAGCGCTCGAATGATAGCGGACGGATGTCGGATTACGGCTTCCCTTGAGATCGGTGACCGGGGCCCGGTCGATAAGGTCGCTCGTCGCCTTGAAACTATGGTCTGCATCGTTTCGGTCGATGTACGAAGCAGTGCAAATTGGCTCAAGCCTGACGTCGCGAGCTAAAACTTGAAAGTCCAGATGCCGCACGTGACCAACCATCCACGACTGATGCTTCACATGCTCGAGCTAGGCGAGCGCCCGGGAGGCACGTGTGATTTCTTGAGGTCTGCATTTCGCAGCGCCGAAACGCCGGAAACGCGAGGAAGTCGCACGACCAGCAGGAAGTCATGAGCCACCGTCGTCGCTGCGCAGCACTGCTCGAGCCAGTAGCTGAAGCGACGATTCTCCTGGCGATCGTTCGCGTGAGTTGGAAGCCTAGCTCCATCCGGCTCTGCCAACTTCATAGTTGTGCGCCAAGAACCGCCTTGTGGCCCGACGTTCGCTCATCGCGCAGGAGTTTCCGGAGATGCGAGAAAGCTTTCTGCTCTGCATTCGGCAAGTTAGTTTTCTTTGTGAGGAAGTCAGCAGCCGAGGCGCCGCATACGTGCTTGGCGGGTCTGAATCTGCGATATGACGAGCTTGTAACGGGTACTGCGCGCCTCTCGATCAAAGTTGATTTGTCGGGTCGGCCCGGCAGGATCGATACAGACGAGGGCGGGACGATAGAATGGAAGAGCCGGGCGCTGTGGGTCTATGATCTCCGGCTTGCGTTCAACGCGCTGATCGACGCCGTCCATCTACTGGGGTGCACAGTAATTATAATTAACGAGCGATTCGCCACGTTAGTAAATGGACCTGAATGAGCATGCCCTAATGGGTCGGAGTAGCCGACTCGGCCCCACGTGAAGCCAGATGACCAATGACGAAATGACCCAGGATCGCCGGCGGACGGCACTATGGCCGCTATACTTAATAAAGGGAGATGTAGATCATCCGCGCTTTGTCAACTACTACCTCCAGGAATTGATCTCGATGATCGAAGCGCGTCACCTATCCATTGACGGTCGTCGGCAAGATCAGATGAACAGCGGCCGAGTAAAGTCGCTGGTTAGGGAGGCAAGGAATGGTTGGTCGGGTAAACGCGGCACAAGGAATCTGCATACAGGATCAATCGCAACCGTTCCTCGTCAATGTTGATCACTCCACTAAGCGCTCGATCTCCGATATGCTACGCGTCCAAATCTGCTCGAATGCTGAGCTCTCGTTTCTCATGGAGGTGCATGACGGATTCTCCGCCGCGATCGCCGAGCGCACAGGCTTCGAAGGGTTGTGGGCATCGGCTACATCAATAGCCTGCTCCCTCGGATATCGCAAGGCCAGCGAAGCTTCATGGAATCAAGTTATGGGCATAATCGAAAGGATCGTCGGCTCGACTGAACTGCCGGTGCTCGTTGATGGAGACGTCGGTCTTAGTAATGTGAATAATGTGGGAGTTATCGCCCACGAGTTGCGTCGCTCTGGCGCTGCAGGCCTCGCACTGGAGGATAGCTCGAGCCTGAAGACGAGGCAGCTTGTACGCGAGCAATGTCGTGAAGCAGATGTCGATAAAATCTGCAGCCGCGTGCGTGCAGTAAGAGACGCAGTCAAAGATGATTTGGTCCTCGTGGCGGGCTTTGAAGCACCGAACGACGAGTATGGAATGGAGGAAACGATGCTGCGAGCTCACAATTGCGCAGAAGCGGGTGCCGATGCAATCCTTCTTCACTCATGTAAGGGTGCCGTGGACGAGATAGTTTCGTTCTTGCATGCGTGGCGGAGCCCGCTGCCCATTGTAGTAGTTCCAGCAAAAGATGATCGAATGACGCTCTTTGCTTCTCTAAGTGTTCCATTATCTGCGATTATCTGGGGAGATCACTCGATGCATGCTGCGATAAATGCAACAAGAAAGCTCCGATGTCGCCTCGCGATTGATGAGAGTGCCGCAAGCATTGAACGCAATGTCGCAATCGCCGACAATCTGATTGAGCTTTTGATGTATGACGAACTAGCACGTGAGCAAGCACGTTTAATGTCGCGAAGATGACCTCTCATTTACGCATGGATGGGAGTTAAAAGCTGATTAAACCCGTCAACTTCTTCGGGCAGGGGAGATCACTCAGGGCGACGACAAGATCGATACCTCGCAAGTTTGAAGGCGGCTCAAAGGAATAGACCAAGACGAACTCTTCGCTGACGCGCTCCAATGTTCCACCTCGCGATGCGAACTGCTTCGATCATTTTTGGGAGCGCGAGATGATCGAACGCAGATAGCGCATCGTCCTAGCCCTTCTTACGGAGGGCAGCCGTGCTTGAGCATGAAAGCACTCACCTGTCGACCCGCGGCGCTTCAACCGTAGCCGCTCGGGACGCGGCGGAGATCTGGCGTGGCTTTCATCGGGAACTCACAGTGCGAGTAACTCTCCAGCGCGCGGCAGCCCGGCGAGGGCAACAGCGTGCCGGCGGTTTGTCTCCACGCGATCGGCCGGCTTCCTCGGGGTCCTGGATGGCGCAATCAGGGTGCGCTTATGGCATGTCATAAAGCCATTGCCGAAGCGGGCCGGCCTCGGAACAGAAATACGCACCACCAAGCGGCTGGCGATCCGTTCAACGGTCGGCTCATGTCGGTCGCCAACGTGTCGCCCTTGCCGAATAGACGAATCTCTCTCATCCACCTGTTCTCCGCGATCGGGGTGGGGCTTTTCTGCTTTTGCGATCTCCATTCCAACAAATGGCTCCCTTTAATCCGCCCGGCCCGTTCTCTGATGAAGATCGGCTCGGTACGCTGGGGTAACCCTCGGACGTGCAGTGTAGGGCGAGACACTCAGAAGGCTGACATTCGGCCTTGCGAGAGATTGCGCGATCTAAGACAACATCGCTAACGGGCAGCTTCGGGTCGAGACCGCAGCCCGTCCAGTTGGGCCGCGGGTCACGAGCCCACCGGGGGTGTGGGTGGGCATGGATCGAGTTGCAAGTCAATTTTACGAGAGCTAAGCCGCAGTTGAATGTGCTGGCTCCGGTTGATAACTCTTTACCAGGCTCTGGGTATGCGGTCCGCCCTTATCTCCTGGTCCTGCATCCGCGTGTTGCGTTGGGGGGCGACCAGCTCGTTTTCGAATGTGAACCCGCCGGGCTGCTTGTCTTCCAGGTTAAAGTAAAAACGAGGCAGTTGTTCACTCGTTTTCTTAGGACTAGCGGGCGCTCCTGCGGCATGAGTAAAGCAGAGGTTCTCCGATGTGAGGCCTCTTGCCGCCGAAATCGTGTGACTGGTTAGGGGAAAATGCAAAGCGCTTTCAACAAGGCAACTGTGTTCGTTCAGTAGGAGCCTGAGAGGCGATCTGAGCCTTCGAAAGCGATCGAGCCGCAAGACACATTTCCGCCGCACACTGTGGTGCCTCGTTCTCTTCCGGCCGTAGATGCAAATCGCGGGGAAAATAACTGCGCCAACGCCGCATTGATCAGCTGCGCCAGCTGGCATTCACAAATCAGGCCGAGTCATAGATATGTGCGACCTTGCCGAATGGGGAACTAATGGCAGAATTGATGTGCTTTTGGCGCAAGGGGCGTTGAATCTGAATGAAGCTCAGGGCCTTTTGCACGGTCCTGAATTTCCTTTCTGCCGCAAGGTGACGAGTTCAATCGCGGTCATGCTGAACCAATTCTACTTTCCAGCGGCCGTTGCCCTATTTGGCAACGATCAAATTTTGTGCGGCCATATTGTTCGAGTGTTGCCGCCATGGTACCGGCTACGCGCGGCTGCAAGCGCATTGCACAGGAGCACGCTGGCGCTGCGGCCTTCGGAGTTGTGTCCGGCGCTGTTGTGCCGCGCCCGATCGGTGCAGTCGCCGGCGTAGTGATTGGCTGTTCCGCCGGACCGTCTTGGGCCGCGTGAATGGCCGGGACATGGGCGAGCGGAAGCAACGCAGTCCCTGGGGACGCTACGCCTAGCCATGACGATGTCGAGACGGCAGTGAGGTGGAGCGGGCTACCCGGCCTACGGCCGCAACCGGTCGACCGTCCGCGCGATCAGCGCGGCCACTTCCGGCACCTTTGGCCCAATCCGAAACTCCGGCCCCGCAACGACCACCGAAAGCCTGCGGTCGCCGATCGGCAGCGGGATTGCCGCGCCGGCGAGGTCGCGGCTGTAGTCCGCAAAACTCTGGCAGTAACCGCGCGCGATCGAGTTACGCAGCTCGGTCTCGACCGCTTCGATGCTGATCGGGGTCGAGGGGCCGTATTGCTTGAACTCGATCTTGCGATAGACCGAGTCGCGCTCCTCCTGCGAATATTGCAGCAGCAGCGCGCGGCCGCTCGCGGTGGCGTGGATCGGCAGCGATGGCCGATGGTCGCGAAATAGCGGATCGCCGCCTGGGACTCGACGACGTCAATGAAGACAGCCATCACGCCAGCCGGCGCCACGATCGATGCGGTCTCGCCGGTCTCGGCCGAGAGATCGGCAATCAGCTGATGCGTCCACGGTGGCAGCGGCTCGACCTCGGAGATCATCCGCGCCATCGCCAGCCACCGCGGCGTCGGATAGAAGCCCGCGCGAGGGCGCGGTTCGTAGAGATAGCCTTTCACCGAGAGCGTCGCGAGCAGGTTGAAGGTCGACGAGCGCGGCCAGCCGAAATGATCGGCGATCTCAGCAAGCGTCGCCGGCTTCCTCGTTTGCGCGAAGAATTCCATGATCTCCAGGACGTTGGCGGCTTGGCGAGGTTTGCGTCCTAGGATTTGCCGAGGATCGTCTTCGCGGCGCGAAGATGCGGCTTGTCGATCATCTGGCCGTCGAGTCGCAGCGTGCCGGAATTGGGATTGCTCGCGAAGGCCGCGATCACCTTCTCCGCCCAGGCGCGCTCGGCCTCGGTCGGCTCGAACGCCGCGTTGACGACATCGACATGCTTGGGATGGATCAGCGCCTTCGCCGAAAACCCGTCGCGCCGCGCGGCGCGCGTCTCCTGCTCGAGGCCCGCGAGGTTGTCGATGTCGGTATAGACGGTGTCGATCAGTGCGACTTCGGCTGCAGCCGCCGCCATCAGGCAGAGATCGCGCGCGAGGCGATAGGGGCTGTGGAACACGCCGCCGGAGGCCTTTTCGGTGGCGCCCAGTGACGCCGAAAGATCCTCCGCGCCCCACATCAGGCCGGCGAGGCGAGGGGAGCAGTTCTTGTAACTGCCGAGGCCGAAGATGGAGCTCGCGGTTTCCGTCGCAACACAGACGATGCGGGTCGCGCCGACCGAAATGCCGGATGCCGCTTCCAAGGCTTCGAGCCAGGTCGCGACCTGCCGCACGTCGTCGCCGCCTTGCGATTTCGGCAGCACGATGCCGTCGGGCCTGCCCGGTATCACCGCGGCGAGATCGATCAGCGTCATGCCGGTGTCGAGCGCGTTGACACGGACATAGAGCTGATGGGGGCCGGGGCGGCTCTTCAGCATCGCCAGCGTGAGGGTGCGCGCTTCCGGCTTCTTCTCGGCGACGACGGAATCCTCGAGATCGATGATCAGCGCGTCGGCATTGCCTTCGCTGGCCTTCTCGAATTTGCGCGGGGAATCGCCCGGCACGAACAGCATCGAACGCATCAGACCGGCCTCTTGTGCATCAGCGCCATGCGGCGGCATTTGCCGACGATCTCGTCGTTCTGGTTCAAGGCGTGATGCTCGAACTCGACGATGCCCGCCTTGGGCCGCGATTTGGATTCCCGCACCGAGAGCACCTTTGTCGTCGCCCGCAACGTGTCGCCATGGAAGACCGGTTTTGGAAAGGTCACGTCAGTCATGCCGAGATTGGCGACTGTGGTGCCCAAGGTCGTATCATAGACCGTCATGCCGATCATGATGCCGAGGGTGTAAAGGCTGTTGAAAATGCGCTGGCCGAATTCGGTCTTTTCGGAGAAATGCGCGTCGATGTGCAGTGGCTGCGGGTTGAGGGTCAGCAGGCTGAACATGGTGTTGTCCATCTCCGTGACCGTCCGGGTCAGCGGATGCCTGAACTCCTGGCCCACGGAAAAGTCTTCGAAATAAGTCCGGCCATCGCGGTTTCCTCCCTGTGTCTTGCGATTTGGCCCGCGCCTGCGCTTAAGGCGGCGCGGCCAGGTGAACTGCTCTTTGCTCAGCGAGCTTGTCGATCTCCTCGGCCGAGAAGCCGGCCTCGCGCAAAATGTCGCGGCCGTGCTGGCCGAGTGTCGGCGCGGGACCGGCGGGCTCCGGCTGCGTCACGCTCCAGGTGGAGGGCACCCGCATCTGGCGGATGCGGCCTTCCACGGGGTGATCGACCGTCCTGAAGAAACCGGTTGCCTTCAGATGCGGATCGTCCAGAACGGTCTCCAGCGTATGCATCGGCATCACGGGAATGTCGGCGCGCTCCAGCAACTCGCGCCATTCCGCCGTGGTGCGCGTCAGGAAGATGTGGCCGATCTCCTCGTAGATTTCGTCGATGTGCTCGGTGCGCGCGGCGTGGTTGGCAAAGCGCGGCTGGTCGAGGAAATGCGGCGCTCCGATTGCCTCGAAGAAGCTGCGCCAATGCTTGTCGTTGTAGATGAGCACGCAGAGATAGCCGTTGCTGGTCTTGTAGGGCCGGCGATAGCGTGAGAGCAGGCGGGCGTAGCCGCCATGATCGAGCGGGGGATCGTAGGTGAGCCCGCCGAGGTGGTCGACCAGCACGAACTCGGTCATGGATTCGAACATCGGCACGTCGATGCGCTGGCCTTGGCCGGTGCGCTGCTGATGCATGAGCCCGCCCATGATCGCATTCACCATCATCAGCCCGACGATGCGGTCGGCGATGGTCACGGGAACGTAGCGCGGCGTGCCGTCGCCGGCCGCAGCTAACAACGTGGGGATAGTCGCCGCGCCCTGGATCAGGTCGTCATAGGCAGGCTTGGCGGCATAGGGACCGGACTGGCCGTAGCCGAATGCGCCGACATAGACGAGCGACGGATTGGCCGCGGCCAGCGTCTCGTAATCGAGCCCGAGCCGAGCCATCGCCTGCGGGCGCACATTGTAGACCAGCGCATTGGCGTGCTTGGCGAGCCGCAGCAGCGCGTCACGCCCTTCCGGCTTTTTGAGGTCGAGCACGATACTGCGCTTGCCGCGATTAGCATTGAGAAACATCCCGCCCATGCCGGGCGTGCGGCCGGGACCGATCTGGCGAACGATATCGCCCTCGAGGCTTTCGACCTTGATGACGTTGGCGCCCATATCCGCCAGCACCTGGGTGCCGTAGGGGCCCATTAGAACCGAGGTCAGGTCGAGAATGGTGAAGCCGCCGAGGGGTCCCATAAAGCCTCCTTTTGGTTCATATAGGTGGAGTTATAGTTCAGAAGACCTAGGGTCAATTCGATGGGTATGCCCCACGGATGCATAGCGCTATGCTCTAAATTCATATACTTGACACGTTTTCCTCAAGCAAAAACGGAGCGGGGGAGCCGAACGGTGCTGCAGCAGGCTGCTGCCGCCTTCGGCGTGGGGACGCGTCAAGGAGAACCAAATGAAGAAGAACCTGGTCTGCGCTGGAGCCGCGCTCGCGCTTTCGCTGCCTGTCTCGACATTTCAGGCGCGGGCGCTCGAGCTGAAGGTCGCCGATAGCTTCCCCGCCGGCCACTATCTCGTCCGCCTGCTGCTCAAGCCCTGGATGGACGACGTCACCAAGCGCACCAACGGCGCGGTGACCTTCACCTATTATCCGAACCAGCAGATCGGCAAGGCGGCAGACATGCTGCGTCTGACACAGTCGGGCGTGGTCGACATCGGCTACATCGGGCCGTCCTATGTCTCCGACAAGATGCCGCTGTCGGAAGTCGCGCAATTGCCGGGCGCGTTCGCGACCAGCTGCCAGGGCACGCTCGCTCGCTTACTGGAAGACCGCGCGCGAAGGCATCTTGGCCAAACAGGAATACGCGCCGAACAAGATCAAGCTGCTGATGGCCGTGGTGCTGCCGCCCTACCCGGTGTGGACCGTCAAGTCGAAGGTGGAAACCAGCAAGGATATGCAGGGCCTGAAGCTGCGCACCACGGGCGGTGCGCAGGATCTGACGCTGCGTGCGCTCAATGCCGTGCCGGTGCGCATGGCCGCGCCCGATGCCTATGAGTCGCTGTCGCGCGGCACCATGGATGGTCTCTTGTTCCCGCTCGACAGCGTCGTGTCCTACGGCCTCGACAAGCTGGTCAAGCACGCCACCGAAGCGTCAGCTTCGGCAGCTTCATCGTCGCCTATTCCATCAACCAGTCGGTCTGGGACAAGCTGCCCGACGACGTGAAGAAGGCGATGAACGAGGCCTCGGAGGCGATCACGCCAAAAGCCTGCGCCGACGTCGACAAGGAAGGCGAAGTCACCAAGAAGCACATGCAGGACGAAGGCGTCACCTTCGATCCGCTGCCGGAGGCGACGCGCGCCGAGATCAAGGACAAGCTCAAGGATGTCGGCAAGCAGTGGGCCAGCGGGCTCGACAGCCGCGGCAAGCAGGCCTCTGCCGCGCTGAAGGAGTTCGACGACCTGCTCGCCGCGGGCAGCAAATAATCCCAAAACGAGAGGGAGGCGCGAAGTGATCGAACGGGCGGGGCAAGTGCTCGGCGCGCTGGAGCGCGCGCTGACGGTGATTGCGGTGGTGTTCCTGTTCGTGATCATGCTGCTGGTCGTGACCGACGTGTTCATGCGCTATGCGCTGAACAGCCCGTTCGCCTTCACCTACGATCTGATCGGGCTCTATCTGCTCGCCGGCGTGTTCTTCTTCACGCTCTCTGACGGCCTGCGCGAGCATGCCCATGTCGGCGTCGACATCCTGCTGTCGCGCTTCTCGCCGGCGGGACGGCGGCTGTCCGAGATCGTCACCGCGCTCGCCGGACTGTTCGTGTTCGTCCTGATCTGCAAGGTCGGGTTCGAGCGCGCGCTGGAGAATTACGAGCAGCACGACGTGCTGTCAGGCGCGATCCCCTGGCCGACCTGGATCTCGGCGGCACTGATGCCGTTCGGCTGCGGCGTGCTGGTGCTGCGGCTGGCGCTCCAGCTCGTTGGCAACGTGCTGAGCCTCATCAGCGGCCGCGACCTCTATCCGCTGCCGCCGGTGACCGGCGTCGGTGAAGCGCGCAGCTTCGAGTAACGGCAGCCCTCCATGACACCTTTCATCGTTCTCGCCCTGCTGTTCGGCCTGCTCGCGCTCGGCACGCCCGTCGGTTTCGCCATGGCCTTTTCCGGCTCGGTCGGCCTCGTCATGGTCGGCGGCTGGTCGACGCTGTTCGGCATCCTGCAAACCGCCCCGCTTTCGACCGTCTCGTCCTACGAGCTGATCACCATCCCGATGTTCCTCTTGATGGCGGACCTCGTGCTGCTCTCGGGCGTCGCGGACGATCTGTTCAAGACCGCCTCGGCCTGGGTCGGCCGCATCCCCGGCGGCCTCGGCATGGCGACCGCGCTCGCCGGCGCCGGTTTTGGCGCGATCTGCGGCACCTCGACCGCCTCCGCCGCGACGCTGTCCTCGACCAGCCTGCCCGCGATATCCGCCAGGGCTATGAGCCGAAGATGGCCGCCGGCGTGGTCGCGATATCAGGCACGCTGTCGATGCTGCTGCCGACCAGCGTCGCGCTCGTCATCTTCGGCCTGGGCCGCTAGCACGGTCCGGCCGCCGCGGCTCCAATCAAGGAGGTCAAGAACGTGAATTTCGCGCTTACCGACCAACAGGAAGCCATCTGCGAGGCCATCGCCAAGATCTGCGAAGGCTTTCCCGACGCCTATTGGCTGAAGAAGGACCACGACGGCGGCTTCCCGCACGATTTCCACAAGGCACTGGCCGATGCCGGCTGGCTCGGCATTTGCGTGCCGGAGGAATATGGCGGCTCCGGGCTCGGCATCACTGAGGCTGCGATCATGATGCGCACCATCGCGGAGTCCGGCGCCGGCATGTCCGGCGCCTCCGCCGTGCATATCAATGTGTTCGGTCTCAATCCCGTCGTCGTGTTCGGCACCGAGGAGCAGCGCAAGCGCATGCTGCCGCCGATGGTCGAGGGCCGCGAGAAGGCGTGCTTCGCCGTCACCGAGCCGAACACCGGCCTCAACACCACCCAGCTCAAGACCCGCGCCGTCGCCAAGAACGACCGCTACATCGTCAACGGCCAGAAGGTCTGGATCTCCA
Organism: Bradyrhizobium sp. ISRA430; assembly: GCF_029909975.1. NCBI lineage: Bacteria > Pseudomonadati > Pseudomonadota > Alphaproteobacteria > Hyphomicrobiales > Nitrobacteraceae > Bradyrhizobium > Bradyrhizobium sp. ISRA430. Next base: position 7,311,096 of record NZ_CP094516.1, read on the forward strand.
CCGCGCAGCTCGCGCACAAGATCCTGCTGCTGGCGCGCACCACGCCGTTGGAGGAGGTGCGCTCGCCAACCCATGGCCTCAGCCTGTTCTACACCAATTTCGACCGCAACAGGATCAAGGTCCACGAGATCGAGAAGATGGGCCGCAAGATCGTCGATTCCAACGAGCTGTTCTTCGAGGACTTTGAAATTCCGATGGAGGACCGCATCGGCGAGGAAGGCAAAGGCTTTCAGTACATCCTCGAAGGCATGAACCCCGAGCGAATCCTGATCGCGGCGGAGGCCGTTGGTCTCGGCAAGCTCGCGCTTTCGCGCGCGACCGAATACGCCAAGACGCGCACCGTGTTCAACCGCCCGATCGGCAAGAACCAAGGCATCCAGCATCCGCTCGCGGTGAACTGGGTCGAGCTCGAGGCGGCCTGGCTGATGGTGATGTCGGCAGCGTGGCAATATGATAAGGGTTTGCCCTGCGGGCCCGGCGCGAATGCCGCAAAATATTTCGCAGGCGAAGCAGGGTATCATGCTTGCGAACAGGCGGTGATGACGCATGGCGGCTTCGGCTACGCGAAGGAATTCCACGTCGAGCGTTATCTGCGCGAGGTGCTGATCCCGCGCATCGCGCCGGTCAGCCCGCAGCTCGCTCTCAGCTTCATCGCGGAAAAGGTGCTCGGGCTCGCGAAGTCGTACTAGCTGGCCGGGAAGGATCGCCATGAACCTCGCTCACCACCTCCTGCGTGCCGCCAAGGCAGATGCATCCGCACCGGCCTTACTCAAGGGGCTTACGCCGGTTGCCGACTACGGCCGGCTCGCCGCGAACGTGGCGTCGCTGGCTGCGTCGCTGCAGCAGCGCCTAGGTCTCGCCCGAGGTGGCCGCGTCGCGCTGCTGATGAAGAACGTGCCTGACTATGTCGTCTGCCTCTATGCCTGTTGGCACGCCGACCTCGTCGCAGTTCCCATCAACGCAAAACTGCATCCGCGCGAAGTCGCGTTTATTCTCGATAACTCCGGCGCTGCGGTCATCTTCGTGACCGAGGACATGGCGAGTGTCGCTTCGGAATCTTTGGTGCTCGCCACGACCAAGCCGCGGATCATCGAGATCGGCTCGGCCGAGCATCGCGCTCTGGAGGATGCGGATGGCATAGCCATCGCCGATGTCGCCATCACCGATCCTGCCTGGATCTTCTACACCAGCGGCACCACCGGCCGGCCCAAGGGCGCGGTGCTGAGCCATCGCAATCTGCTTGTGATGTCGCTGAACTATCTCGCCGAGGTTAACCCGATCGTATCAGGCGAGGCGCTGCTGCACGCCGCGCCGATGTCGCACGGCTCCGGCCTCTACATGGTTCCGCACGTGCTCGCCATGGGCGCGCAGATCATCCCGGAGAGCGGCCGCTTCGAGCCCGACGAAGTTTTGGAGCTGACGGCGAAGCGCGAGAACATCTCCTTCTTCGCTGCGCCCACCATGGTGCGACGCCTGACGGTCGCGGCGGATGCGGCGAGCGCGATCGCGCCCGGGCTGAAGACCATCATCTATGGCGGCGGCCCGATGTACGTCGCCGATTGCAAGGCGGCGCTTTCAATGTTCGGGCCGAAGCTGGCGCAGATCTATGGTCAGGGCGAGACGCCTATGACCATCGCCTACCTGCCGAGATACATGCATGCCGATAGTGGGCATCCCCGCTATGAGCAGCGCCTCGCCTCTGTCGGCATTGCGCAAAGTGTCGTTCAGGTCCGCACCGTGGACGAGTTGGGACGCGACGTCGCGGCGGGCGAGATCGGCGAGATCATCGTGCGCGGAGATACCGTGATGTCCGGCTACCGGCAGAATCCAGAGGCCACCGCCAATACCCTGCGCGACGGCTGGCTCTACACCGGCGACATGGGTGCGTTCGATTCGGACCGATTCCTCTCGCTGAAGGACCGCTCCAAGGACGTCATCATCTCCGGCGGAACCAACATCTATCCACGCGAGGTCGAAGAGGTATTGCTGCTGCACGAGGCCGTTGCCGAGGTCTCCGTGATCGGCCGGTCGCATCCGGAATGGGGCGAAGAGGTCGTGGCGGTCGTCGTTCCCGTTACGGGGCGGGACGTGGCGCGGCGCGACCTCGACCAACTTTGCAACGCGTGGATCGCGCGCTTCAAACGGCCGAAGCACTATTACGTCACTGGCGAGTTGCCGAAGAACAGCTACGGCAAAATCGTGAAGACAGAGCTACGCACACTCCTGAACGAGTCCTCCGCGCGCCTTGCGCTGATGGACTAGGTGTTTAGTACCAAGCTTTGCTGGTGCATTCTTATCGCACGATTCGAAGGATGCGCTATGGGACAGGGTTTACACGGCTGCGCCACCACGACGGAGGCAGTCCGTCGAGCAATACAAAATAGTCAAGAGAGCCTGAGAGGTCTCGCCAAGCGCTACGGCATCAACCAGAAGACTGTTGCGAAGTGGAAGCAGCGCGAGACCGTCGCCGATCGTTCGACTGGCCCTAACGAAGCCAAGTCGACCATCCATTCCATCGAGGAGGAGGCGATCATTGTCGCTTTCCGGCGGCACACGCTGCTGCCACTCGACGATTGCCTCTATGCGCTGCAGCCGACCATCCCGCATCTGACGCGGTCATCCCTGCATCGTTGCCTCCAGCGCCACGGCATCAGCCGATTGCCAGAGGTCGAAGGCGGCAAGCCCTCGAAGGAAGAGGTTCCGATCGGCTGTTTCCACATTGACATCGCCGAGCTCCAGACCGCTGAAGGCAAGCTCTACCTCTACGTCGCAATCGATCGCATCAGCAAGTTCGCCTTCGTGCAACTGGTCAGGAAGACGGGACGGACCTCAGCCTCGGCCTTCCTCGAAGCTCTGATTGCGGCTGTCCCCGACAAGATCCACACGGTGCTCACCGACAATGGGATCCAGTTCACCTTCCCGCGCTATGCGGACGGCCCGACGGCAAGATACGTGACGCATATGTTCGATATGCGATGTCAGGAAAACGGGATCGAACATCGGCTGACCAAGATCAAGCATCCGTGGACCAATGGCCAGGTCGAGCGCATGAATCGCACGATCAAGGAAGCAACCGTCCAACGCTACCATTACGATCGACACGATCAGCTCGAAGCTCACCTTACCGATTTCATCACCGCCTACAACTACGCTCGGCGGCTAAAGACCCTGAAGGGCCTCACACCCTACGAATACATCTGCAAATGCTGGACTTCCAGAACGATACAAACTCAACCCGCTCCAGCAAATGCCGGGACTAAACAGGTGCCATGCCTCATGTAGTCATGGCTCCTTCGGGCCGCCTGGTCGGGACGCATTTGCGGCATCGGCTGGCTGCGGTCCAGCGGCTGGATTTGGGACTTCTCATCCACACACAAAACGATGGCGTGCTCCGGCGGTGAGACGTAGAGGCCACGACATCGCGCACTTTGGCCACGAAGTTTGGATCAGTCGAGAGCTTGAACGTCTCCACCCGGTGCGGCTGGAGCCCGAACGCCCGCCAGATGCGTTGTACCGTCGAAACCGATAGGCCGCTGGCCTTCGGCATGTCGCGGGAGCTCCAATGAGTGGAATTCTCAGGGCAGCTATCTCCAACGTCCTCACGATCACGGCTTCGATGCGGGCATCGTCAATCGTGCGTGGCGCACCGGAGCGCGGCTCCTCGTGCAGCCCGGCCACGCGCTGCTACATCAAACGCCGCCGCGACTTGCCTACGGTCTGCCGGTCCAGCCCCAGCTTGGCCGCCACTTCCGTGTTCTGACCACCCTCCGCACAGGTCAGCACAATCCGGGCTCTCAGAGCCAGCGCCTGCGCCGTCTTCCGCCGCATCGTCAACGACATCAGTTCGGCACGCTCATCATCGCTCAAATCAGGGGAGCAAGTTGCTGGGCCGCCATTGGAGACTTCGTCGCTGTTCCCCTCGATCCTTGGCACAGCGACGCGAATCTACTGCGAATCCAGGATGGCGAACTTGTGACTCGGCACACTAGATCGATATGGGTAGGATGGGGCGGCTTGCGGCAAATGATGTCGCCGTTTTCCAGCGCGCTATGTCGCGCACAAAACTTACGATAGGGCTAAAGGCATGCACAGTGTTGACACATTCCGGGACCTGCAGGTCGAGGCGACTGAGTGGCGTCACTATCTCCACGAAAATCCAGAGCTCGATTATCGATTGGACAACACGGCCAGGTTCGTGGTCGAGAAGCTGGCTTCCTTTGGCATCAATCAGATCGAAACCGGAATTGCTGAAACCGGCATCGTCGCTCTGATTCAGGGCGCGCACGGACACGGCTCGACGATCGGGTTGCGAGCTGATATGGACGCGTTGCCAATTACCGAAGCACCAAACAAGGCGTGGTCGTCGAAGATACCCGGCCGAATGCATGCGTGCGGCCATGACGGACATACAACCATGCTGCTGGGGGCTGCGAAATATCTCGCGAGTACCCGAAATTTTAGGGGTGCCGTCGCTTTGATCTTCCAGCCCGCAGAAGAAGATGGTGGGGGTGATAAACTGGGCGGTCAGAAGATGGTGGAAGCCGGAATTATGGACCGTTTCCGCATTTCCCAGGTTTTTGGCATGCACAATGACCCGGGAATGGAAATCGGAACTTTCGGTATTTGCACTGGGCCGATGATGGCCGCGCAGGACGATTTCGCCATCATCGTCAACGGTAAGGGCGGCCATGCGGGCAAGCCTCACAACACAGTCGATCCAGTTGTTATCGCAGCACAGATTATCATTGGCCTGCAAACTTTGGTTTCACGCAACACTAATCCGATCGAATCGCTCGTAATTTCTATTACTAGATTTGAGGCGGCCCAAGCTTACAACGTCATCCCTGACAAGGTTACATTGGGCGGGACCGTCAGGACGTTTGTACCCAATTTGAGGGATTTCGCCGAACGGCAGATGCAAGTAACAGCGGAAGGCATTGCGCGAGCATTCGGCGCAGATGTCGAATTCAAATACCGTCGATACCTCCCCGTCACCGTGAACCACGCGAAGGAGACCGATCTGGCGATCAAGGCGGCGCGTGGTCTCGTTGGGCCTGCGTCTGTAGACGACAAACTGCCCTTCAGAATGGGTGGGGAGGATTTCGCGTACATGCTTGAGGCTCGCCCAGGAGCATACATTTTCGTTGGGAACGGACCTACCGCCTTCCCACACCATCCGGCATATGATTTTAATGACGAAGCACTGCCGTATGGTATCGGGTACTGGGTGAACCTGGTTGAAATGGTGCTGGCTCCGTGACGGTCCTCGCGAAACTAAACTTGAGATTCGCGGGCCGGCCGCCCGGCGTGCCTCCTCTAAGATTCACATAATTTCACGCCCGCTTGTCGCTTCGCCAGCGAAGAGGCGCGGTGAAGGGCGCTCGAGGAACTGCGCATCGAACGGGAAGGCCGGCGTTACGCACGACTAAGCGCGCTAGTCGACATAAAGAATGATCTTTCTTTTGACCGGCCGATTGAGCGGATAGCGAGAGATGCAAGAGTGGCATTGGTGCAAGTTGCTGAGGTGGGGTCAGTTATACCGCGCAACCGGCTTTTATTTGCTTAATCTCGCCGAGAGGTCCGAAGCCGGAATACTCCAACACCGTGCCGTTTACGGGGAGGCCTCGATGAGCTCAGCCCAAACGTGGGCTTGAGTTATCGATTAGTGGTGGATCGCACCGCGTAGATACGCTTGCAGGCGCAATGAGGGGGGATCTAGCGCAAGGATCAGAGTTGACCGCTCGCGCCGCACTTTTGCTAAAGGACTCAACGAGCGGATCCGGTTCAGCTCGGCGCGTCTGCCGCTGTGCTTCTTACACTTCACAGCACACCCTGGGGTCTGTGGTAGCTGAACCGCCGACGTCCGGCCCCCAACTCCAGCTGCCGCTTGGCAGACCAAAGTCATCTCCCCGCGTCGAACGAAGCGGTGAATCCCTGCTTCATGGCGACCGCTCTGGGAGTGCGGGGCGGCGAATATCCATGCCTTCAATCATTCGGGATCGGCGGTCCTCCTCGAGCCACGCGTTCAGCAGTGCTTTTCGAGCACCTCGCAGATGGTCGAGAGGTCGAACATGGCAAGGCCCAACAGGCGCTTGAGCTTACGCCCTCTAGCAGGCTGTTGAACAAATCGGTAGCGAAGCGTTTCGCATCGTGATTCACAAGAACCACGATTTAACAGCGGGAGCGATGCGTGAGAGCCTCTAGCAGGTCTGCATCGTAAACGCCGGACAAGCCTCAACACAACGCACTACGCTCCGATCATCGGAATGGGAAAAGCTCCCTAACGGTAAGAAAAGCGATGCGACGCTTTGTCAGTTTTGTTGGATTCGCCACGCTCGGGTTTCGATTGTGTCGCAGAGCCGAACGGATTGAGAAAAAATAAAGCAGGCGTCCGGCGCATCAGAGCGGCCGTCTTAGCTCAAGCGACCACTAGCGCGTCTACTAGAATTGGTAGTTTGCGGACAATTCGGACCTCGTCCATTAAGTTGCAATTGTGTTTGGCAGCCGCAAGGACCCTGATGCCGATCGCCCCCGGGCAGAAAGAGGAACATCGAGGTTCGATGATCGCATACCTATCTGACCGCGCAAATGCCGTTACTGCCCTGGGACTCTTCTGTTCTGGTGCAGCGACGGGGCTCGTGGCGAAAGGACGCTACGAGGCGGGAGTAGCGCTCGGACTCTGGGCGATCATCGCTGATGATGTCGACGGCGAAATTGCCCGGCGCACCAAGAATCGTACAATGGCCACTAAAGCCGTTGGTAAAGCTCTCGATGCGTTCTCGGATCTCATTTTTGGATCGGTCATCCCGTCTATTGTCGTCGCTTCTTTCATGGAGTCTCCAGCATCTCCAATCTTCACAGCGCTCCTGTTACTGATCGGAGCTCTTCGCCTAGCATATTTCGACCATTTCGGATTGGACGATCGCGGTTATTCGACCGGTCTACCTCTCTCTTACGCTCTGCCAGTGCTCGCGGCGATCTTGCTAATTGACCACACTATTGCGCCGCTTGAGTTGGGTGTGGTTCTTCCCGCATTCTTTGTACCGCTATCGTTGCTCCACATCGCCCCGTTCAAGATCAAAGCCTCTGGCAGTCTTGTGCATGTGATAACCATCGGCGTGGCGGCCACTGCGTCTGCTGGATTATTGATGACGAGTAGAGCGGGTCAATAGGCGGGCTTGCAATGTCGTAAGGACGAGAAATGTCGAGCTCAATCAAGCGCGTGGTATTTGCCGGCACCAGGGGACTTGCGACCCGCTGTCTTCTGTTCGTCATCGAGACCTGCGGCAAAGACCACATCGCCGGCATTCTCGGCGCTTCCCGGTACGAGAGAACTTGGTGGAGGCACGAAACCAGTGAGGAGCTTTGGGAAGTCGCAGATCGCTTCGGAATACCCTATTTCGAGTCGATAGATGATGTTCCTCCTCTCGGAACGTTTCTCGTAAGCGTCATGTGGAATAAGATTTTCCCGCCCCATATCCTCGCGCGGTTCGACGGAGGCGGTATCAATCTTCATCCAGGCCCACTCCCTGAATATCGCGGCAGTTTTGCGCGGACGCATGCCATCCTCAATGGCGAGAAGAGCTTTGGGGTAACTGTCCACTATCTCTCAGAGCGGGTCGATAGGGGCGATATTATCGGCGAATTGCAGTTCCCCGTGCTGCCTTCTGAGACAGCGCTCTCATTAGACACCAGAGCGCAACTTTATGGCTACGCGCTCTTCTGCCAAGTGTGGCTGCGTTTATTGGACGGATCGGCGACGTGTCGCTCACAAGACGAGTTGATCGCTCAAGAAAAGCGCAAGGCTTGCTTCTATCCCATGCGCATGATGACCGCACTTTTGGATTCGTCAGACGTTCCACGCACGGCCGAAGAACTCGATCGACTGTACCGCGCTCTATATCTTCCACCACGCATTGAGCCTCCGAAGTGGCTTGTCGAGCGCGTCATGACCAATGAGGTTCGGACGCTGGTTCGGGATGTTTACCCCCAGCGGTAAGGCTTGACTTGGCGCGCAGCGCGGCAGCTCGCCCGGAACATGAGGGCCGCGCTTCTCGAGGACGTCCGCGACCGCCGGAGTGTGCCTGCAAATTGCCGCTCATTGACTGAACGTGGTCTTGGCTCTGGAGGTTGCTTTGTAGCATCCAGTCAATCGAGAGAGTGCCGGCAAGCCGGCGTGTCGACCGTATAGAGCTAGCTTAGCACGCGGAGGAGGCTAGGTGTGTGTGGAATTTGCGGATACATCGGACGGATTACTGATAAGTCAGTGACCGAGCGGAACCTCGCGCGTTGCGCTCAGGCGCTGGCCCATCGGGGGCCGGACGCGAGTGGCAGCTGCGTGACCTCTTCCTTTGCCTTTGCGCATCGAAGGCTCGCGATCATCGATCCGGATCCGAGGTCAAGTCAACCGTTCCTCGATGAGGAGTTCGGCTTGGCCGTCACGTATAACGGGGAGATCTACAATTACCGTGACTTAAGGCGGGACTTGCTTCGGCGCGGATACCGATTTCGCACAGAATCGGACACGGAGGTACTTTGCAAGGCATATGCTTGTTGGGGGATCGATAGCGTCAAACGTCTGCGGGGAATGTTTGCTTTCGCAATCTACGATCAAAAGACGGGGACAGCGTTCCTTGTGAGAGATCGGCTCGGAATTAAGCCCTTATACTACGCTCGCGCAAACAATGGCCTTGTCTTTGCCTCCCAGCCGTCAGCTATCCTGCAGTGGCCAAGGGTCCGCTCGAAGCTCGATCCGGTTGGATTATCAAGCTTTCTCTCCTACCGAGCCGTCTTCGGCGAGAGGACGTTATTTGCAGATGTGCGAAAGCTGCAGCCTGGAACCTGGCTGAAAATTAAGGCTCAATCGCACGAGCAGACGCGTTGGTGGGATCCTGCCCGCCTCGATGAGAGTGGCGATTGCAGTTCTCTGGAAACCTTGATCGGCAGCGCCGTGGAGGAACATTTGCTGCCCCACGCTCCAGTCGCAGCGCTGCTTTCCGGAGGGCTCGACTCCAGCGTGTTGGCTTTCGAGCTTTCAAGGCACTCGTCGCAAAAGCCGACGTGCTTTACTGGAATCGTACCGGGTGATGTGTACGATGAAAGCCCTTATGCGGTTGAGGTCGCGAAATCTCTCAAGCTCGCCCACGTCTTGGTCCGGCTGCCCGGGGCAACGAGCCTGGATGTCGTTAAACGCCTTACCGCATTACGTGGTCATCCCGTCGGCATGCACAACGAAGCGGCGATGTATTTGCTTGCTCGAGCAGTCAGCCACTCTCACAAGGTTCTCCTTACCGGCGAAGGGGCCGACGAGATATTCCTTGGATATAGCCGGATCTTCAGGTTGTCCTTCGACCTTCGTCGACAGGCGCTGCTGGCCGCGCTGCCAGATGTCATTGGCCGCCCGGCGCGACGTCATCTCGGCCTTCCCAAGTTCAAAGCGAGCGAATTCGAGTTCTTCCTTGCGCGCTACACTTACTTTCCCCAATCCGAGAAGCTGGGGCTGGCGACACCGGCATGGAGAAAGGACATCGTTCACGATGCGGGGCTGATCGACTGGATGAACAATGCCTATCACTCAGGCGGGGCCACTCCGGTCGAGCGCATAAGGCAATTCTTTGTACGGCATCATCTGCCGGCGCTGCTCGAAATGGTCGACAACACCACAATGGCGGCCGGGGTGGAGTCTCGCGTTCCCTTCACAGACCACCGAATCGTTGCGCTGGCTCTGCGCATGTCGTTCTCAGAACATCTGCGTTGGAAACATGCCTTCGCCCCGTTTCGGGCGGCCTTCACGCCTATTGAGAAATTTAGCGAAACGCTTGACGTCTCCAAGGCCGCGCTGCGCACCCTTTACAGAGATCGTCTGCCCGCAAGTGTGATTACGAGAAAAAAGCTCGGGTTTCCGTTGCCGTTAGGCAAGTGGGCGACAGACCAGAGCTCGGAGCCGTTTCGTGACTTAATCTTCAAGGAATCTCCCGCGATCGCCGATTGTCTCGATATTGGCGCTCTCCGGCGATGGTATGCACACCGTTCTCAAGCGGCAAACGATGCATTCGGAAAACAACTCTGGTTGATCTGCAATCTAGAGGTCTTCCTTCGTCAACTGTCTCCATAGCTGTTGGTAGGACCGGATGCGGGGAAGCCGAGGCAATCCCGAATGCCTCACCGCTTAGCGAGAAGACGAGCCGGTGTGGAAACAGGAGAATGCCAACCGCCAGAAATGGATGCACGATCGCGCTATCCAGTGCGCATGACGCGTTCTGAGGAGTGCTGGAATTGCGCCGAACTACGCGATGGATTAGGACGCGAGATGGACGTTGACGCTGCGAGAGGCCTCTCGTGGTCGCGCGCGCCCGGCGAGAAAGCGCGTTTTGACGGACCGCGCAACAACGCAGGACAGACCTCATGATGGCCGGTTTGCTGCTGTCGAACGCGGTGTATACCGGCCCTGCCGACCGCAGGCCGCTCGATGGCACCATTGGAGGCTGACTAATCGTCGTTATAGCTTGGGCTTTTGGTGGCTACCAGATGCATCAGCGTTCGGGACCAGAAGCGCTCGGCGTGTCAGGCCGAGGTTGATGGCTAGGATAAATCCGGGGAAGCGGAAGCGCGACATTCGCCATTTTTGGAAGGCCCGCAAGAATGACCGCCGTTTCCCGGCTGGGACCGAATTCGGTCATGCTGGCAAAGCTTGCGTGGTCGACGCGCGTGGCAGCATCTGCCTCGGCGGGATCTTTGAGAGGATCATTGAAAAATACGTGATCGGCGTCGGCCCCGGTCACCACCACCCAATGAGTGATCATTTTAGCTTCGAACTCAATGCTGACCATCACGATGGGATACCACCCCACCGCCATCCATTTCGAGAGGTCGTCAAGGCTGTAAGTGCCAAGATGGACGGGGATGTCGCGCTGGTATGCTTCGGCGAGATCTCGCTCCTGGAGAATCTGCATCACCTCCATCTCGCCGCCTTGCGAAGCGCGAGACTTAAGAAAAAGCCCATCATGGCTCACGACAACAAGCGCTGCGAAGCCGCGGCGTTTGAGGGCTAATGCCAGACCAACCGGTCCGCAGCCGCCGTGAATGGTCGTTGCCTCTCGCCAGATCTCGAGCTCAGCTGTTTCATTCGGCTGATATCGCTCGTCGAGAGCGGACATGACCATCATCAGGGAAGATGGTCCACAGGTGAACTTCCTCTTTTGCCGATACAGAGGAACGTTCCTGACCATTTGATTTGTTGAGCTTTCGAGGTCGGGACGCGACATGACGTCATCTCAGATGGACGTGAAAGAAGCTGAGCGAGGTCCCGTCTGGCGCAGCGCCTCGCTGATTGTCATGAGAGCAATCGCTGTCGCCGCGATGACGAGACCCGGCGCGAGGGCAATCCACCATGCGGTCATCAAATAGTCTCTGCCGAATCCCACCATATTGCCCAAGCTCGACATCGGCGGTTGTATCCCCAGTCCCAGAAAGCTCAGGGTGCTTTCCAGGAGAACCGTCTCGGTGAGCCCAAGGGTCATGCCGACGACGATGGTAGGTGCACAGGCTGGGAGAATATGCCTTGCGTAGATATGGACCCGCGAAGCGTTGTAGGTCCGCGCCGCCGTTACATGGAGCCGATTGCGGGCTGTCAAAGCAAGGCCCCTCGCTATGCGGGCGTGGCGCTCCCAACCGTGCAAGCCCACAAGACACACAAAGAGTGCCAGCGAATTGCCAAATATCGTTATGACAAGAAGTGCGGTCATCATGAACGGCACAGCAGCCTGCATATCGACCAGTGCCATGACTCCTTCGTCAATCAGCCCGCCAAGCTCGGCAGCGAGGAAGCCCAACGAAACGCCCAGCAGGGTGCTAATGAAGGTCCCGCCCACCGCAACGAGCATGCTGATCTGGATCGAATATATCAAGCGAGCCAGCACGTCCCGCCCGAGCTCGTCGGTGCCCAACAAATGTTCCAGCGTGCCGCCGAAGAACAGTGGTGGCGAAAGCCGTGCATCCAAGGAGATCTGTGCTGGATGATAGGGGGAGATCACCTGGGCCAGTGCGGCAATCAACAGACATCCGACAATCCATATTGAGGCACCATGGAGTCCTAGCTTGCGTGGCTTAAGCGGATCGCGGCGGGCCTTCGAAGAACGAAAGATGTTCCAAGTCCATTCACGCGCCCAGGCGGTGCTCATCTATGTCTCCGAGGATTTCGACCGCGGATCGAGCCAGGTGTAACCGAGATCGACGCCCAGGTTGGTCATGATCATCGCAGTGCCAGCAAGCAGGACAATAGCCTGCACCACTGGAACATCCCTGTTTCCGACGGATGTGATGAAGAGATTTCCAATACCCGGCCATGAGAAGACCGTCTCGACCACTGTCGAGCCGGTTACCGCTCCGCCGATGAGCAGGCCAAGTATGGTCAGGATCGGCACCGCCGCATTGGGCAGTACGTGGTGGATCAATATCCGCCAAAACGGAATGCCGCGCGCAAACGCAGCCAACACATACCGGCTATCCAGCGATTCGCGAACAGCCACGCGGGTGTAGCGGGCAAGCACGGCGGAGCTTGCGGCCGCCATGGTTACTGCCGGCAGAGCCAAGCTGCGCCAGCTCTCTGCACCGCCGGTCGGCAGCCAGTTGAGCTGGATTGAGAACACCAGCATCAGCACGATCGCCAGGAAGAAGCTGGGAACGCACAATCCTACGACGGTTCCGATCGTGCACGCACGGCCTATGAAGCTCGATGGAAACACCGCGGCAGCTATTCCTCCCGCAACGCCCGTGATCGCCGCCAAGGTAAGAGCAGAGCAGGTGAGTATCAGCGTCAATGGAAGGTGGCTGATGACGACACCGAGCGCATCCTGTCGATAGACGTAAGAGACGCCTAAGCTTCCTCGGACGACGTTATGGAGATACGCTAGATATTGCGTCAGGATCGGGCGGTCGAGCCCCAATTCGCCGGAGTAGGCGGCGCGCATGTCCGCCGTCGCGTCCGGCCCAAGCAAGACGGTGACCGGATCGCCCGCGCAGCGCATAAGAATGAATACGCTTGTTACCATCAGAACGAGCGTGACCAATGCGCGGGCAATTTTGCTCGCAAATACCTTCTGGACGTTGCGCCTCATGCGGCTATCACCTCTCCGCCGCCGAGTGCCGACGCCCTGCTGGCTGCGAACAAGGCTTTGAAGGTGATGCCGTTTCAAGGCCGAGCCCAGAATTGGGTACCGCCCCGAGCAGGGACTTCATGTAATCCGTCCTTGGGTCGAGCAGCACCTCATCGCGTGAACCGCTCTCAACGATGCTTCCGCGCTTTAGGACAGTGATCTCTGAGCAGAGATAGGCAACGGATCTGATATCATGACTTATGAATAAGAGGGACAGGCCCCGGCTCTCACGCAGATCCGACAGAAGGTTCAGGATCTGAGCTTGAACGGTCATGTCGAGCGCGGAGACGGGCTCGTCACAAATCAGAACCTCGGGATCGAGAATAAGCGCCCGCGCTATATTGACCCGCTGCGCCTGTCCGCCGCTTATCTGATGCGGCAATTTGCCAAGGATCTCGCCCGATAGGCCGACGGCCGAAATTGCTGCAGCGAGCCGAGCCTGACAATCGGAAGACTTCATTTTGAAGTTCACGAGCAGAGGCGCGATGATTTGTTTGCCGATCGGGGTAACCGGGTCCAGTGCGTCGAGAGGGCTCTGAAAGACAGGTTGGACATGGCGGCGGAACGCAGCCAATCGATCCGGCCTCAGCTGCTCGCCGTCAAAAAAGATCTGGCCCGATTGTGGCGCTGTCAGCCCAAGCAGAAGCTTTGCGATGGTGCTTTTGCCGCTGCCGGACTCTCCGATCAGCCCATGGGCTTTGCCACGACGGACGATCATGTTGATCTTATGCAGCCTCGAGCCGCCAAGGACCTCCGCAGCGGAGCGCCGAGCAGCCGGGTAGCAAAAATCGACATTGCGCAGCTCGAGAATGGGTTCGAAGGACGCGCGCGCTGTACGAACGTGAGAAGGCTCCATGGGCGATGTCATTCATGGCTCCAAGTTGTGGCATGCCACCAGCTGTTGTGCGATGCCCTGCAAGGCGGGCCTTGTGTGCCGGCAAATGTCCAGCGTTCCCGAGCACCGAGATGCGAAATTGCAGCCGGCCTGGCGCTGAGCAGGTTCAGGGAGGCTGTCTGCTGGGCCGTGCAGACGCCGGGGACGCCGTGAGAGTGGGGGGACAGCGGAGAATAGCGCGCGCGTATAGGGGTGTAGGGGAGTTCGAGCGACGAGATCGGCGCGCCCGATTTCGACCACCTGGCCGGCGTAGAGAACGCCGATACGATCCGACCGCTGCAGGGCAATGCCCAGATCATGGGTCACAAAGAGGATTGCCATGTCTGACCGGAGCCGTTCGAGCAGGTCAAGAATCTGTTTTTGCGTGGTGACGTCGAGAGCCGAGGTCGGCTCGTCTGCGATGAGAAGCTTCGGCTTCATCGCGAGCGCCATTGCAATCATGACGCGCTGATTCATTCCGCCGGACATCTCGTGCGGGTATTTTCTCATCGTCTCTTTGGGATCATCGATCCCCACATCGCAGAGTAGATCTGCAGCCCTTTCGCTCGCCTCTTTCTTGCTCAAGCCGCCGATCATCTGGACAGTCTCGCGAAGCTGGAATCCAATGGTCCGAACGGGGTTAAGATATAGACTTGGCTGTTGGTAGATCATTGCACGCCGGCGCCGATCGACATCAGAAAGAGGCCTGCCTTCGATATGAATATCGCCGAGACATTTCAGCTCGGAACTTGCTACTCCCATGATGGTCGAACACAGGACGCTCTTTCCGCTGCCGCTTTCGCCGACAAGCGCGAAAAACTCACCTTTCCGCAGCTCGAACTGAATGGCGTCCAGGAGGCGCGTCTCGGGTCGGTCTGCAAGAACAACGGTTAATCCAGTAATGCTCACGAGCGGCGGGCTGCCATCCGCCATGGCTGGGCGCCCGGCATTCCCTTGCTCAAAAGTTTGGACAAAAGGTGCTTCAAGTGCATGCGAACTAGTTCGGTCCATGATTCCACCTTCCGAGCAGACAATAGTCTTCTGCGTCCGGCCCAAGGCGTTCTCGGCTAGACGTTGATTGCGCCTGGCCGAAAATCCATCAAACCGGTTGGCGTCGGTGCCCACCTGATATTGGCGCGCTTTCCGAAGAACTCGCCAAGCGAATGGAGCACCGTTCCTGGTGGATCAATCTCGTCGAATATGTCGAGCATCTCTTGATAGGCAACTCGCCTTTGGGCTGGGTCCTGCGCCGTCAGCAAAGTCGTCTCTAGCACATTGAATCTGTCGTTCCGCCAATATCCACCCCTCTGAAAGTTGCTCTGAGACCCCCAGCGCGAGACGAACGATGCTGTGGGATCGGGGTAGTATGTCCCATCGGACGAGTTGTTCACACCGCGGCCCAGACGGTCTTCGACTTGGGCCCAATTCTCTTTCATTTGGATATCGATGTTCAGGCCGACAGCCCTCCACATTGCTGCGATGGCTTGAGTTTCGATAAGCTCGGCCGTGTAATAGTTGCCGACCGTTTTGAAAGGAATTGCTGCCCCGTTATAACCGGCTTCGGCAAGAAGTCGCTTCGTCTCTTGCGGATTGTACCGTGGGATTGGCCGATCAGGATTGTAGAGAGCGCCGTAAGCAGGGTGTTGATGGGAAGGCGGCACACTTATGCGCTTGCGCCAAATACTATTGACAATGGTCTGCCTGTCGATCGCCAGATTCATGGCGCGCCTGATGCGCGGATCCCGCAGCACCTCATTGGTCGTCGAATCATAGACCAGCGTGCGGAAGGACATCGTGTCGCCTCCAACCACGTCCAGCCGGTTGTCCGCGGCGAGAATATCGAACTGATCTGGCGCTACGGTTGTGATGATATCGAAGTCGCCAGCGCGAAGGCCGGCGACGCGTGCCGCCGGCTCCCGCACCATCCGAAACTCGATTCCCTTCAGCGGCGGCCTTCCACCCCAGTACCCCTCGTGCGCCTCGAGGCGTATGTAGCGGTTTTCGACGGCCTCAACGACCCTGTAAGGCCCCGCCGCTATGGGAGCCCTGGCCCATTGATCGAATGTCGCCGCCTTCAGATAGGCCGATTTCGAGACGATGCCGGCTCCATAGGAGGTCAGGCGTTTGACAAAAACAGGGTCGGGCGCCTTGGTGCTGAACTCGACAGTATGTCGACCGGTTGCCCGCACCGCGCTCATCGACGGAAAGCTGATCTGGCCAACGCCATAACCCGGACTGTCCTTTGCCAGCATACGCTCCGCACCGAAGGTAAATGCGACGTCCTCTGCCGTTAACTCTTCACCATCGTGGAATCGAACCCCTTTCCGCAGAGACACGCGATATGTGGTGCTGTCGAGAGCCTCGAGGCTTTCAGCCAACATTGGCCGAATCTGCCCGTCCCGTTGATAGTCGATTGCAAAGAGCTTGTCGTAAATGCTCTCGAGCACCCGGAAGCTCACGAGCGCTGTAGCACGGGGATGGAGCGGATCGAGCTCAACGCGCAGATCCTGCATTGCGATCCGCAGTGCCGTTCGGCCAGCGTCTTGGGCAAAGACAGTGGTCGATGGAACCAAGCTCAGCCCAGCGACCAATTTGAGAACCGCGCGTCGATTACAGGTATTCATCACACATCTCTTCGTTGCACAAACCATCGAGTGCCGAGCTTCTGGACCATGCAGCTTCGCGTACTCACGCTCGGGCCGGGCGGCTCGCACAATGGTTTTCTGAGGAGCGGTTCGAGTATTGCGAGATATAATTCACACCATGTGACACCATCATGACAGGCCTAGGTGCCTAGGTAGCTGGACAAGGGGGCTTCCACTCCCGTAGGTTGAGATTCGGGAATCGGAGCTGGAAGGTGGCCGAATGAAATTCTTAATTGTCGTGCTGGATGGCCTTCGTCCTGACCAGCTAGACGAAGCTGTTACGCCGAATCTCGCCGAGCTGTCCAAAACCGGCCTTCGACTTGCCCGCCATGCCTCATCTTTTCCCAGTGAGACGCGGGTTTCATCGGCCGCGCTGGCCACGGGCGGACATAGCTCGGCCCATGGAATCATCGGCAACCGTTTTTTGGCAAACGGTCGGTCGATCGACGGATCTTCGCTCTCGGCGCTCCTGACGCTCGGCGGCGAACGCGGTGGCGTCCTCACCGCCACGACGATCGGCGAAGTCTTGGCGGCTCATAGTCGTGCGATGCTGTCGATCGGATCTCAGTCGCAGGGCTCTTTTGGACTTTCGAGCTGGGGGAGTTGGCAGACAGGTGCGCCGGCGTTCTGGGTTCACGACCCATCAAAGTTCAGTGGCAATGCGGCCGTTCAACGGACTGCGCCAACCTTTCCGATGCTCCCTCCCGACGAGCGGCCCGCGCGTGCTGCCATCGAGCGTGTCGTCGATCTATTCTTCTCGTTCCTCAAGGAAGAAGCACTTCCGGAGGTCAGCCTGCTCTGGCTTTCGGAGCCGGACATTACATATCATATGTTCGGTCTTCAGCATCCTACAGCGCGTGAGGTTCTCCACGAGGTCGATCGCCAGTTTGGACGAATTTTCGCTTGGTGGAGCGAGAAAGGAGAGCGGGAAGGAGTACAGCTTATTGCTGCATCTGATCACGGACACGCCATCATTGGAGAAAAGGTCTCCGTGTTGGAACACCTGCAGCGGTCGGGATTCAAGGTCGGATACGAACTCACGCCCGATGTAGACGCCGCAATAAGCGCTCAACGCGTTGTCAACATTTGGGCCCGGGACAGAGAGGGTCATCTTCTGACAGAGCTGTATCACGCCCTGTCCGAGGAGCCATGGTTTGGCGTGGCTTTCTCACGTCAGGCTTCCGATGGCTCTCCACTTGTCGCGAGCACCCTCCCGCTTTCGGCTGTCATGGCCGAACACCAACGAAGTGCAGACCTGTCGTTTGTTCTCGCCGATTGCGGCGCGGCCAATCGGAGCGCTTCCCCCGACGCCGTGTACTACGATGGGAGCTATCCGATCGGGGTTGGTATGCACGGAGGGCTTTCGGCGCACGAGCTGTCTTCACTATGCATCCTTGCTGGCAATGCCTTTAGAAGCGGAGTTGTTGCGTCCCCAACCAGCATCGTTGATCTGGTGCCGACGATCCTTTCCAGCTTGGGACTGCCGCTACCGTCGACTGTGCAAGGCCGTATCATCGATGAAGCTTTGCAAGATCGCGAGGACTCAGGCCAGGATGATGTCGAAGATGCGAGCGTCTCAATTGCCTCTTCAGCGCGCCGGGCAACTGTCTTCCGGAAGCTATACCGACAACGTCTTTACCTGAGAGGAGCGGCCGTAACCCGGCTGGAACGACCGAAGAATGGTAAGCCGGACGCTAACCCGGCGCAATTGGACGCCTGACCCACGGACCATTGAGCTATGTATCAAGGAAAGCGCTGGGAGTTTGTTCGATCGAACATCGAAGAAGCTATTGCCTCGAGCCGATTTCGGCCAGGCGAAAAACTTCCGAACGACGTAGAGCTTGCTCTCGAATATGGTGTCAACCGGCACACTGTAAGATACGCCATTCGGGCACTTGAGCAGGAAGGACTGCTACGTGTCGAGCAGGGGAGAGGCACCTTCGTTGTCGAACATCCAAAACCCTATCTTCTCTCCCCTCAAACCCGGCTGACCGATAATCTCCTCTCGCAAGGCCGCTTGGCGCGTCGTAAGATACTGTCTGCTGCAACGATACCGGCAGACGAGCGGCTCGCCGACTACCTCGACTTGCAAGCGCGTGACGATGTGCTGCGCATCGACACGCTGAGCTATCAGGACGAAATCCCTATCGTCATTGCGCATAGCTACTTCCCGGCGAAACGCACTCCCGGACTGCTGGACAAATTCTCTGGCGCCAACTCGATCTCGACGGCTCTCAGGCGGATCGGCATTGACGACTACTCGCAGCAATGGGTGACGATAAGTGCGCGTCTGCCTTCCGCGCAGGAGGCGCGCCTGCTTGAAATGTCGACTTCAGCGCCGGTCTTCGTCAAAGAGAGCCTTGACTGCTCCGGCCGTATTCCGATCAAATTTGGCGAGAATGTACTGTGCGCACCAAGAATCAGCTTCAGATTCGACTTCAAAGACATTTGTTCCGCGGAGCAGTCGCGTGCAGGAAAGCCTCGATCCGGAAAAGCGCAGACGAGGAAATCGAAATCATCTGCCTCCTTCAAGGTCTAGGTCCCGTCCCATTCCTGCGGTCGAAGCGGCTGCGGGCCAAATGATTGTTTCGCTGCCACCATCGCTGAGATGTGTGTTCCCGCTTCGTGCCGGGACGAGCCGCTCGCGTTCTGCTGAGGCAATAGGCGGCGGTGTTGGTTGCGGCCCCATCAAGCTTGTGGGTCTTGGCATCGTTACGCGGCCGGCGTCAGACGCAGCCGCGAATGTCCTGAAGAGGCGCAGCGGCAAACGTCGTGAACCTCACCCCCAGGCGGTTGGATCAGACGTATCGGCTTTTGCGAAGATGCGCTCGGCGGTACGCAGATCTTCCGTATCATCGATTTCGTACCACCTGAGATCATCGCATCTCACGGCAGCAAGCTGCAGGCCTTGTGTTTCCACGAGATAGGAAAGAAGTTCCTCCGTGTAGGCCTGGGTAGCTCCGGCCTTGATCATATCGTCTAGGGCCGGAACGACCTCTGTCCGCAGAGTAGACGCAGACAGCCGCAACAGATTCATCGTCTTGTAAAGAGGCGGGTCATCCGCGATGAGATTTATCGCTGTTTGTTTCAAACGAAATTCTGAAATGAAGCCAAGATCGGACAACAGGACCGCTGATCCCTGCATCAGCTCACCGAAGGGAGCGACAGCAGCCGCGTCGGACGCTTCGCTGGTGAGCAGCTGCCGCAATACATTTTCCTCGAAGAAGACGTCGCCCTCAAGAAGAAAGCAGTCTCCGGGAAGCAGAGCGTCTCGCGCCAGCCATAGCGAATAGGCGCTCCCAGTACGGTCGTAAACAGGGGATTCGACGTATTTGATTGCAACACCGCCAAAGCGGCTGCCGCAGGCGTCTTGGATCGCCTCTTTGCGATAGCCGACAACAATCGTCGCCTGTTCCACGCCGACACGCCCTAGGTTATCTAGCGCGTTGTGCAGGATGGGAGTGCCATGGATTTGGACTAGCGGTTTCGGGTTTAGATCCGTTAGCGGCCGCAGTCGAGAGCCCACTCCAGCGGCGAGAATGAGAGCATGCTTGGGAGCATTCAGAGGCATTTCATTCGCCTTCTTCATCCCGCGTGTCGCTGCGCGAGCATTGTGAACGCCTCTGTTCAGCCTTACCTGCCGCACCTGTCAGACCACCCCAGAGCTTGAAGGAGGTAGGTGTGAATCGCCATTAACGCATACCTGCATCAGCCGTTGTGTGAGCTTCCTTAGGCAGCAGAGACAGATATTTGGCCACGTCCAGAGCTGTCGAGAATGTTAGGTCGCGGCCTGGCTGGGTGACACTGGAGCGAGACGGACGACGGCCGAGAGACGCATCGGGTGGGTTTTGAACAAAGGAAGCTTTGGCTGGTAGACTCTGCCGCCATGAACTAGCTGGGCTGCAGATATTGCTTTTCGGCCGTGGCAAGTTCGTCATACCTCAGGAGTTCGAATATCTCGCTAAGCGGTGCGATATGAGATTCAATGCCCGCAACGCTCTCTTGAGCTGCGATGCTATCGCAGACGCGCCGCATTGCAGCTGCCGCAGCTCGCATGGAGTGATTGGCCCAGACGACCGTGGAGATCCCCGCATCACGAAAGGTTGACACTGGCGTTCGATAGTACGTAGTCGGAACAATCACAACGGGTAGCCGGTTCCGCCACTCGCTGACAAACGAAAGCATTTCGTACGCGGTACTTTTTCGCGAGTGAATCAAGATTGCATCGGCGCCTGCCTCGGCATAGGCATGAGCACGCAAGATGGCTTCATTCAATCCATGTCCAGCGATCAGCGCTTCGATCCTGGCCACGAGAACAAGATTGTCGGCGATTGCATCCTTTACAGCCCGCAGACGACCGGAGAATTCATCGATATCGGCGAGCGGATGCCGCTCACCAATGAGCGAGTTCAGCTTCGGGAAGCAGCTGTCCTCAAGCGAGACGCCCGCCGCGCCAGCCTGATGAAGTTTGCGTGCGAGGAGGCGAGCATTGTTGAAATTGCCGAAGCCCCCGTCACCGTCAACGAGCACAGGTAGCTCGGTTGAGTCCACTATGCGTTCGACGCTCTGGACGAGCTGGGTCCATGAAGCTTCGTTGGCATCGCGATAGCCGAGCGAACTGGCAATCGACAAGCCAGAGGCCCAGAGCCCCTTGAATCCCGAGCGCTGGGCGATCGTGGCAGACAGGCCATCATGCGCTTCCATCAGAAACGACAGATCATCATTCGAGCACACCTGGGCCCGAAGCATTTCGACAGGCGACTGGCGTGCGCATTGACGGCCTGCCATATGCCGAACGGCTTGTGGTTGATGCTGCATGCCCAAATCCTGGAAGCCGATCGTCGACTAGCGCCGACGTCACTGTTCATATCTTTTTGGGGGAATGCCGATCAATGACCAGCATTGGTAGTTTTTTGAGACGCGCAGATTTGCATAATTGCGTAGGAGTGGCGCCGAACGCAAAGCTTTCGCTATGGGGTTGATTGGGAAAGAGGGGCCTTGGTTACAAATGGATGACCTGGGTTCGCGAGCCTGGTCCTATGGCCCCAGGAAGAATTCCTCACTCCTTGGCGGGGAGGAGTGCTTAGTGAAAGGGTGATATCCGCCTTACATAGAGTTGGACACAACATCGACAGCCACGATTGTCGTAATGCTGATGTCGTATTTACGACACATGTCGCAAGCCCATCGACAGGGCTGCAGTGGGACGGCGGCCTCGCGCGAATATCGCGGCAATCGCCAAGAATTTGTCCTGCCTCGCCGATGCTTGCTGGCGCCGGAGTGGCATCGCATTTGCTGATCCCTCTCCTGTTCTCTCGAGTCCAGGAGAAATTCATGGCGGATGAGAAAGAGGTTGTGCTGTCGGAACGGGAAAGACAGTGTTTGCGATGGGTCGAGGAGGGGAAGTCATCCTGGGCTATCGGTGTCATTCTGAAAGTGAGCGAGAACACCGTCAACTTTCATATCAAGAATGCGATGCGAAAGCTAGAAACGTCCAGTCGGACTCAGTGCGTCGTCAAGGCGCGGCGCGAGGGTCTTATTTAAGGTAACGGCCGCGGTTGCGCCGCCGCTCATGCAGATCTGGCCTGCTTCTATTTCGTCGCTGATCGTCACCGGGCGCCGTGGACCACCAGGGGAGGTGAGATCACGGGCTCATGACGCTCTTGCAAGCTCGACGGCCGCTCGTATCCCTATGTTCACCTTGTAATCGGTCCGTCCCCCTGCTGCGGACGCGGCGGTCGTATGCGTGTCGCAAATTGAAGAGAGGTGATCGTAGCGGCTGACGTACTGAAGTCGTGGTCGTCGGAAAGGCGGTGTAGACGGCCTGGGCCGGACACGAAGACAGCAATGATAGTCCGCGAACCCATTTCCAAAAGCGTGCTGTTGGTAGACGTTGCACCATATTCCAGCGCTCTGCGCTCAACCAAGCGCGGGCGATCCTTACGAAGCGTGGCTAACTTAAATGCAAAAAGTTGCGTTCTTCTGATGATATTGCGGATTCGAGATAAGCTGGACATGTTAGCGGCGGACGCGGCGATCCGGGCGTTTCTGAATCTCGGTGCGAATGAGATGGCCTTCAGCCCGCGAACGCATTCCACCTCAAATAGTCCGATGCAGATGAAACCGGCTGGTTCGTTGAATTGTACGCTATGATTACGTAATGAAACGCGTGCCAGATGGCATAGTCGATGGTGCGTGCTTCTCTCATCTTAGGTCGTCGCACGAAGCGAAACACGACGGCTAATGTTCAGGTTTATAAAGATGTGACGCGACCTAATTGAAGGTTGCAGTGCGCACGCTCAAGAATATCGTTTGCGAGTGCCCGGCTCCGACGGGTCGGCGGATGCAGAAGGGCAGTCAATCCTTCGTGTTCTGCAGTTCACGGCCTGGGAATTTCGAACTCGATCTCACGCGCCACTTCGATGATGTTCTCTGGATCGCCTCCGTTCTTGAACAGAGCGTATTTCAGAGCTTCAGCGCGGTCGATAAAAAGCCCGCCAAACGCGCCCCGCGTTTCGCGCGCAACCCAGTTGCCGGCCCGATTTTTGCCGACAAAAACAATCGCTCCAATATGGGTTGTTCCATATGAGTGTGAGCTGTCATCTGACCGAAGGAGCATGGTGATTCAGGTCCTTGATTCCCATTCAAGTGACTGCGCTCCGCCGTTGCTCCGGCTCGCAATCGTAAAGCGACTGTCGATTTGTCGTGCTACTCACATCGCAGCATTCGAAACCAGCATCAGCGACTTCAAAGTTCGGCTATTCGCCGCCAATCGGCTGTGGCCTCGGCTGGGCGGCAAATATTCCTCAACCTGGACGAATAGCTCAAATGGGAACGGAGTTCTCCTATCAGTTCTGAGAAGAGAGATGGGGTTCCGCGAGGATGCGCTGTTCGGGCGCGACAACTGCGAAAAGTACCGTGTGCGTCTTGCGGGGTGTCGCTGTTGATTTGGGGCCAGACGATGCGGTCGATGCTTAAGGGCTGTATGATGGCCGTCTATATCGTACCGGCGGAAGACCAGAGCGGGCGCTCGATGTTGGCGAGCAAGATCTGCGACATCCAGAGGATTGACTACTCCAGAAATCGTCAATGCGCGCTCGCGCCATTCAAATGGTGCCGATCAGGACGGTGATCTCGCCACAGCGCCCGAGTCCTCCTAGGCGGAGGTCCATTGCGCGTCCCGGCTACGAGGGCAACGCTCTGCTTGCACTCATCAACTCAATGAAGCCAAACGTCGTCTTGCCTTAATCCGGCATCTCGTTGACTCATCCGCCACGACTGCCTTGAACTCCTGGTTGGATGCAGCAATCCGACCATTTTGCTCGACTGGTCAGCTTCCGGAAAGCTGGACCTGCCATCGTGGCGTAGTGGAGATATCTTGCGGCTGATCTGCGACTGCAACGAACGCAAACATCGTCGGAGGGAGTTACGAGATGGTTCGGATCCATGAGGCGCCCGACACCGCAACGTTGGATTTCAGCAGTACATCAGGCTCGACCCAGCAAGATGAAACCTTAGGCCAAGCGGCCTTTGACCTGCACCTGCACGACATGCCGTTGGAGCAGGAGCAACAAGGAGCTGCAGGCCCTCCCGATGCTGTTGTTTCGGCCGACATGGAGGACCGCCTCGATACGGCCAACCAGAAGCCCGAAATGAAGCTGGTTGTCATTTCAAACCGCGTTGCGCCGTTCGACCCCAATAAACCCCAGACCGGCGGGCTTGCGGCGGGCCTCGAGCCGGTCGTGGAACGTTCCGGTGCGGTCTGGATGGGCTCCTCGGAGAACCGCGGCGACGGGAGCGAGCAGCCGCTGCCGCTCGTGAAGACCGGTGCAGGCGATGTGGCGAGGCTCGATCTGCCGGAAGCGGACTATTCAGGCTATTATACAGGGTTTTCGAATTCGACGCTATGGCCAGCATTGCATTCTCTGCCCGACCAGATGGCGGGCTCCACAGCCGATTATGACAGCTCGGGCTCCGATTATGACAGCTATCGAAAGATCAACGAGTTTATGGCGCGTGCGGCATTCGACTTGAGGGATAGGGACGCGTTCTGGGTGCATGATTATCATTTGCTTCCGCTCGGGGCCAATCTGCATAGCCTCGGCATCGAGCGGCCGACCGGCTTTTTCCTGCATACGCCATGGCCGGCGCCCGACATGATAGAGCGCGTACCCAACTATCGCGAACTGATGAAGTCGATGCTGGAGTACGATCTGCTCGGTTTTCAGACGAACTGGGATTTGAACAATTTCCTGGCCTGCCTGCGGACCTATTTCGGGCTGGAGAGCAAGGATGGTGTCGTGACCACGCAGCGTGGCCAGACGCGACTTCAAAAATTCCCAATCGGTATCGATCCCAAGCAGTTCGCAGAGTATCTTGCGGCAGACCTTTCGCCCGCCGAGCAAGAAAAAGTCTCGTCACTATTGCAAAACTTCGAGGGCGCCAAGTTTGCGATCGGCGTAGACCGGCTCGACTACACGAAAGGTATCGACAAGCGGGTCGAAGCATTCAACCACCTTTTAGCGGCCGAGCCGGCCAGCATCTCGCTGTTGCAGATCGCGCCGCCCTCACGCGCCGACGTCGACCAGTATCGGAAGTACAAGGAGCACGTGGAGAATGCGATCAGCCACGTCAATGCCGAGCATGGCACAGACGACTGGAGGCCAATCCACTACACGAATGACTCGTTCAGCCAGGCTGCGCTGGCGCGTCTTTACCGCGCGGCACATGTCGGTGTGGTTACGCCGCTGCGCGACGGGATGAATCTAGTATCGAAAGAATATGTTGCTGCACAGGACCCGGAGAATCCTGGCGTTCTGGTCTTATCGAAGTTTGCAGGTGCGGCTGAAGACTTCAACGACGACGAGGCGCTGCTGGTGGATCCAAACCACCCCGAAG
Source organism: Bradyrhizobium sp. ISRA430 (assembly GCF_029909975.1). Taxonomy (NCBI): domain Bacteria; kingdom Pseudomonadati; phylum Pseudomonadota; class Alphaproteobacteria; order Hyphomicrobiales; family Nitrobacteraceae; genus Bradyrhizobium; species Bradyrhizobium sp. ISRA430. The sequence goes on from NZ_CP094516.1 coordinate 7,336,667, forward strand.
AGATCGCAGACGCTATTAAGAAAGCGGCCAACATGCCGCTTGAGGAGCGTGTCAAGCGCTGGCGATCGATGATGGATAAGATTGAATCCTACACCATCCACGACTGGTCGGCGGACTACCTCCGGGAGCTGGACAAAAGCCGCGTCACGGTCCCGGCTGATCATATCCTCCTTCCCGGTTTCGGCTGGAGCAACGAGGCTCAAATGCCCCTATACCAGAACTATAACAAGGCCGTCACCGCCTATAACGAGATCGACCCAGCGGATGCCGCTTTCAGGGAGGCTGCCTATGCAGACGTGGAGTCGGCCTTTGAGGCTTTAGCGGCCCCACTGAAGCATACACAGGACAGACTCTGGGATCTGCCGGCGGCGACAGCTTCACGCGATGGTCGTCGCGGACAAGAGCGCGGTGCCCGCGAGGACTGACCGGGCGAAAAGCATAGCACCGAGGATGACAGGCTTCTGTAGCAGGACAGAGGAGCAATCCAGGTCTTTGGCGCTGACGCGGTTCTTGCGGGCGGCGCAGGCGCGCATGAAATCAGGCATCATGCGAGTGGTCCATGACCAGAATAGGGCGATACAGTGAACTCATGCTCCATCTGTAAACGACGCTGATGCGAGTGGTGGCGGCGACAGCCGGCGGGCTGCTGCCCGTTGATCGCTCCGCCCCGGAAAACGGCGCTTGCTCTGGAGCCGCAACAGCAACGTTACGGAACAGTTCGCAGTGAGGGTTGCACCAGCCTTGGACCGGCCCGGATGATCCGGCAGCAGCGGGCATTCTCGATCGAAATCTCGCCCTTGATCTCGTTTGTGTAATAGGGCGTCGTCCATGAGACCACGGCTCGTGCGTCGGTCCCAACCCGGTGATCAGGATTGTTTAAGCTGGACCGTAGCTCCTCAATTGCTGCTGATGCCCAGCTTCATTTCGCCATTTTGTTGCGCAGAAGAACCGGATGCTTGTACCGGTTGTTGATTGTTGGCTCAATCTCAAAGACGTATTGCAACGTGGGCGGCTTCTTTGGCATTTTTACTCCCCCCTGTCGAGCGCAATCCTCTCGGCAATCAGTTAACGAACCGAGCTATCGGCGTGACTTCGTTTTCGCAAGGAAAAAGCTCCTTCAACTCGGCAATGCTTCCAGCTAACGGGTCGGAGATCGCCATGCATGCCACCCTTACGATGATGTCGATCTGGCTGCTGATCAATGCGCTGGTCTTTGCCCCGATGATGCCCGTCGACAAGTCCGCCCGGTGACGCCGACAAGGAGGACCTCAGATGCGGAGGTAAGCAGCATGGCTGCATCCCGGTCTTGCCACTGAACATCCAAAACGCTGGTGCTGTCTTACAGGCCGTCCGCCGACACGCTGTGATGTCCGCTTGGCAACTAATGTCGGCAGCCGAACATGGTCGCGCAGCCCCGAACGGCTGAAACTTGCGACTCTTCAGCCGGCACGCAGCTTGCAGTGAACGTGGCGCGACATAGCGCAAGCCGCGCTATGTCTTGCGCTTGCCTGCTTTCCGCCGCTTCTGCTTGACGCGCCGGGCCCCGCGAGCCTGGGCGCTCGACCTCAGCCGGAGCAAATCCATGAAGACATCACTCCTCTTCGCCACGCTGATGTCGATTGCCAGCTTCATCTCCACGACGCTTTCACAGGAGCGAACCGACGCGGCACTGACTGATGATCCATTCCGTTGGCTCGAGGAGATCGAAGGGCCAGCCGCAGTGGCTTGGGTTCGCGCCGAAAACGAGAAGACGCTCGGGGTGCTTCAGTCAGATCCTCGCTATCGTCACTTCTACGAACAGGCGCTCGCCATCCTGCAGAAGGATCGGATCGCAGATATTCCATTGGAAGGGCGCGGTTTGGAGCATTTCTGGCAAGACGAGAACCAGGTGCGCGGCGTCTGGCGGCGCACCACGCGTGAGAGCGATCGTAGCCAACTCCCAAAGTGGGAAACCATCCTCGACGTGGACGCCTTGGCCGTCGCCGAGAACAGAAATTGGGTCTTTCAAGGTGCGAGCTGCCTTCCGCCTGAAGAGCGCCTCTGCCTGATTAGTCTTTCCGATGGCGGCACGGATGCCGCGTCCATACGAGAGTTCGATCGCACCGCGAAGACCTTCGTTGCGGACGGCTTTTATCTCCCAGAGGGCAAGCAGGACGTCAGCTGGGTCGATGGTGACACACTCCTTGTTGCACGGGACTGGGGCGAGGGGAGTTTGACGCAAGCGGGCTACCCCTTTGTGCTGAAAGAGCTCAAACGCGCTCAGCCGCTCAGTGAGGCTCGCGAGATCTTTCGTGGCGAGCCCACCGACGTTGGGACGTCCGCCTTCGTGCTTCGTGACAGCGAGGGTCATATTCATGCGACCGGCGCGGCCCGCGCAATCAGCTCTTTCGAGTCCGAGTATGTGGTCTTCCGCCCCGATGTTCTCGTCAAGCTCAATCTGCCGAAGAAGGCCGAGATCGCCACGCTCGCGTGCGGCCGCCTGCTTGTGAAACTTGACGAGGACTGGACGCCGTCCGAGGACAACCGCTTCACGGCGGGCTCGGTGATCTCGTATGACCTCGACGAATGGAAGCAGGATCCGCCGCGCGCCAAAGCCTCGCTTGTCTTTCAACCTGGGCCCGGCCAGGCCCTGAGCGAGTTAACCGCCACAAAGAATTTTTTGATCCTGACGATCCTTGAGAACGTTCAGAGCAAAGCGTTCGTTTATAAGTACGATCAGGGAGCTTGGTCCGCGACGCCGATACCGCTGCCGGAACATACAGGTGTCAGCCTGTCAGCCACCTACGATAAAGCGGACCGGGTCATGTTTACCGTCTCGAGCTATCTTGGACCAACGTCAGTCTGGTATTTTGATGCAGAAAGCAAAAGGCTTGAGGAATTGAAGAAGACACCGTCTGCCTTCGATGCGTCCAACCATGTCCTGGAGCAGCTCGAAGCCACTTCGCGTGATGGCACGTCAATTCCGTATTTTCTGGTGAGGCCCAAGAACGCAAGGTTTGACGGCGCAATTCCGACACTTCTCCATGGCTATGGCGGCTTCCAGACCCCGCTTCTGCCCTCTGATCTGGGGCCGGGGGGCGGCTCTGGCTCGAACAGGGCAATGCCTATGTCGTTGCGAACCTGCGCGGAGGCGGCGAATTTGGCCCACAATGGCATCAAGCCGCCCAGGGGGCAACGAAGCAGACGACATGGGATGATTTCATTGCCGTTGCCGAGGACCTGATCCGCCGCAAGATCACGAGTTCACGCCGGCTTGGAGTAATTGGCGGCAGCCAGGGTGGCCTCCTCGTTGGCGCGGCAATCACCCAACGTCCCGAGCTCTTCAACGCGGCGATCATCGAGGTGCCGCTGCTTGACATGCTTCGATACACCAAACTAGGCGCGGGCGCCTACTGGATCGGCGAGTACGGTGACCCCGCCATTGCCGAACAGCGTGCGTGGATCGAACGCTACTCGCCCTACCAGAAGCTGGTGGCGGGCAAGACCTATCCCGCTCCCTTAATTCTTACCTCCACCAAGGATGACCGCGTGCATCCAGCGCACGGCCGCAAGGCTGCCGCGAAGCTCGCCGCGCTGGGCCAGCCTTACCTGTATTACGAGAACATCGACGGGGGACACAGCGCCGCGGCCAATCTCAGGGAACACGCGCGTCAACTGGCCCTTGAATACACCTATGCATCGAGGCGGCTTTGTTCCGAGTAAAGTTCGGTCAACAGGCTGATCGAAGCAGACAAAATCGAGACCATTGGTTATCTCAACGTCTTCACGTTGCTTCGCTGAAAATCATCGAAGCCAAGGCGAGAGGCTGATGAGCCGCCGGCGGCGCGACGAAGTTCGTCAGATGCGCAAGTTACCGGTTTGAACAGGCTCCGCCGTTGTCGAGCGGGTTTGCCGGCTCCCCAAATACAACAGGACGAGCGGATAACTTGCCAAATGCGCTTCCTTGAGGATTGTCTCGGCGGACCCGGTTCGTTCGACCGGGCTCGACGTGCGATTGACATCCGAAGACGAACAGCCAAAGCGCAGCCATGCGAGCGTCTTCGTGCTTGAGAAAACATGCCAGGTATCTTCATGCAGGCATGCTCGGATTGATAATCCTGCTCCAGGCTGCGCAAAGGAGTTCACGGCCGCCCTGTTGTTCAACGTCGATGAAAGCCATCCGCCGGCTCTGGATGAGAGCGGAATGTTCGAGGCTCCACAGCTCTTCTGTAAGCCGGTGGCGGCGATGAGTGAAGCGAAGGTCAAAACGTCAGCTGGGCTGAAGCCCTGAGGCGAAACTGTCGTCGACGTCAGGATTTTGGTCGCTTGGACGATGCGGCCGCAGCTAGACCGGGCGATAAGAAAACGAGCACGTGACCAGCGCAGCGACGCTGGGCATCTCTTGCTGACCGTCTTGATGGCCGGGAGACTCTTCGCTAGATCACAATGGTTCACTATGGAGATGCACCGCCGTGGCGATGGGTATTGTGAAGTGGTTCAACTCGACCAAAGGTTATGGCTTCATCAGGCCTGAGGACGGAGGTCCCGATGTCTTCGTGCACATCAGTGCCGTCGAAAAGGCCGGTTACACCACCCTCGAAGAGGGGGCCCGGGTAAGTTATCAGCTCACGGCCGGGCGTTCGGGTAAGATGTCAGCCGAGGATCTGAGGGTTGGCTGATCTGACCCGCCTCCGGTCACGGCGCGGCTAACAATGCACGGCTCGTGCTCCCCTGTCCAGGCGTGATGCACGTAGCTCATGAAGGTGCTCGCACAACCGAGTTCGTCCGTTATGGACCATACTGGCCGGCTGCGCTGCGGCTGCAGGTCTATTTCCGCTACGCCGATGCCATGAGCCTTCGAGGGTTGGTGTAAACAAGATCACATTGGCTTGATGCCTGCGGCGGCCGTTCTCCGTGGATGACATAGTTGGACGTTGAGTTCTTCAGCAGGAGGAACGCGGCGGTGCGGGCAAGCAGATCCTTCGGCACGTGGCTGACCACGGCGCGCGCGCTCCTTCCAGTCCTGCGCGATGAATTCGTTCAGCGCAGAAGTCCTGAAAACGAGCGGATAAAATTCCGGCGTGCCGGGATGGTTGTTGCGGACGCGATGCCGGGCCGAGTTCTGCCGCGCGTCTGCGAACTGGATGTCGGTATCGACAGCATCTACATACGAGACCTTATCCGCGGCGGGCAGTTTCAGCTCGCGGCCAAGCAGCCATTCGTACAAGAACCAGATCCGGCGCGCGTAGAGGCCGGTCGGCTTCTGCCGCACGAGCTCTACGATGTCTCCTTCGGTGACGGCGAGGAAGAGCCGCTTCAGAACCGCGAGATCGAGGCCCTCGTACTTGAAGGCAAAGGTCAGGTGTCCCTCAAGCGAGGCCTCAGGCGCATGGCGCGGCGTGTAGATGCGCCAGGCGCCCTGTTCGATGAGGCGGTGCTTCGTGGATCGCCGAAAGGGTCCGGGGAAGCGGGACAGGCAGCTTGTAGGCGTGGATCAGGGGGGCGTAGCCCACCGGAACGGCGGTTTTGGGTAGCCGGCGGTCGTGAAAAACGTTCACTTGTCCTGAAAATTGTGCGCTCATGCAAAATTTCCTGAAAATGATACCCGACGCGTGAATTTCCTTAGCAGAATCCCCCTCAGATCAAATTTCCATCCTACCTCATAAAATAATCTCAAAACACAATTCTCGTGAAAATCGTTATCGGTCGCGCGCGCCACCTGCGCATGGGACGGTCTCGACGTTGGTCCCCGTGAAAGTGAAGATCCTCAATTCCCTGGCGCCGTTCGCAAGTCTACGCGCCAGATTGGCTGCTCCATCGGTGCGACGGAGAAAATGGGGCGATCGCCGGAGGGGCAAGACTGACCGGGCCCGTGTCGACGCGTTCACCGACGCGGAGATCGAGGCTACGATCGAGAACCATCCCGATTGGCGGGACTTTAAAGATATCGATTAGTCCGATGCGGTGCTGGTGATACCTCGCCGCATCATTCGAGCAAATCGCTGCAAAGCCGACGCTCTCCGACATCAGCACGCGGGCTGGCGGGAGCAGTAGGGCGACCACGAAACATGGTCTGGAACAGTCGGTATTGTCTGCCGTATGGCACTAGCGGGGAGACGCGCAGCTCGCACGTTCGCGGTTGGTTCGGCCTTGGAAACTTCCTTCCAAAATGGGTAAAACCTTCCGCGAACGATACCGATCCTAGTTGGGCAAAACACCGATAACGAAATAAGACTTATCGTTGATGGCCCAATGAAATGCGTCAGCGCCTTTTGACGCACTGAGCCTACGGTTCGATTCATTTGCTTGGCGATTTTTACAACGGGCGTCTTCGCCTTCGAATGGGCGCGCAGTTATTTAACGTTCGCTGTGGTGTATGCGCGGCGGACAAACTTCTTGGTTTTCTTTGCCATTGAGAATCCCGGCTCGTTATTGAGAGCGGCGCTTCTAGCGGTACGACGAGATTATCAATGTTGGGTACCTCGCAACCGCCTGTGAGGAGCCTTTTCGAGCCAGCCTGTGAGCACGGCGAACGGTGGCTGCGTCCTCTCTGAAGGACGCAGCAGGTGTGGCGATGTGCCTTCGTGTAGGCTTGGATTTGATCAATTCAGGCTTGGCAACTCTCCACGTAGGAGAAACCTGTAACCGTGGTCGGCCAGCCAATTGGCGCGGGCGAGGCGGCTCTCATAGGCCTGGGCGCTCGCTGACGCTCACTTTCGGGACTAATGTGCAGCACGGACTCGGCAATTCTCCCGCCAATCGGCTCCCTCAGGCATTCGCGTCCAAGAGCCGCCAGTAGGTGATGAAACGTTCATAATCATAGGGCGTCAGAATGGAGTCTTCAGGAGCGGTGTCGGCGACAGATGGGTCCAGGGGCGGCTGTTGCATACTCACTCGAAGCATTAGGATAGGATAGTTTCACCCGCGTCGCCGAAGGCTGCGAACTGCTGGGCGAGTGTGATCGCCCGCGCCATCTCGTCGTCCCGGTAGTCGAGGTCGCGGGCTTCGTCGCCCACGCTTACGAGAATTGCGGCGATCAGTTCCGGTTCCGGCGGCAGCGGGATGTATTCCTTCGCACCGGCATGGATCGCCGCGACCGCTGCACCGACGTCGTTGGTAATGCCGCAAGCAACGATCGGCACGTGAATGTGCTCGGCTTCCAGCCGCATGACGAGGTCGCGGATGTCGAGCCCGACATCGACCAAGAGCAGGTCGCGGTCCTTGCCGCCACGCAATACTCGCATCGCCAATTCATGATCCTCGGCCTGGGTGACGGTCGCGCCATTGTCCATGGCGATCTTGGTGGCCATCGTGAGCTGGCCCTTCAACGTGCCGACAACGAGAAGCCGCATGCTATTGTCCTATACGTCTGTTCGCGTTGTCCACGACACGAGTCCTTCCGTGAAAAGTCACAATATGCCTTGCGTCGTCATGGTGACGCCGAGCTTGTCTTTCACCAGCACCACCGCCGCCACCAGGCGGTGATTCCTCAATCAATCTACGTATGGTTGCTGAGTACCCGTCGCCGGTCAAGCTCAAATTGAGCACCGCGCCGTGACCCGGCTGCCGGATCACCCGCCAAGTGCATTCACGAACTCCTGCCTTGGAATTGGCCCCCTCAGAACTCGCTCACGCGGCGTGAGCACCCATCAGCTCGCCGGCCGAAGATAACCAGGGTAAGCGCTGCTCCGGCAATCTCGGCGGAATTGCCAACTCGCGACTAGGCGGTTGAATCTTTGCCAGCAGCGAGACGCTCGGCTTCTTCTAATGCTGCAGCTTGTGTCTTCAACCGATGTCATTCTCTTCAGTGTCAGGCAACCAAGCGGGCAGGAACCACCAGCCTCCTGGTCTTCCGTAACTGGCAGTGCTTCGGACCGATCCGATGCCGTTAGCGATGTACCAGCCAGAATCGATCCCATCCTGTCGCCATGAGATTTCCGACATCGTCTGTGTCCGTCCTCGATAGAATGTACGCTCCGGCCTAGGTCGCCTTGCGCCGAGTTCTGGCGACTTCAATAGGCCGAGGGTAGAAGCTCGTCGAGTGGCACCCTGAGGATGTCCGGCGTCATATGCTTGCGGATCGATCCTGCTAACCAGCGCCGCCACCGGATGAGTACGGATAGGCAAAGGTCGCCCCAGCTCCGGAACAGTTAAAGGCTAGGCTCCTGGTGACTACCGATCGCGACGCGCCTTCAGCCAGCGCATCGGCGGCGTCCCTGATCGCGCCATAGATTTGATCAAGATCTGCCGCCGTGACGCAATAAGGCGGCATCACGTTCGGCGACTTCTTCTTTGGCATCACGGCTTGAAATCATCAGGCCGGAACGAGGCCGCGAACGCGCCATGCAACGTCTCTGCCGTGAGAGGCGAAAGCCAGGGCAATCGCCCTAACCAACGCACCCGCCCGATCTCCCGAATTGCAGTTTGAGCCTCGCCACTTCTTTCGCCAATGAAAGCAATCCCAAGAATTTTGATCTCGCGTTTTCGCAAGGCCTCTATTGACAATAGAGCGTGATTGATGGTGCCGAGACGCGTGCTTGCGCAAAGAACGACAGGAAGCCGCCATCGCTCGAAGACATCAATGTAAAGCGTGTCGCCGATCAGCGGCACCATCAACCCGCCGGCCCCCTCGATGACGAGTGGCCGCTCCCCAATCTCCGGCGGATCGAGCGAATCCGGGTCGATGCGAACTCCGTCAATTTCGGCGGAATGATAGGGTGAAGCGGGGGTTTGAAGGCAATAACGCTCCGGCACGATCCGATCAGCCGAAAGACCGCCCAGCCGAGCGACAACTTCACTGTCGGTTTCGCCTTCCTGGCCGGCCTGAATCGGCTTCCAATAGTCTGCGCCGAGGAGATGTGCAAGCCCCGCAGAAAAAACCGTCTTTCCGATCCCGGTATCTGTACCGGTCACCACGATTCGTTGGCTCATTGTCTCCAGTCCCTCGTCTCCTCAGTGAGCGCATCGAGCATTGCACGCACGTCTTCCTCCCTAACGTTGAGCGCAACTGAAATGCGCAAACGGGCCGTGCCCTCCGGCGCTGTTGGCGGACGAATTCCGCGGATATCGAAGCCGCGAGCCTGAAGTGCGGAGGCGAGCTGCATTGCACGGGCATTGTCGCCAACGATGTAGGGAACGATCTGGGAGTGCGAAGGACTCCGGAGCCCGCGCAAACCGATCTCCCGATGCGTGAACGCGACCAGGTTGCCCAAGCGTTGCTGCCGGTCAGTTTCCTCCTGCAATATTAAGAGTGCCTCCCGCGGCAACGGCCATCAATGGCGAGGGCGCTGTAGCGAAGATAAAAGGACGGCAGCGATTGACGATAAAGTCGCGCAGCACGCCGGAAGCAGTGACTAACGCCCCTGCAGCGCCGAGAGCCTTGCCGCAGGTATGAACGACCAATAGATTCTCGCGCCCCTCGTAGGGCACGGCAAGCCACGCTCCTTGGAAACATCGCACCACTTCGGCGTCGCTCAGAGAACTCCGATTTTCGAGCTTCGGCGCTCGTCCTGACGTGGGCCTAACCGATCGGACGGATCGCGACCCAGCTTCAGCTTCAACTGTGCCAGGTCGATAAATACGTCCGCCTGTCGCCGAAGTTCTGCAGCTATCATCGGCCTCTGGCTGGCGATCGTGGACACGACAGTCACCCGTACGCCGCGCCGCTGCAGGGCCTCGACCAGGGAGCGGAAATCGCCGTCGCCCGAGAACAGGACCATCTGGTCGATATGCTCGGCAAGCTCCATGGCATCGACCGCAAGCTCGATGTCCATGTTGCCATTGACCTTGCGGTAGCCGCTGGCGTCAATGGTTTCCTTGGTTGGTTTGGTGACAACCGTGTAGCCGTTATAGTCGAGCCAATCGACGAGCGACCTAATCGACGAACATTCCTGTTCCTCGATAATCGTCGTGTAATAGAACGCGCGCAGCACTGTGCCACGGCTCTGAAACTCCCCGAGCAAGCGCCTGTAGTCGATGTCGAAGCCAAGCGCCTTACAGGTTACGTGGAGATTGGCGCCGTCGATAAAGAGCGCGATTTTGTCGACTGGTGACATCGGCTTTTGACCCCCCGCCACTCATTACCTTAGGCCGCGTGCGATCCATCCAAAAAAGAATCCGAGGTTAAGAGATAGCTCAAGATTGTCTCCCACCAGAAGTTGACCAACGCTGTACAGCACAGAGAACGCGACAATCAGGGCGGAGAGATAGGCCGCAAGTTGAGTCCAGAATTCACCGTCACGATTGAACATCATCGCGCTACAGCAAGATCAGAAGCAATCGCTGCCATCAATTACAACAAGGCACGTTTGATCAGTCCACCCGTCATCCATGCGTCTTCTGACCTATGCCGCGCTTCGACTAAAAGTTAAGAGCCCCGCCCCGTGGAGCACAGGGCGGGGCCGCTCGCCATGCCCCCCAAGGCGGGAAGCCACGCTGCTGGGAGACAGCGCACTACGGCGGCGTCGCTCATAGACTCAGGGGCGCTCCGATTGTCGTCCGCCGTCACTCTTGACGACGTTGCGCAAGACAATTTCAGAGAGCTCCACAACCAGCTGCTTGAGATGCGCAATCTCTTGCTTGCAGCGCCTCAATTCGCGCTGGTCATCTGTCATCTCCGATGTTTCAGGGTGGCTGCTATCGCTGTCTTTCATGACGGATGTAGGACCATCGGATCGGCGTCACCTTCCGAACGGCAAGGGATGACTTCACCATACGATGTTAGGGTCGGGAACCCCAGCGATGAATACCTTACTCCCGCAGGCTGTGCTCCGACAAATACAGTACGCAACGAACGAACAATCTCGTTTTCCGGAAGGACCAAGATCAGCTTGGAATGAACGTGACACTAGCGGAGCGCGGGGACGTTTTTTTTGCATTTTATGCCGGGGAGGCGACGAAAAAACGCGGAAACGCGCCGATCAACGCTGTGGTAGATACTGCATCAGCGTTTGGTCACTCCTCGCACGGAGTCTCAACTGGAATAGCAAAGCCTGCTTTTACGCGGTCCAATACGACCATCGTCTTGAAGCCCTTGAAGTGCGGGTTCACATAGAAGAATCGCCGAGTGAACTCCTCAAAGTCTTCCATGCTAGTGGCGGTAACGTATAGGACGAAGTCCGCGTCTCCCGTGACGTAGAATCCGTTGACGACCTCGGCTGACGATTTGATGGCCTTTTTGAATCTATCGATGATATCTGAACGCTCCCGCTCCATAGTCACGAGTACAAGCATTTGAATAGGCCGTCCCGCCGCCTTCGGCGAAACGATCGAGACATCGCCCTCGATGATACCTTCCAGCCGGAGCCTCTTCAGGCGCCGCTGACACGCGGGTGGCAGACAGTCCGGCAAGTTCGGCGATCACCTCGGACGTCAAACCACGATTTCAAGGATGCGGGCGTCGATTCGGTCGTATGGCATTTCGGTTCCAGCTTGGGTGAATTTCACCGAAAAATGGCTGAAGGGCGCAGGAAAGCGTCCAAAAACTGTTCCAAAATGCATGTGGTGATTTCAACAACGCCAGCGATCAGACTGCAGCCTTATAAGCTGCGGTAAGAGCTCCCATCAGTTCAGAGTTGCCAGTGATGTTGGCGTGGCATGGGGGGAAGGCTGTGTAAGTATTTCGCGACGACGCATTGCCGCTCTCTGCGTCGATGTACGCGCGCTAACCATCACCTGATTTAAAACTGTCAGTGATCGTCTATGCCATGAGCGTGCCCCTTTTCTTTACGTCGAGTTAAGCCGACCCGCCTAGAGAGCACCGCCAGGTCAGAAAGCTTCGGGTTCGGGGGGCGTCATGGGTGCTGCCAAGAAGCAAGGCGCGAGAATAAACACGAAGATGTTCGAGGATGTGTCGGTGCTGCGGCGCAAGTGGCAGACTGCGCTCAAGCCCGGTGAAACCCTTCCCGGCTATGAAGACGTGATGCTAGGCAGCCTCGGGCGGCTCGCCGATCAAATGGTGCTGCTCAAGTGCGAGAACGATGCGTTCACTGTTTCGCGAACTGGCCGCTATGCGCAGCAGTGGCTCGGCGACGAGCGCCGGGACATTCCGATAGCCGCGCTGCCGCCGGATTGCGCCACCGTCCTGAGCGAGGCCGCGTCGCATGCGATCGCAAACAGCCAGCCCTATCTTGCGGCCGTCCACTGTGTGCGCGATGGCATGGTGCGGACCTATGACGTGCTGGCGCTGCCGACCTTCTCTCGGTGGGGCGGCACCTTGGTCGGCGCTTACGTCAACGAGCGCGGCGCGCAATACAATCTCCTCGATGCGATCTTCGCGACCACCGATGATGGTGTGATCTCGCTCTCGACCATCCGCGACGCGATCGGTCAGCCATCCGATTTCCAGATCGTGCACCACAATCAGGGCGCAGCAAGGCTGCTCAAGGTGGCTCCTCAAAGCCTCCAATGGCGGCGGCTGAGTGAAGGCGATCACCTGCTCTGTTCTGAGGGCCTGGTCGCTCGGCTGCGCGAGGCGGTTGCCAAGAACGAGCGCGACCAGTTCGAAATCGACAGCGACGATCGTAGCCTGCGCTTCGCTGCAACCGTATTCGGCGACATCCTGTCGCTGACGATTTCTGATGTGACGCCGTTGAAGCGGCGCGAGGCCTCGTTTCGGCTGCTGTTCGATTCCAATCCGATGCCGATGTGGGTGTTCGATCCCGAGACGATGAGCTTTCTGAACGTCAACGACGCGGCTGTGCGGCACTACGGCTATTCCCGCGAGCAGTTCCTGAAGATGAGCGTTCGCGACCTCTGGCCGGAGGATGAGTGGGCCAGCCACACCGAGGTGCTGCAGGAGACTAGCGAGACCTGCCAATCCGAACAGCACTGGCGGCATGTGAAAGCCGACGGAAGCGAGATCTGCGTGCTCACTTTCGGACGGCGCCTCACCTTCGACGGTCGCGATGCTTATCTGGTCGCTGTCGTCGACATCACCGAACGGCGCAAGGCCGAAGCCCGCATCGCCCATATGGCCCACCATGATGGTCTGACCAATCTGGCCAACCGCGAGCTCTACCAGGAGCGCCTGAGGGACGCGTTGGAGGCAAGCCCGGCACCCGGCAGGCGCGTCGCGGTGCTGTGCATCGACCTCGATCTATTCAAGAACGTCAATGATTCGTTCGGCCATCCCATGGGCGATCGCCTGCTCAAGCAGGTGGCCGACCGGCTGCGTTCGCAGGTACGCGGCAACAACCTCGCCGCGCGGCTCGGCGGTGACGAGTTCGCCGTGATCTTTCCCCAGGCCTCGCCGAATGAGATCAGCGACTTCGCCACAGGCCTCATCAGCGTGCTGAGCGCGCCTTACAAGATCGACGGCAATGAAGTGGTGATCGGCGCCTCCGTCGGGATTGCGCTCTCGCCGGGCGATGGCGCGAGTAGCGAGGATTTGATGCGCAACGCTGACATGGCGCTCTATAAAGCCAAACAGGACGGGCGCGGCATTCACCGCTTCTTCGAGCGAGAAATGGATCACCAGGCGCAGAAGCGCAGGGAGATGGAACTCGAATTGCGTCGCGCCTTTGCCAATAGCGAGTTCGAGCTGCACTATCAGCCGCTCATCGATATAGCGAGCGACAAGATCTCAGGCTTCGAGGCGCTGCTGCGCTGGCGACATCCGGAGAAGGGTATGATCTCGCCGGCCGAGTTCATCCCCGTGGCCGAGGACCTCGGGCTGATCACCTCGATCGGCGAATGGGTGCTGCGCGAAGCCTGCAACGAGGCCGCGAAATGGCCGCGGGAGATCAAGCTTGCAGTCAACCTGTCGCCGGTCCAATTCCGCAGCCGCAATCTGGTGCAGGTGGTGGTTTCGGTGCTTGCCAATTCTGGCTTGTCGCCCAAGCGCCTTGAGCTCGAAATCACCGAAACGGTTTTTCTGGAGGAGAGCGACGCCAACCTCGCGATCCTCCATCAGCTGCGTGATCTCGGGGTGTCCATCTCCATGGACGATTTCGGCACTGGCTATTCGAGCTTGAGCTATCTGCGCAGTTTCCCGTTCGACAAGATCAAGATCGACCGCTCTTTCGTCAAGGATCTCGCGCAACGTTCTGATTGCGTGGCTATCGTGCGCGCGATCTCGGGGCTCGGGCGTAGCCTCAACATCACCACCATCGCAGAGGGCGTGGAGACGACCGACCAGCTCGACTGGCTCCGCGCCGAGGGCTGCAACGAGGTGCAGGGCTTTCTCTTTAGCGGCGCCAAGCCGGCCGCCGAGATAGAGCAGCTGTTGCTTCGTTTTGGGGCGAGGGCGTCGAGGGCGGCGTGAATTTTGGCGTAGCTGCGCGTTCCGACCAGCGTCGGTCCATCACGTCACCGAGCAATTGAAATCCGTCAAAAGAGGCGGTCGGACGCAGGATTTAAGCGTAAGCATGGTGCGAAACGCTCATCCAAAGCCGAAATATTCAGGTGCGAAAACGAGATTGTTCGTTCGCTACGTACGGTGTTTGTTGTAGCAAAGGCGCCCAAACTTGCCATTGTAGACTGCGCGATGGGCATACCCAATTCTTCGTTCACGGCAGGGAGTGAGCTGGCACTGCCTGCCTAGAGACGCCATCGGCAAGCATTTCGGCGCTCGTAGCTTCTTCGTAGTTCTGCGAGATGGTTAAACCGTCGGATACGTCAGGCAAGCATCCCGTCTGTCCCTGCTAATCGGCAAAGAGCTTGTCCAGAAGATGCGCCAGCCGTACTCCAGCTTTAAGAAGACGCTCGCGCACCACCGCCGTATTGGCGGCGATGTAGGCGTCATCGATCTCGACGTGAGTGCTGTCGGGCTTCGTGCATGCCCCCGATTGCAGAACGCAATAGTGCGTCTTGATGTCTTCCGTGATCGCAAAAGACTCGTTGGCCCAGTCGCGCGGATCGGATTGAACCCATTCCTCCTTCATGGCTGGCGTCAGCGTATCGATAAGATCGGACACAGCCGTCGATACGTCCGTGCCCACGGCCTTTATGACCAAACATGTGTCCCAGGTTGCGTGTAACACGCCGGAACATTGACCACTTACACTGATGTCGTTTCCGCCCCTGTCGTCTGCGAACGAGACGTGCAACGGCTGGTGGATGTCTCCGACCCAATGTCCGAGAAATTTCAGAGCGATCAGGCGGTCTGCCGGCTTCCCCCTGGCCCCGACGACAGTCGAGTCATTTTCGATTGCGCTCAAGGCGCACGGGATCGCCCCTGGGCAACCTTCCGGCGGTAACTCGTGCGCCGTGCACGGCAGGTTTAAGAAATGCTCGGAGGCGCGCTTGCGCGGATGATCCGGGTAGACGCACGACTCGCTGAATGTGTCATATTCCTGGTCGTTGCGAACCAGCTTGCGGATTGCTGCCCGAGTGTCGACCGTCGCCAGCCGATAGGCTATTTCGCAAACAATCTGATGTCCTTCATCTCCCCACGCGCAGGCCCGGTCTGTCAGCGAGACCAGCGCGATGAACAAAATCGCGATCATCCGCATATTATGGTTCTCAGATATCAGCTCTTTCGAGCCGTTCGCTTCCTGGGGGTCTTTGCTTTGGCCTTCGCTTTCTTTTTCGGAGCGGCTTTTTTCTTGGCCCTTTTCTTCACGACGGCTTTCTTCCTGGCGGCGGCCCGCGCAACAGGCACTCCGCCATCCTTCGTCCCCTTGGAACCGCGCACGCCCTCGCCGGCGAAGACGTCCGGGTCCTTGGCGGCCTCGGCCTGCCAGGTCTTTTGGGGATTGGCGAAGAACATTTCGCGCCGATGGCTTTTTGCCTTGGATGGATCGAAATAGTCGTTCGTCCATCGATCGCTGTCATCAAGCAGACCGAATTTCGTCTGGCCGCCATGCTTCGCGATGTCATTTGCGGCATCGCGTGAGTAGAAGTGCCGGAAAATGCGGTCGAACTCCGTGAGGTAGATGTCCGCCACTCGCGTACCCCACATCCCCGGGGCTTTTGTGCGCACTGATCGCGGCTGGCGCAGCCGTCGAAAAGCGGTCAGAGCGCATGCGAAATGGTCGACGACGGGCCGGTCCAGCCAATCACACCACTGATTCGGAAAGCTTATGCTGAGCCCTTGGTCAGCAAAAGCCTGGAGGTCGGCGAGTGAAAGGTCGTCAAAATCCTGCAATGGGGATCATTTCGGACGGTAGAGCAGCACGCGACCGGTTGGTATCAGCTGGAGTAGAATATCATAGTCGGCGACATTGGCGGTCAGGACGACCAGGCCGAGCTTTTGCCCCTGCAGGAACAGCACGCAATCCTGAAGCGCGCGCAATTTGCCGTCCTTTTCATATCCCTGGAGGCGGCAGAGGATCCCTGATAGCAGCGCGGCTCGTCCCAGCACGTCTATGTCCGGCGCAAAGATCCGATGCGGCGGCATCGCTTTGATCTGCTTCCCGATCACATCGAGGACAGAAGCGGTTCGCGCGTCGGAAGGATTGAGTGCGCCGACCGTGTACATCAGCTCCTGGATGGCGACAGTCGAATGATTGACTTGTCGGTGCGTGATCAGGTCGTCCAGGATCGAAGGCGAACGATCTTGCATTTGATCGATATAGACGCAGGTATCGAGCAGTAGCCCCTGTCCAGCGGTCAGACCAACGCTGACGAACGGAAGTTCATCGTCGGTGCGCCGTGCCAGCGTGTTTTCCGGATCGAACCGCGCCCAACGTCGCGCCGCGTCAAAGTCGAATTCCGCCACGTTAGAAACCGAGCTTCAACGCTGGGTCGACCTTGCCCCGAGACTCCTTGAACGCTTCTGCGAAGTTGTCCTCGAGTGCGACCGTCGCCAGTGCAAACTCGATCAACTCCGTATCCGCCTCGATGCCCGTCTGGTGCTTGGCCTGCCGGACCAAGGCCGGACTAACCCGGCCACCGATGCGGCTGCCTTTTTCACTCAAAAGGCCAGATCGTTCCGCCGCCAGCATGACCGCTTCAAATCGCGCCTTGCTCGCGATAAGCCCGCTGGTCCCCAGCTCTCGCTTAAGGGTTTTTATCAGTACCGAGCCACCCTTGGATGCAGCTCTTCTCCGTTTCGCCCGGAGGGGCGTGGGCTTGCTCGCCGATCCTTTTGCCATAAAACTTATCCGTTGTTGAACAAAAATGAAATTTGTCTAACAAAGTAGTCTTTTGCTGCTTCGACTTCAAGGCGTCTGATGGCTGTGCCGGCCTCGAGGACCAAGTCGACTATCAATAGAAGAAGTTGTTGGGCGCAGCTGCGCTGTCGATGCTGCTCGTCGGCGGTGCTGAGTTGAACTCGCGTACGGACAGGAGGAAGCCTCCGCCATTTGGTCCGGCTGGCAATCATGGGCACGCCCGATCACCTAGCCTCTTGTTTTGACGGCGTTTCGCCGCAGCGAGATCGTCCCCTATATCGCCCATGCGCTGCCGGTTAGTGAGCCGCACAAGATTGCTGGGATCGTTGTGGGGCCGGCAGCGCCGCTCGAGACCGAGCGGACGCTAAGGACCTGCTTTCCGGGCCGCTCAGGCGCGCTTTCAGGGAAATGTTCCCGCTCGGTAACTTTTGTGCTCCTTCCACCGGAACTGAGCGAAGAGTTCCCGATCGGTAACTTTACGACGAGGGAACTATGAACACGCCTCCAAAGGGCACTCCCCCTCGGGCGGAACCGAGGCTCCGGGCGAGACCGGTGTCGCACGCCAAGCTGCCGAGTTCGCTGCAGCATTCGGTCGTCTCATCCAGGAAGAACGCAAACGCCAAGGCCTCCGGCAGGACGAGCTAGCCATGGTGCGCGGGACAGGAAAGCGCTTCATCGTCGACCTCGAGGCCGGAAAAAGCACCTGTCAGCTCGGGCGCAGCCTGCACGTGGCAAACGTGCTCGGGCTGCGCATTGAGGATGTTCTCAAGGATGCCCAAGCCCGCCGCGCGAACACTTCCAAGACACCGGACATTCCCGACAGCGACGAGGAGGAGCCTCATGGACCGTCTTCCGGTCTACTTTGAGACGCGAGAGGTCGGCTGGATCACGGCCGCCGACGAAGCGTCAGCCTTCACCTATGCCGAATCCTGGCGCGGGCTGACCGGCGCCTTCCCTGTGTCGCTCACCATGCCGCTCTCGCGGGCGTCGCACGATGCCTCGGCAATTCTGCCATGGGCGGCAAATCTGCTGCCGGAGAACGCAACTCTCGGGACCGTAGGTCATATGCTCGGTAAGTCGCCGGACGATATCATCGGTCTTCCTGCCGAGATGGGCCGCGACATCGCCGGCGCGCTCTCCGTCGGACAAGCCGGCACCGGGCTGATCGCCGGCAAAGGGCGAGAGATCCCCGACAAGGCCTCGCTCGAGCGCATCCTCAATGAGCTACCCCACAGGCCCTTCCTCGTCGGCGAAGATGGCGTGTCGATGTCGCTTGCCGGTGTGCAGACGAAGCTCGCCGTCGCTCTGGATGGCGACACCCTGTACATACCGATCGACGGCGCGCCATCGACCCACATCATCAAGCCCGATGGCGAGCTCTTGCCTGGCGCCGTCCAGAACGAGGCATTCTGCCTGACGCTCGCGCGCATGATCGGAATCCCGACTCCAAAGGTGACGACCGGGACGGCAGGCGAGCGTAGCTATCTGCTGGTTGAGCGCTATGACCGCCGCCGTGACGGCAAGAGGTGGCGGCGGCTGCATCAGGAGGACTTCTGCCAAGCCTTCGGCCGGCCGCCAGCTGCCAAGCACCAGAACAACGATAGAGGCCTAAAAGGACCATCATTGGCCGACATGATCGGCCTGACCCAGCGCCACATGACAGCACAGGACACAGCCCGCTTCGTCGATCTCGCCATCTTCAATCCGATGGTGTGGAACACGGATTCCCCCGCCCTCGCTGATGCTATCGGCGCGCGGCGCCGCCATGGCGCCAGGCTACGACATCGTCTGTGCGGCGCCATATCCGAAGATCACCCGCAACATGGCGCAGAAGATCGGCGGGCAGAAACAGGCCGACCAGCTCGGACGCGATCACTGGGAGCGCGTCGCCATCGACTGCAAGCTCTCTCCAGCGCAGACGATCCGGCGCGTCTCCGAGATTGCTCAGGCCGTCACGCACCATGCAATGGCGGCCGAGGCCGAGGTCGAAGCCATGCCAGCCGGCGGCGATCCCGTCCTGGACACGGTGGTCGAGGCGGTGATTTCGCGCACACGCGGCTACCTAGAGCGCCTAAAGCAAGCGGATCCAGCGCCGGAAGACGCAGCAGCCCCAACGCCCTAGGACTAGACGCATGTCGCGGCGAAAGCCGAGCCCGCCTGCCTCGCCGCCTGACGTGGCTGCACATCGTGCTCAAGGCTCATGGCACAGCGAGGGCTGGGGTACTGGCCGAAATAGACCACTCGGGATTTCAAAGTAGGCCACTGAAATTACACACCGTAGTTATACTGACTCCAACTACCATTGCGCGAACCTATCTCTGGACTCCACCAGAATGGAGGTAGGGAATATGTCCCGAGTTACCGAAGCTGAAGTTGCCGAAGCGGCCATCAAAGTTCTTACCGATCGAGCTACAGGTCGTGCGACCATTAAAGAGTTGATTGAAGAAATTCCGAACTACCTAACGCTTTCAGCCGAAGACCTTGCGCCATCACCGACCCGGCCAGGCGAGGCGTTATGGGAGCAGCAGGTGCGCAACATCACCTCACATAAAGCGTCGCCCGGAAACGCCATCTACGAAGGCAAGCTTGTCGCCATCCCCGGCGGCTTGGCGCTGCCGGGGCGCGAGGTTGCAGCCTAGCTAGGAGAACTTCGCCTTATAGCCGGGTTTGAACCATTTCAGTTCGGTTTTGCCCGGCGCTTCTTTATCCCAAACAAACCATGCATAAGCCGTCGTTCCGCTGCCCTTGGGCTCCACGCCGCTAGGATAGAAAGTAATACGCTCGCTGAAAACCCAGACCCGAGCGGGCGGTATCTTTGCGAAGATCGTATTTGCGCGGTTCGCGCCCTCTAAGAAGGCAAGCCGCAACAGCAGTGCGAACTTGCGGTTCGAATGCTTGACGCCGCTGGCGACAAAGCCCTCAGCGCAGTTGTAAGGCGGATTGGTTACGATGTTGTCGGCTGACCATTTCGGCTCAAGAAAGTCAAAGCCGATCTCGCCATAGCCGCGATCGTATAAATCAGAACTGCGAACGGGCTGCCCGGTCTGCTCTAGCACCCGGGACATCGTCCCATCACCACACGCGCTTTCCCAAATCTCGCCGGTGAATTTTTCATTGTCGATCAGAGCAAACGTTGCCCACGGTGGGGTGGGGAAAAAATCAGGCCCGCTGAGATCAGCGAACCTTTTCATTGTCGGCTTAAAGCCGCCGTTCAAATTGTAAGTTGGGTCTGCCATTCCGAATCTCCTTGGATGGCAGAGTATCAGAATCATTGATTCAGCAAGGGTTTTTAGTGAGTCATTATGACTCACCCCTGCCTCCCTCCCTGAATGACCGTGAACTTCCGGCGACGATCTGGCGGCGTCTTAGTGGGCAGTGCAGGCGCCACGGAGAGTGCGGCGTCAACAAGCTGGTCAACGCTCCATGCCTTGTCAGCCACGCCTAGCGCCTTAACTGGCGTCGTGCGCAGGGCCTCATGGACGCGGCACAGATTGTAGTGCGCGACGTACAGCGCGACCGCCGCAACGTGGTTGTCCAGCTTCTTGCTAAAGCCGTTGGTGAGGCGGGTGAACCGGCGCGAAGCCATGCGCAGCGAAAGGTTCTGACGCTCAACATAGCTGGCTGAAACGTACTGATCGGGATTGCCAGATATTACGTCACGGCTTACCACTACTACGGCGGCGGGCGAGTAGCGGCCCTGCGCTTCCTTCACCAGATGCGTTACCGAGTAGGTCTTTACGATCACGCCATGAGAGGCGTCCGGGCCGAAGGCATTGCGGATCGCTCCGTGGTAGGGATGGAAGCCGTCCGTTGAAATCTCAGGCTGGCCGATGACGCGGCTGCGGACGTCATGCAGGAAGTCCATGGTGCTTTCGGCGTTACGTTCGCCTTTGACGTTGATCTCGTGGCTGCACGTTCTTTTGCTTCTTGTCAACGAAGCAAAGGCGCTGCGGAACGCGATCGACGAGCCCTTGAGGAACAACAGGGAGACCAATACGCCAACTGGTAATGGCGAGAGCTACACCTCGACAGCAACGCTTTGCCAAGCTATAACGAACATACAGTGAACGAGTCCTTCCAGTTGCAGCAGCCTTGCGATACATCTCGACTGAGGTATGCCCACGGCAGATTCTGAGTGTAGGGGCGGCAAGCTGCATCCCTTTTTGGATGATGCCGATTCAGGGAGTGATAGCGATTGTCCTTGTTCCGCCATTTGCATGACGACGCGTTTTTGGCCTTCTCGCGCGATCACAAGCACCTGTACGCGGCCTGTCTGCTCGACCTCCATGAACGCTTCTTTTCAGGCGCGCCGTCGTTTCCGACCCCTCAGCAGGTCGTCCATGCCATCTACGACGTCATGCGCGCCAACCCCGCCCTCTGGAATGAAGGCGATGATTTCGGCAGCCTGCCGGAAATGATCTCCGCGGGACGCCGCCGGATCCGGAAGGCCGACGTCGCGCTCGCTTCCGAGAAGGGCGACAAGGCGCTCGGTCTTGCCCGACAACTGTACGCCCGGCTGCTCGCCTGGGGATGGCTTGAAGAGGAGGAATACGGGCTTCGCGTTACCGTGGACATGGCTATGGGACCGCTGCTCGTGATCCAGCGGCTCGCGAGCCTCAACAAGGATCTGTCGCAGCGATTCGGCGGCTTGATCGTACAAATCCGCCTCAACCTGGAGGCCGTCGAAAAACTGAGGCCCGAGATCACCGACCGCAAGCAGCGCGAAGCCGCGCTCGCCGTCCGCGAGGCGCGCAATCAGGCCGACCAGTTCACCAAGAGCCTGCGGGCCATTCTGGCCGACCTAAAGCGCGTCCGACGGACCGTCATGGAGTCGAAAACAGTCGCTACCCGGCTGGAAGCCTTTTTCGAGGAGTTCGTCGACCAGCTCCTGCTGAAGGATTTCGAGTCCATCCTCACCGTCAACCATCCGTACCGCTTCCGCGACGCCATCGTCGATCTCGCGCGGAGGATCTCCTACACCCCGCAAACCATGCAGGTTCTCGCAGAGGAGTACACAGCTTCCAGCATGGCAGCCGACCTCGAGGATGGCCGAATGGCCGCGGCCGACGACCTGCTGGCCATCGAAAGCATCTTCGATCAGATCGGGGAGATGTTCGAACGGATCGAGGCCTTCCGCAGGCAGCTCGAAGCCCGGGTCCGCAACACCATTAAGTACGCCGAGCGGGGCGGGCAGGGACTCGTCGGCCGGGCCGGCGACCTGGTGCGGCGCCTGGATGCCCTACTGCGGGACGGCAGACACCACAAGGCGACTATCGAATGGAGCATCGAGCCGCTGCGGTCCCCCTGGTCGGAGCACCATCAGGCGCCGGCCAGGCAGCCGCGCCGTCCCGTCGAGGCAAGGGAGCTCGCCGAGCCGCCGTCGGACCCGCTGTACGAACTGCGGAAGAAGCTCCGTCTCGAGTACATCGCTCGCATCGCGCCCCGCCCCGAGGATGTCAGACGATTCCTGGAGGGCCAGGTGCCGCCATTCGCGACCAGGGAAGCCCGCTTCATGGAAATCGATACCGTGGACGACTTTCTCGCCTTCGATTGCGCCCGCCGATATGCGTTGACGGGCGAGGTTCCGGCGCAGGTCGCGGCCGGGTTCGATCTGGAGCCGCGCCCAGACACGCCGCCCCACGACAGCGAATGGCTTCGATGTGCGAACTTCGTGGTCAGGCGATCCGGCCCCCTCCGGAAAGCAGAGGCAGCCCATGCTCAGTGAGTTCGAAAACGTCGAGCGCTCCTTCGGCGCGGAAAAGGCAGCCGACCTCCGCAAAACGCTGCACTTCCTGCTACGGCGGCAGTTCGTGTTCGCGGGAGATCCCCGGACCGGGACAGTCTACAACACGATCATGGATGGCCGCTTCCGCGACGTGGTCGACGGCTTCTTCGACAGTTGCGGATACCGCGTCCATCGCGATCCGGAGGCGCAATGGGCCGGCATCGTCGCCATGGACGAGGACGTGCCGCTGCCCCGAATGAAGCTCGACGAAACCATCGTCATGCTGGTGCTGGCGGCATACTGGCAGCAGGAGGTGAACGTCGGAGCGGTCGAGGACCGGGCCGTCGTGGTCGCCACCTTGAACGACCTGTTCGACCGCTACCGCGAGATGGCGCAACACGGCGGCGGAGGCGCGATCTCGGCCGCCCGCTTCCGGGACATCCTGCGCGAGGCGACCCAGCGCAGTTTGGTCGAGATCGGCGACTACGACGATGAGCAGCAGGACTGCGAGATCAGGATCCGCCCGATGATCAAGCTGATCAGTGGCGGCGATGCCCTCCAACGGCTTGAGCGCTACGTCCGTAGCGAGGAGGCGCGGTTTCCGCAGCCCGCAGGAGACGAGGCATGATGGAGCTACGCCACCTCACGATGGTGAACTGGCACCTGTTCGACGTCGCCGACATCGACGTGACAGGACACGTCGGGGTGCTGGGCGAGAACCGGTCCGGCAAATCGACGATCCTCGACATGGCACAGGTCGTCCTCACCGGCGCCAGCCGGCGGTTCTTGCGCCTGAACGCGGTCGCCGGCGACAGCGGAAAATCGCGCAGCGGCTCGAAGCGCAGCGTCGTCGATTACTGCCTTGGGACGCTCGGCGAAGACCAGCGCCGGCGCGACGAGGCGCGCACCTACATCGCGCTAGGATTCGAAGACACGGAAGGCGATCGACCGCCGGTCACGATCGGCATGGCGCTTGAGGCGCGCAAGTCCGACAGCAGGGAGACCGTGCTGGCACTGTTCGTCGCCGTCGGGACCGTTCTGAGCTCCAAGGACTTCATCGAGCAGCGGGGAAAGTCGCAATTCCCGGCGCAGTGGGAGGACGTGCGCGCCCGGATCGTCGCTGCGGTCGGCGAAGGCAACTTCGTCAATCATCGCGACCGGGCGAGCGACTACGTCCGCGAGTACATGCGCCATCTTCTGCCGCACTCGCCCTATGGCGAGCAGAACGCCAGCGCCCTGCAGAAATCGATCGTCAACGCGATGACGCTCGACCACAATCAGACGGCGACGCAGTTCGTGCGGAACTACATCCTCGAGGACAGTCCGATCGGCATCAAGGAGCTGCGCGAGTCGATCCAGACCTACCGCAACATCAGCGAAACCATCCGAAAGATGCGCCTCAGGCTCGAAGCCCTGAGGGCGCTTCGGGTGGTTCTCGCCGCACTGGAAGAGGCGCTCGAGACCAAGTTCAGGGAGGAGTGGATCGCAAAACGCGCGACTTGGCTCGCGGCGCGCGCGACAAACCTGGACTTCAAGACCAAGCGGCGTACCGAGATGGCGCGCCGGGACGCCGCAGCAAAAGAACTCGACTTCATCGACGAGGACGTCAAGGTTATCGATAACGAGATCGAACGCCTCACGGCCGCAATCGCCGAGCACGATGCCAAGACCGGCAGAAAGTCCCTGCAGCAGACCGCCGATGTGGCCGGGCAGGCGGCGCACCGCGCCTCGGCGGACTTCAAGGCTCGCATGGAGAGCATCCGTCGCCTGGAGCCGCTACGCGCGATGTGCGCGGACGGTTTCAAGGACTTCGTTCCTGCGCTTGAGCGTCTTCTGACCGCCACCGCCGGGGCCGACATCGGGCGCGTCTCCGACGAGCTCTCCGCGGCCGAGAAGTCCTTCGCGGCAAGCGGCGCGAAATGGCTGCCGAAGATCGACGAAGCGCGTCAAACGATCATCGCGGAGCTTTCCGGGCTCCGAGGCCGGCGCGACGAGGTGATCGAACGGATCCGGCAGCACGCCGCCGGAGGCGCACGGGCCTATCTCGGCGACGACACTGAACTCCTCTGCCGCAGGCTGCGGCAGAGGGGAATGGTCCCGCGCGTGCTCTGCGACATCATCGAAGTCGCCGAACCCGAATGGGTGGGAGCCGCCGAGGCGCTCCTCGGCCGCGACCGGGAGGCCGTGTTCGTGGACAGAGCGGATATCAGCGCCGCCACGGCAATCTTCAAGGAAGGTCGCCGCGAGTTTCGCCATGCATCGCTCGTGAGCCTAAACAAGCTCGAGCAGTTCAGGGCCAAGCCGGAGCGCGGCACTTTCCCCTCGATCTTCCGGAGCCAGGATCCGGACGCGATGGCGTTCATCATGCGCCGCTACGGCACGGTTCGCCTCGCCGACACGCTCGACCAGTTCAACAGGCCCGGCCGGGCTATCATGAAGGACGGCCTCTATGACGACGGACTCGTCAGGACCCATCGCTGGATCGAAGCCTCGCAGCACAAGATTGGAAAGGCGGCCCAGGCGAACGCCCTGCGCTCCCTGCAGGATCAGGCCGAGGAACTGGATCGGCTCCAAACGGAAAAGAGCAAGGAGGCCCAGGCGGCAGAGCAGGCCTTTGCCGCGCTGAAGACCATCTGCGAGGGACGTGACGATCTGAAGGCTTGCGCCGCTGCCTTCGCGGCCGCGCAGACCGAGATCGCCGAAGCCCAGGCCAGACTCGAAGCACTCGACGGCGCGGGCGACGGCGGACTTCGCGACAAGAAACGAGCGCAGCAGAAGCTGAAGGAGAAGAGGCTCGATGAGCGAAAGATCCAGCAGAAGGCGTTCGGCGAGCATGACGGTGAGGTCAGATCGGCGGAGAGGAGGCTCGGAGAGGGCGAAAACGTGCCCGGCTCCGAGCTCAACCTGCGGGTCGCCCGGTCGATCTATCGCAAGACCTTCCCGCTCTACTCCGCGGCGAAGGGCAGGATCGTCTACCGCCAGCGCCTCGATGCCGCAGCCCAGAAGGGCTTCGCGGAGAAGCACCGCGCCATCGCGGACAGGGCGCTGAAGGATGCGGACGCCTCGGACGCCGAACGCCTCCGGATCGAGCGGCGGGTCCGCGAGCTCCTTTACGATTACTTCGACCAGTTCGGGATGAGCTCGCAAGTCGGCGCGGAGAGCGAGCCGCTGCGGGAGGTGAAGCCCTGGATGGAGCAGCTCATCGCGGATATCGAGTCCAACGAGCTGCGCCAGTACGAACGGCAGGCGCGGGAAGCGGCGGAAAAGGCCTCCACCCTGCTGCGCGGCGAGTTCATCAACGCGCTCACGGCCCGGATCGGCAAGATGGAGCGGGAGCTGCAATCGTTGAACCGCAGCCTCTACGCACATCCCTTCCATAACGAGCGCTATTCATTCCACCGCACCCAGGTCGTGGAATTCCAGCCGATCCTGAAGATCATCGAGATCGCCAAAACCTCTCCGGAGGCGCTCGATATGCTGTTCCGGGGCGACGTGCCCGACGACTTCCCGCACAAGGATACGATCCTTGCGCTCGAGGCATTGCTCGAGGATCCAGTCAAGGACTTCACCCAGTTCGAGGACTACCGCAACTTCTACACCTTCGAGATTCACATGGAGGATGTAGCTACGGGTCGATCAACCCGCTGGGAGCAGCGGCGCGGCACCGGATCCGGCGCCGAACAGCAGGTGCCCATCTACGTCGCCATCGGCGCTTCGCTGGCCGCCGTCTACGGCAGCGCGGAGCGTCGTGCCGGCAAGCCCGCCGGTTTCGCCCTGGCCATGTTCGACGAGGCCTTCTCCAAGATGGACGGCAAGAACCAGCGGCAGATGATGAGCTTTTACAAAAACCTCGGCCTCCAGTTCGTGATCGCGGCGCCGTTCGAGAAGCGGGTCGCCGTGCTCGAGCACATGGACACAATCGTGGAGGTGGACCGCATCGGCGAGCAGTCCAGGGCCACCGTGGTGGAACTGAAAGAGAAGGCCAAGCGCGAGCTGATGGCCATCGATCCGGACCTGATGTCCGAAGATGAGCTCGCCACCCGTCTGGCCGCCGAGTAGCCATGGCGCGACGTTTCACGGACGCGATCGGCCTGCTGAACGACCTGCTCGATCGCTTCGAGGCCGGGGCCGCAAGCCCAATCGCCCACCCCGACTATGCCGCTTTCTCGTCGGTAGTCGCGGCGGACGCTTTCCTGAAGCAGATCGGGAAAGCCGAAAGTGCCGGCTCGGTCTCCATTGGCTGGGGGCGCGGCGCGAAGCGGGACCAAGTGGCGCACGTGCGGTTGGCCTCGGCGGAGATCTTATACCGATATCTCGACCGCACCCCGGCGTCACGCATCGCGGAGGACGCCGCCACGCGGCTTGTAGCCGGAGTGGCGCTGCACGAGTCCCTGAAGAACAGCGGCTCTCAAATCGCAGAGGTGTGGGCGCGGGGTAAGACGTGGCACGGATTCGCTTCGTCCGATGTCGACACGCTGCGCCACGCATTCGTTCTCGCCCAGGCGATCCTCGATAACAAGCATCTGGACGTCGACTACAAAACTTTCTCGCGACGTACGGTGGGGCACAGCAAGATACTCGAGCGCATCGAGGGTGCCGTGGTCCGGCTTTTGAGCGGCATAATGGACTTTCCGCCTGGCGCCCGCCCCCGCGAGGCACTGCGAGCGATCGGACTGGAGCGCTTCGCGCCGCCGCTGCTGATCGCGGGCAAGATCGACCTCGACGGAGCCGATCTTTCCAGGATATCTCCGCATTATCTCGGAATCGCTCCCAAGGAAGCAGATCGCGTCCGCTTCCGGGAGCCGCCGGCCTACGTTCTGACGATCGAAAACTTCGCAAGCTTCAACCGGCACATCGCCGAGGCGGACCCCGGCCGATTAGGAACGACCATGTATGTCGGCGGGTACCCCTCGCTTGCCACCCAGCAGGCGCTGCGGACGATCGCAGGATTGGTATCCGAACAGACGCCGATCTTCCATTGGTCGGACATCGATCCGGACGGCACCTGGATCTTCCACACCATCGAGCGCGCCGTCGATCGACCGATCCGTCCCCACCTCATGAGCGTCGAAGTTGCCGAGCGCTTGGGACAAGTGCCGTTCAAAAAATCGGCACCCGCTCGATGTCCACCAGACTCCGGTATCGCGGCTCTGGCAGCGTACCTGGCGGAAGATGGAGCCAAGACGCTCGAGCAGGAAGAACTCGATCCAGTCCTGCCAGAGCTTCATTAGAAAATGCGCGCGGATCAACGCGGTATCGATGCGGATGAGCTTCCTCGGTCGACGATCTCCGTCGGCCTTTGTTGAACAACAGCTGCGTTCCGCAGAGCGAACGCCATGAGTAGGGCGGCTCCTTGCCGTGCTTCGACAATCCCATTGGCACCATGGCGACAACGCCCCGAAGTACCGCCTCCCCTCCAGAAGTGAAGAACGGGAATCTCTGTAACCGTGTGTTAGTCCGTTGGTTCGATTACGATAGCCCCAGTCGGTCAACGGTTTGTCGACAATCACCCAAACAAGACCACTATGTTGGTGCCGTCTCCAAACGCGCGGCGATGATCGCCTCGCCGATCGACACTTGATGTCGTCCTCCGTGGTGATGCCGACCTCGGCCCTAGCCCGGGTCCCAACCCGCTGTACCTGGCCATGTCGGGCAGCGCGGTAGCGCAGGAAGGGCAATTGTCAACTTGTCGCAAGATCAAGCGATTGGTCGATCGCGCTCGGCATTCAGGCATTCGTCTCGGAGGAGTAAACTTAAGTTCGTTGGAGCGAGATTCGGCGTCGCTCGACGTGCTTAGCGCGAAGGCGCGATCGATGGCTCAAGGCTCAGGCTGAAGCATCATTCGTGCTTGCGATGGGAGCTCTGTCCGCCAAAAGCTGCGAGCGCAGTACAGGGAGGGCCGCGTAGACGGCCTTGCCGATCGATAGGCCAATCCAGATACCAACTGCGCCGAGGTCAGTTTTCAGGCCGAGCACGTAACTGAGCGAAAGCCCAATCAGCTTTTTCTGCTGTCTTCCTCATGAACACGCTCCCCCGGATTGCGCTTCAGCTATCCTTTGCCCTCGCTGACACGATCTTATCGCTGCGGTCGTGTTCGCATCGTCGGCGCCATGGCCAGCGATAGCATGTTCTCACAGAACAACGGACCGCTCAAAAATGGTGAGAGCATTCTGGCCGACGTCCGCAAAATCTTCTCTCTATATTGACCGCTGCTATAGTGAGCGCTGCTATCACCGTCGTGGTTGCGGCTTTGGCTGTATCGTTCAAGACGTCGTTTGTTTCAAACCCGACAACAGCACCGCCTGCAACTACGTGCTGCGGGAAAACCGACATCGTTTCTTCGTAAAAGCGCTCAAGAGGCATTGGCATGCCGGTTGCTTGAATATGTGACGAAACCACTTGTGACCATGATGCTCGTTCGGCACCCAATCCAGGTGTTCAGATGAAAGTTGCCCGCCTGATCGACGGCAAAGGTCTCCTGATGCGCTTTCCAAACCGCGCGCCTGCGTCGCGAACTCTGCCATATTCGGATCGCGCTTCGGTTTGCCGGCCAGAATCCGCTTGTCTTGTAAAGGGCTCGCGACGAATGGCGGTCCTCAACAAGATGGTGCACACCAGGGTAAAGGCCTTATACCTCAGCAGCGCGATTGTTTGCGTCACTTTTGGCCGGTGGCTCAAGCGCGCGCATCTGCGAGATGCCGAGCCTGGGTTCGTGGAGCTAAGCGGCGGCCTTCAATCGGTCCTTTGTAGATGGTCAATGAGCTGATGCAGGACGATCTTGAGAAAATACTCAGGCAACAGGACGAGCTCAAGGTCAAGCTGCTTCGCGCCCAATCGATTGTCGCCGAATGTAAGGCAGGATTGGCGGATCTGGAGCGGAGGCTTGAGCGTCGAGCGGTCTCATCGCCGATCGATGAACGCCAGCGCAACTCTGCGGCAAACAATTCAATACTTAACGCACGACCGCCCAAATCGCGGAGCGTCAATGATCCTGTTCATCAGAATGCTGCTGTGGCGTTTTCGAGTCGATCATGGGACCGCTGAAAGCTGCCGCCGCGCACGTTAGCGGCGAAAGGTTTCGTCGCGGAGTTGGTGAAGATCTCGAGACGCATGGGGTTGAGAGCCCGGCGGGCGAACCGGACAACTGGGTGCGGCCCTGTCGATAGGCTCGGCTTTTTGGTTGACCGCGGTGCGTTGGCCAGGGGATGCGCGCAGAGTAGCACCACATATGAGACGTATCGCCGCGTCTTTGGCTAGAGCGTCTTGTTTCGGGGGCCGCTCACGTAGAGGTTCTGAAGGGAATGTCAAAGCTCTCCACCTTGAGCCAGCCGGTTCGGTCTTTTTGTCCGTCTTACGGCGTTTCAAATTACCGCAAGACGTGTCTGAAGGGCGAGGGGCGCTTCAATGACACGATGGTCGGCTATGGCAGTAGGGTAAGGCATGCGGGTCACCGGCGGAGCTGACCGCGGAAGCCGACCATGCCTCATCCGGCATCGCATGGAGGATGACGAGAACTGGCTGACTATGTCCGCAAACGATCACGATGCGATCAGGAGGGCAGGAACGGCAGTCACCTAAATTCGTGAGAACCAGGAAGAGGGTTCCCGGTGCGAATGCGATCCGGTGCCGGCCGTAGCCTCGTCAGCTTCTCGAAAGCTTCTCCGAATACGGACTAACCCAGTGATCCTGGACGGGAGGCTGGCATGGACTCGCACAATTTCGCCATATCCAATGCAGCACCTCCGCCATCGGTACAGCACGCCGTTCCAGACGATCAACCGAACCAGGCGGGAGAAGACGCCTTCGAGCAGCAATTAGATGCGGCGCGCGCGGCCGATTCCGCTGGCCTTGCCCGGCGCCCCGGCCGCAAACCGCCGCCGAATGTGTCGCGCGCGGATTTTAATTACATTCACGAGATGATGAGCGGCGTCAGTGCTCGCCGAAAACTGTCGCCGTTGACGGCCGAGAAGTATGCTCAAATGCTTTACAAGGTGGCGAATTACCTCGGCGAGCGCGGCCAGTCGCTCGAAGCCAGTGATGATAATACACTAAATCAGCTCTCTGACACCGTGTTCAAGGAGAATAAGCACGTAGGTATGGCTTTGCGGGCACTTCAAGAACAGCGCGGAGGTTCACCTGCAGTCAGGGTCAGGCGCGCGCGTGCCGCGACTTCGATGAGTACTGGCCGCACACGTGTTGCTCCAACTGAAGTTGATGCGCCGCTTATCGAAAGCGTCATAGACGAAGGTATCAAGAGCAAGCACTGGGCGCCGGCGACCGTCCAGCATCATGACACGATGCTTCGCAAGCTGTCGAACAGTCTCGGGATGCGGGGCGAGACGCTTGCTGGAACAAGCGATGATGCGCTGTACGACTATGTTAAGGAAGCCTTCCCGAAGAACTGGAAGAGAATGACGGGTTCGCTCTGGGCGCTGCGTGAGCATCGAGGGGGCTTGGACGGTTCGGAGCAAGGGTCTTCCGCATCAGACGGCCCTGACCAGGCCAAAAGCAGCGCCGCCGCCGGCTCGCCAAGGTCGGATCTCATCCCGGAGGCGCTTTGGCGGCTCCTCGATGATGATGATCGCGTCGAGCCGTCCGTCATGGCCGAGAATCCCGAACTTCTGAGGCAGGAACAGGAGCTTCGCGACCAAATTGAGGGCGGGTGGGATGATCAATCCATCCTTCTGCCGGCTTCCACCGATCGGGAAGAATTCACTTCGGATCCAGAGGATCTCATGGAGCGCCCGGCGAAACGCAGGCGAACACTGGACCGTCAATCAGTGCATTCGCCGGTCTCCGTCGATCCAGGGGAGCTCACCTTGGACGCCCGGCAGTTTGCTCCCGCGGAGCCTTCCCAGTTGCTAGCTAATGAGTCTGCGCAGTTGGATCCGGATCCACTCGCCGATGAGCTCGCGGATCCGGCAGATCCAGGCGCCTTTACTTTCGCGCCCCTGCCGCTTTCTCCGGGGGAGCTGTCGCGGTTGTTGGATATTGAACCCACGCCGTCTGGGCCGGATCAACTCGCGCAGGAGGTCGCATGCTCGCTAGGTGCAGAAGCTTCTGTTATCGCTCGAGCCCCCCTTTCTCCTGGGAAGCTTTGGCGACTGCTGGATGACGAATCCACACCACCGCTGCCAGATCAGCTATTCGACCGGCACTCAAGCTCAATAGATCAAAATGTATTCAGTTCCGATTCCCTGCCGCTTTCTCCAGGGGAGTTTGCTCGACTGATCGATGATCCATCGGGCGGAGTGGACCAGTTTGCCGGCCACTTGCCGCTTCAGGCCGATACCGCGGCACTCGATTTCGAGTACCTGCCATTCTCACCAGGCGAGCTCCGTGGACTGCTGGATGATGAGCCCGTGCCGTCCGGGCCGGATCAGCCGCTCGGCAATTTGCCTGTTTCGGCTGATCCAGATGCGTTTATATTCAACGAGGAGCAGATGCCGCCAGGAGAGCTTCGCCGATTGCTTGAAGATGAGCCGGCATCCTCAGCGGCGGATCAACCGCCACGCCGGTTTCCGAGCAACTATTAGAGAACACGAGCCATTGTCGCAGACGCCCTGAACTCGCTATCGCGACCGCTTAAACTTCCGGGAAAACCTGCAAGCATTTAGCTTGTATCGAACGTATCGCCTTGCGTTTCGGCGAACCGGCTTCGCCTGCATCACTTGCTGAGCGAGCGCCAGCTGGCGCGAATATCGGCCGCATTTTCGACTGTGGTTGGGAGTGCTGGATGTTTCGACCCCTTGCGATCTGGCAGCGGCCAAGTAGCCGGGGCTCAATCGAAGCGCAGCGGATCGCCTTCGACAATGTTTAGCGCCAGCGGCGATGAACAGTCCATGTCCCTAACCCCGCGAGCGCTCGATCTCAATGTTTGGATTTGGTCTATCGCACAACGCTTCGTCTTTTTCGTGCATAGGCAAGGTGCTACGGCGCGATCGCACAGTCGAGGCCTCTGCTGCGTCTTATAAATGTCATCTTGCGCGGGCCAGTGACGCGCGCGGCGGCTCGATCGAGCCAGCGCTCAATAGCAGACAAGGCACGCGGCAAGGATGCGTGTGACAAAGCACGAGCACGTCGATGACAAAGCGTTTTCGCAACTGGGCCCTATTGTCCATACTCGCCTCCATGGTTGTCTGCCCCGCCGCAAAAGCGCAAGACCGCCGGACTATCGCCGAACCTGTTGCACCTCATACGGTCTGCGATCGCCCTGTGCCTTCCGGCAAGAACGATACAGTTAGCCTACAGGACGCCATTGAACATTGCCCGGCTGGCGCTGCAGTTTATCTCGGGCGCGGCGAGTTTCACTCAGGTCCACTCGAGATGAAATCGGGCGTGACTTTATGGATCGGACGCGGTGCGGCGCTGATCGCCATCCCCGAACCAGCTGCTTACGACAAGGGCCGGGGACAATGTGGTCGCATCATGGGTAAGGGCGACGGTTGCCGGCCATTCATCAGCTTTTCCAAAACGCGTGGCGGCGGCATCTACGGCGAGGGCATCATCGATGGTCAGGGCGGCGCAATGATGGGCGGCGGGGCCGAAACCTGGTGGCAGCTGGCCCGCCGCGCGCAAGCTGAGGGCGGCAACCAGAACGCCCCGCGCTTGATCCAGATCGATCATGCGCAGGACATCACGTTCTCTGGTATCACCTTGCGCAATGCCCCCAATTTCCATGTCGCGATGAACCGGGTCGAAGGTGCCACTTTCTGGGGCCTCACTATCGATTCACCGGCGGATGCGCGCAATACCGACGGCATCGACCCCGGCGCGAGCCAGGATGTGACCATCACCCACAGCTTCATCCGCACGGGAGACGACAACGTTGCAATCAAGGCCGGCGACAATGGCTCAAGCAGCCATATCTCCATCCTTGATAATTATTTCGGCTGGGGGCACGGCATGTCTATCGGCAGCGAGGTGAATTCCGGAGTTAGCGACATACTGGTGCGTAATCTCACGCTGGACGGTACGACGTCGGGCCTGCGCATCAAGAGCGATGTCAGTCGAGGCGGTCTGGTCGAGCGCGTGACTTATGAGAACGTGTGCCTGAGGGGCAACCGGTGGCCGGTGGCGTTCGATGCAAAATATGATCCGCGCGCGCAAGGCACGAGAATTCCGGTCTATCGGCAGATCGTTCTGCGCCATGTGCGTGGCGACAATGGTGTGCTGCTGATGCGCGGCGTAGACGAGCGGCATACCCTCGACGTTGCACTCGAGGATGTCCGATTTGCCAATTCCGCGACTTGGCAACTCGAACACGCGAAGGTGACCGCAAGTCCCTCTGACGTGTCGCCGCCGCTGCCGGGACGAGCCACAGAACCGCTGCGCGGATCGGAGGCATGTGCCATAGCATTCCGCGAGGGCAATCGCTAAGTACGACACCCGGCGCCGAACCCGGCTGGTGAGTTCGGCATCGGCCGGCCTAAATCGCTGGTCTTGCAGAACCTCAGCCTCATGTCCGGTACTTCGTTGCGGGCCGCCGCCGGGTTTGCAGGACCGCAATTGCGAGAGTCACGTGGGGATTCTGGGCTGGCGAGGAAAATGTGTTTGACCATGCACGGCGGCTATCCCGCGGCGGTATCTCATATCGACTGCGTCGAGCGTGTCGCGAACTCAACGAAGAGTGAGATCACATGCGAATTTTCGTGCCTTCCGCTGCGCTTCTGGCCGGATGTTTCTGCATCCCGGCAGCGTACGCTGAGCCGCTATTCGTGTCGCATGCCGGAAATGCAGACTATCACTCCGTGCAGCAAGCCATCGACGCGTTGCCGGCGGAAGGCGGAAATGTCCGGATCGCGCCGGGCGTCTATCGCGAGAAGGTCAAAATCTCCAAATCCGGTATTCATATCGAAGGGACTGGCAGGAAGCCGGAGGATACGGTCATTGTGTATGGCGACGGCGCGATCAATGTAGGAGGAACCGCCCGTTCGGCGACGCTGGATGCCGCTGGCGATGACTTTCGACTCGAGAATCTGACCATCCAGAACGACTACGCCCTCAATCCGGCCAATCCCCCCTCGCAGGCGGTAGCGCTGTCCGTTACCGGAGACAGGGACGTCGTTACGCGCGTCCGCCTGCTCGGTGCCCAGGACACGCTATTTGCCGGCAAGGGACCAAACGGCAGAATGTCACGACAATACTTCTCGAACTGCTACATCGAAGGGCATGTCGATTTCATATTTGGCAACGCCAAGGCCTGGTTCCGGCAATGTGAGTTGCACGGCATCGCAAATCAAGCGGTCATCTATACTGCTCAGAGCAAGGCAGCGCCGGATGAGGACAGTGGCTATGTTTTTGATCATTGCAGGCTAACTGCCGACCCCGCTGCGGGCTATATCGCACTTGGCCGCCCTTGGCGCCCCTACGCCACAGTGGTCTTCCTGTCGGCGAAGATAGATGCCCCCGTGATCGGGGAAGGGTGGCGCGAATGGACGCCCGGCAAGACCGATACGTTGAGGACAAGCTATTATGCCGAATACAGATCCTTCGGCGCCGGGGCCAACCCCTCAGCCCGCGAGCCTCGCTCCCATCAACTGACAGATGGCGAAGCTGCGAGATGGTCGCTGAGCGTGTTCTTCGGAGGCGCGACAGATTGGCTGCCAAGAGAACCATATCGATGGAAGACAAAGCAACGGTGACGAGACGACGGCGATCGTCTGATGAACGACGGGGGAGTGCGGATATGACGACGGCGTGGGCTGCCACCGACAACGCGCTGGGCATCATATTTGTGGGTCATCGAAAGCCTCACCAGACGGTTACTCACGAACAGGGAAACGCGCAACTGCGTGCGATAGCCCAGTGCTTGATGAACGCGATGCACGGTGTGGAAGGCGATCAAGTTCACGATGCCTGCCTTGCCTCGCTGCGATCGGCAGAGCCCTTGAGATAGGTCGGTGGCGCGGGGCGCTACAGCTCCTGGCTATGTCAGAACTGGCCGTGAACGCCGCGATCCATCGGCTCTCGTGATCGATCGTTGATCCGGCGCCACCGAGCGAATAGGCCTGGATGGGTCGCTTCTGCGCCGAAACCCTTTCCATAGAGCCAACGAGTGTCCCCGGATAGGTTCGTAATTTCGTGTTGCTTCTCGAACAACGGAGGGATCGATCGTGCGCAACTCCTGTTGGAGCTTCGAAGGTGGAACCGGCGGTAGTAGCGATTCAGCCGTCAGGAGTGGAAGGAGCCGTTTGGCATTTCCACGAGCTCACCGCTGGGCCGATGCAGCCGCCACGTGCGCAGGATCTTGCCGCATCCCTTTTTCCGGGCCCTTCTTCCTGACCGCTGCGCGGAACGAAACGAACCGGTCATCATGTCGATTGTCCGCCATGGTCGCCCGAAAGCGTTAGCCAGGGAAATCAAACTGCCCGCATAGCCAGAGCAAAGCTCTGGATGGTTCCGTCCTCCACTTCCGATGCGCCGTGAGGCCTGCTGAGATGTTCGGGCTAGCTCTAGCGCACCACGGTCTTCAGGTACTGGTAGGCCTTGATGATCTCGACCAGGCGATCCTCCGTGGAGCGGTCGCCGCCATTGGCATCGGGATGGTGCTGCTTGACCAACGCCCTGTACTTCGCCTTGATATCGCCGAGCGTCGCATTGGCATTCAGGCCCATCACCTGCAACGCGTTGCCCTCGACATTGAAAATCTTGCGCGCCTCAGGCTTGGCCTTCGCGCGGTGGCGGGTACCGGCGCGTCCGTTCAGCTCGACGAGCGTGCAGAGGGCATACCAGTCGTCCTCGAAATTGGCAGTGCTGCCGGTCATTTTGTGTGCGCTGATGCTCTCGCCCATCTTCCACGTCGGACGATGGCCGGTCAGCGCGTCCCTCTGGTAGCGCGCAACCGCTTCCGCGTCCATTCCCGAGAAGAAATTGTAGGACTGATTGTATTTGCGAACATGCTCGATGCAAAAGTGCCAATAGTCGCGCGCATTGCCGCGGCCCTTGGGCGCGGGATGGGTAGCCTTGTTCTGGCAGCCAGGCCATTCGCATAGCGCAGTGGTCTGGCGCTCCTGCGCTTCCTGCTTATTGATGCGAATGGAGTCGAAGATTTTGGATGTGTCGATCAACATGACCTGGCTCCGTTGGCGGAGCGGCAGTTAACAGAGCCGCTTCTATGCTAGAGACTTGGTTTGGACGGCAAGTCGGGTCTGACTCGGCCTTTGCGTCCAGTCAGTCGCATGATGTAACAGGCACTTCCTAGCAATGGACATGCCAGGACGCGCGAGCTTGGTTCAGACCATCATCTCTTTGCGATTTCAGATCAGCTCAATCGCAATTTGCTGTCGGGTTCTGCACACGGACGTCTTGAACGGGACCGGTGCGAATACTCTCAAAGGTCCAGCGAAGGGCAATGCTCGGTAATGTGCGCAGCGAGGAACGCGAGCGGCGTCTTCTTAATTTTGTTTAGAAGCTCGGAAAGTCTTCCGTCTTCGTAGCGAAACAGAAAGCGCAATGTCGCGATCTGAAGGGAATTCGGCCCCGCTCGTTCACGGATCAATGCAAGTCACAGCGCCGGCCCGCCGCTGACGAAGCCCCCCTGCTCACCGGCCGACCCAGCAAAGTCTCGGACGTTTCGCTGTTGGAGCGGGTGGATGCTGGCGCTGGCACGACAGCCGTGTTGTAGGAGGTGCTTGGCAAGGCGCTGGTCCACGTCCCGGATGCAGCTCTAATGGTTATGTCGAGGCAATTCGTTTGCGGGGAGTCGGATCCTATGAAACACCAGTTTATCGCCAATTGCTTCAGAGCATCGTGTGCTGAAGCGTCACCTAGCGCGGCGATGTCGCCTTTAGACAACCGTTTTTCGAGCCCTGGCGCTTTTGGCAGTTTGGCGACGACGGGACATGCACCGTGAATCAGAAATTGGATCTCGATTATGCCCTCGTCGGGTACTGGAATGCATGACCCAAAAACAAGCGAGACGATCAGTCAGCGAATATCCGTCCTTAAGGATCGGGCAGAAGAGCATTTCGGACATCGTGCATGAGTACAACCCGCCTGTTGTGGGAGTTGCAGCCCTATGCGCATGCGGTGCGGCCGGCCCGCAGTGGCGGCGATGGCTTTCGGCAGCGCAACTCTATTTGCCCGAAAAGTTGCGGAGCCTGGACCTCACGCCTTTACGAAACAGCTCTACCAATCTAGGGAGCGACCGCGGTCAAGACGTGAAACGCAATCGGTGCGAGTTCGTCATTAAGTGGAAGCCCATGATCGGTTCAAACTCTCCTCCAGCCTGCGCACCTCCTCCGCGGCTCGACGGCGACAATCATCGTTGCCGCCGCTAGCCCTGCCCAACAGAAGGTCACATTGATCCCAGGGCGTCGCATTCGCCTGTCGCGCCGTCCGCCCGCATTCTATTTGCAGATCAGTATCTGCGGTGATCCGGCGGACCAGAGTAGGAACCCAATAGAGGATGGCGCAGCTCTCGGCCCTGTGGGGCGATTCCGGCCAGCAACCCGTCAAAACAACTGCTTTGCATCCGCGAGACCGGTGCGCAGCGATCCCCGGGACATTTCCGTCCGTTATGTACAAGTGCCCCATTGCCTACACGTCTGCTTGCACCGTCTCATCATTGGATGACGAAACGCCAAGCTTCCCGCAGTAAGAAGTCATATCGAGAGACATAGGGTTGGATGCCGCGCGGTATGCGGCGCGGGCACCGACCATGAGGGGCAGCCCGGCCGTCGGATCTCAGTCAACTCCTGCCTTCGTCGACTGCCTGTCGGAATAATTTTTTGCGGGGTCGTCGGTGGTTGGATTAACCGCTCGAATCCACGCGGTACATGCTCGGAGATACTGTAATGCGTTTTGAGAGCGTTTTGTCCGTCCGCTACGAAGATTTTCTGCGCAGCTCAGGTGGCAGGCGCGGTAATTCAACGTTCGTGTCGCCAGTGCAGCCTGCAATTTAAAACGATGTACGCGGTCAGTCGTTGATGCGCGCAAAGCGGACGACCTGCATTTAAAGAAATTTGTTAACTGCGGCCGATTTACAACCTTAGCGAACACGCGGTCGCTGCGCATGTATGTCGAGTTATCCGCAGAACCATTCGCATGACTGCGCGCTCGTATTTTTGAGGCACTTTGGTCGAGGTTCGAAATGCTCAACGTCGTGAAGTTTCGTCGACCTGGTGCGCCCATGCGGCGCACTGAGCCAATGCAAACAATGGCGATTGCTAAGCGTGACGCGCCATTAGCGCCGTTCGCAATAGCATGTGATTCCGGTCGAGGTGCAAATCAGCGGCTCAAAGCCGCCCGCGCCAATGCCAAGCTCACGATCGCGCGTGCGATTGCCACGCTGGAGGAGAACCATCGCCAGATACGAGCGGCCATACACAAGATTGCCGATTCATCAGCTAGGGCCAGGCTGGAAGCCGATCTCGATCTAATCGAGCGAGAGCTTGCTCTCGCCAAACGGAAATCTGCCAGCCTTTAGAGCTGACGGTCCTCGTTTTACGATGGGATCGCTGAAGTACATTCGAGGTAAGACGACCACCCTTTAGCAGAGAGCCACAACAAGTGTTTGCAAACATCAAAATCACCGGTCGATTGATAGCTGGGTTTGGATCGCTTCTTCTGATGTCCGTTGCAATTGTCGGTTACTCGATCCATACCTCCCGGAGCGCGAACGGATCGTTGGCGACTGTGGTTCGCCAAAAAGACCACGTAGCCGAAGATGAGCGCATCGAAAAGCAAGTATTTGAAGCTCGGATGCATGTATGGATGGCCTTGGCAACCGATGATCCATCGCATTGGGAGAAGGCCGCAGATACCTATAGGCGAACATTTGCACGGCTTGAGGATCTCGCTGCCGACACCAAGGACTTGGGCCGCCGGGTGCGAGTGCTGGATCTCAAAAAAGCTGTCGAGGACGATGAAACGAAGGCGCTCGGGCTGAAGGAATTTAGAGGAAGAAATAGCGCGCTAGACACGCCCGCGGCGAAATCGGCCGCAAGTGCCGCACTCGCCGCCGGTGGTCGGGTTGACGAACTCTCAGAGCCGCTCGCGATTGATTACGAGAAGGCTTCGAAAGCCACTGCGCTAAAGGCGGAAGATAAGCTTGGATTGGGCGTGATGATAGCCTTGATCCTTGGCGCTCTCAGTTTGCTGCTGGGTTTCATCCTCGCGGTGCTTACCTCGCGCAGCATTAGCGACCCGATCCGGAATCTGACAGCATCGATGCTCGAGTTGGCCGGTGGCAATTTCGATGTTGTGCTCCACGGTCTTGGTCGCAAGGACGAAATTGGGGAAATTGCGAATGCGGTCGAAAGGTTCAAGGTGAAGTCGGCCGAGAAGGCGGAGGCGGAAACCCAAGCCAAACTAGCTCATGATCGTATCGCTGCTGAGCAACGAAAGTCCGACATGCGCAGGCTTGCAGATGCGTTCGACGCGGCCATCGGGGAAATTGTCGAAACCGTTTCCTCGGCGTCCACAGAACTGGAGGCGTCGGCTCGCTCACTGGCAAACACTGCCGAATCCACACAGCGACTCTCGACCGCTGTAGCCTCGGTCTCCGAACAGGCGTCCGCGAACGTTCAGTCCGTTGCATCGGCCACAGAAGAAGTGTCGATTTCCGTAAATGAGATTGGCCGGCAAGTGCAGGAGTCAGCTCGTATTGCGAGTGAAGCCGTTCGAATAGCCGCGAGCGCTGACAAGCGCGTTCTGTCTCTCTCTGAGGCCGCCGGCAAGGTCGGTGACGTCATCCAATTCATCAACACAATTGCATCTCAAACAAATCTTCTGGCCTTGAACGCGACAATCGAGGCAGCCCGCGCCGGAGACGCTGGGCGAGGGTTCGCAGTCGTTGCATCAGAAGTGAAAATGTTAGCGGACCAGACCGCGAAGGCGACGAAGGAGATAAGTGATCAGATTTGTGGAATTCAGTCATCCACCAAGGAATCAGTGGCAAGCATCAAAGAAGTCACCAGCGTTATTGGCCGAATCTCAGAAAGTTGCTCGGCCATCGCGTCTGCTGTGGAAGAACAAGGCGCTGCAAACCAAGAGATTGCTCGGAATGTGCAGCAGGCGGCAATTGGTACGACCCAGGTCGCCACAAATATCGCCGAAGTCAATCGAGGTGCGGATCAGACGGGCACCGCGTCAACGCAGGTGCTTTCCGCTGCCAGGTCCCTAGCTGAGGATAGCAATCGTCTGAAGCTGGAAGTGCAGAGATTCCTGGCCAGGGTAGCGGAAGCTTAGCAAAGCTTTGACGCTCCTGAAGAAGCGCTGCTCCAGTGCGCATGTCCCTTTATCTTGGTCGGATGTATTTTCCACGCCGACCTCTCGGGGGCGCGACCGACGGACAAGAGCCCAATAGGGCTTGAGGGCAGCAGCTGCCGACAATAGGTACTTCATCTCGTGCAAAGCGCCACTTTGCGTGGAATGAGTGCACCCAGGAATGGAATGATTGCCGCTTTTCGTCAGGTCGAAGTCAAAGCTAGATGCGGCGGTGGAACACGTTCGCCCAGCTCCGAACTTGGTCAAGCGACGTCTGTTACTGTACGTCTGATGGCTCCAGCGGCTTCGACCGAAAGAAACCGAACCTGCCGGAATGTGTTCAGGCCGCCATCAGCTCGGCTGGCCTTTCACCTACAAGGGCGGCCAATCGATAGGCCTACAAGTCCACTGCGGTTGATCTCAGCAAGCAGACTGTCGGCGCGATGCCTCGCCGGAGTTCCAACAAGCCGTGTGCCCGCTGTCGCATCCGTCGCCACCGGATCACGAATGAACTCATCCATCCGGATAATGAAATGGACGGAAAGGCCTGCGAAATCCTCCTCCGGCCTCTTGGTGCTTACCGTAGAATCCTCGTGATCAAACTCCAACTCGCCCAAACTATCGCTGCAAGCCAGGCGATCATTACGATGGTGGCAACTCCCAGGAATCCGATAGGAACTAGCTGATTGCCATTTCGCCGCCGTTCGCCTGCATCCAGGGTAAGAGACGATCAGAGCTGCCCGCCTGGCATACACCGGTGAGCTGAGACAACCATCCGGGTTGAGGACCTAGGAGTGACCGGGCCGGAAGCTGCTCTAATACTGCAAAGGCCGCTTCATAGGGTGAGGCCGTGCTCATTGAGCACCTTATCTCTGAGAGCCCCCTTGATCTCACGGGCGATCTCTTTGCGAACTGCGGCGCCCAACTCTATCTTGGCATCCTCGACAAGGTCAGCTTCGACCCCGATCAAACCTTTGTCGGTGAGCTGTTGCTGCAGCCGGCTGTGGAACTCCGTGCCCATTGCAGCAAGGAGCTGGTCGTGCGCCCTGGTGTGGTCTTCGGGTGCGATACGACTCACAACGTCGTCCCAGGGTTGCCAGTCCATCGCCAAATAGTCGGCGAATTCCGCCGCCTCTCGGTTGCGCACGGATGTCTCTGCACTGTCAACGTCAGCGTCGGTCACACCGGAAACCTCAAAGAAGCGCATGTTCGGGGCGACGTGTTGCAGTCCCAGCCGCTCGCGGAGCTTATTTTGATAAGCAAGAGAGACCTCAATGGCGTCGATGTCTTCGACGTTGCTG
Organism: Bradyrhizobium sp. ISRA430; assembly: GCF_029909975.1. Classification (NCBI taxonomy): domain Bacteria; kingdom Pseudomonadati; phylum Pseudomonadota; class Alphaproteobacteria; order Hyphomicrobiales; family Nitrobacteraceae; genus Bradyrhizobium; species Bradyrhizobium sp. ISRA430. Next base: position 7,378,936 of record NZ_CP094516.1, read on the forward strand.
CCCGAGCCTAGCGCGTGAACCTTCTCGCGCGCAATTCTGTCCAGCGCGTCCAGGCGGAACATGACCCGCCCCAGATCGATGAGATCGGGAAGCCGGGCCTTGTTGTTATAGGCGCCGTTCTCGACCTCTGCGATGAGGCGTGCGGTCTGCATGCCGTTCCAGGTCAAAGTTCTGCGATCCTCGCAGCTCTCGTTGGCGTCCAGGGCCAGTTGGAAGTAGCGCTTACGCAATTCCGGGTTTTGCGCCACTTGGCGCAGATCATTGGCCACTGACTGCCGGAATTCTTCGTTGCCAGAGTTCACGGACTCGAACAGTTTGCCAAGGAAGAGCGCGTATTCCCGGGCGCCCGGCTCTTCAGCGACGCTCTGCCAAGCGGCCAGCACCTCTCGATCACCCTCCTGTGGATTTCCCCGGAGCCAGTTTGCGACCGTTTCAATGAGAGCATCGGGCTGTTCATCGTCTGTCTCGGACAATTCACTTTCGTCATTGTGCGAATGGTAGACGGTTGGACCGGCATAGTCCTCGGCGCTTAGGATTGTATCCAGGTTCGCGAGCACCTGCTCGGGCAGAGGATTGTCGGTCAGAACTATGCTGCCAGGAGCGACCAATTGCGTCAGCAGGTCGTCCGGTAGGCTCGTCAATTGGTTTTGGCCGACGTCGAGAAAGTCCAGCGAAGCAGGGAGGTGCCGCGGCAGACGCGTCAGTTGGTTTTCGCTGACGTCGAGAAACTGGAGGGTGGCGGGAAGGGTCTCCGGCAGATTCGCCAACTGATTGTGGCTGGCGCGGAGAAACTGCAGCGAAGCAGGGAGCACCTCGGGCAGTTCCTGCAGCTGATTGTGGTTGAGGTCGAGATGCTCGAGCTCAGCAGGTAGGACCCCAGGCAGGCTCCTCAGCCGGTTTGAGCTCGCGTCGAGGCCTCTGAGCTCGGTCGGGAGTTCGGGCAGGGTGGTCAGCTGATTGCCCCTAACGTCAAGACGCCGGAGCGAAGCAGGCAGGCTATCGGGCAGAGTGGTCAACCGATTGAAGGGCACATCAAGCGCAACGATAATGCTCGGAAGTCTTGGCAGGCTTGTAAGGGACAGCGATCCAAGATCCAGTGTAGTGGTCTCACCCAGAGTATTCACTCGGCGCACCGCTTCTTCCCGATCCTCGAGCGGGCCTACCTCCGGTTCAGCAGCCCAATTCTCAAGCACCTCATCTCCCTCGCCCTCAATATGGGCGGAATCTCTGGAGTTTGCTGCGGAGCCTGTCACGACCGCGTTCCACTGCGCCGCGTCTTCGTCTTGCCCGTCCTGCTGTCCGGAAGATACAGAAGGGATGCCACCGTTGCTCTGAATATGTCCTGTCTCAATTGGATCCATCCCACCCTCCTCACGAAATTGAGCGCAGACTCAGCCCACGGTGACAATGCTCTAGGACCAGTAGCTTTCGATAAGCTGACAGACTGTCGCCGTAAGTGGCATCGATGGCAACGAAGCTGGCATGACCCTGGGTGCAGGATTTGATCGGCCGATCCGCTGACCGTAAGATATTTTCCGCTGACGCGTTTCCGCGCATAACCACCCAGCAGCCGCTCAAGTATAAAGCCCACGCGCGGCGGCGGTGCCTTTCTCCAACTACCTGCGAAGCAAGAGCGCACGCTCTCCAACGCCCAACGTCCGCGTCGGTCCTCTCTCGTGCCAAGACAATCGCTGCCGCGCTGGTATTTGCCGTTGGTGGGGAGCCCAACGATCTGGGTGTTTTTGCGGCGACACTCGTCAGCTGATCGACAGGTGGGCCTGCTAAGGGCGAAGGCTGCCACCGTTGACGGTACTCCGGACTTGTCTGGCCTGCGAGATGGCAGACTGCGGGCAGCAGTATCGATCTATTGTCCAGGTTAGGCTCGTATCGGCCTGTGTCGAAGAGGTGCTGGACGGCAGTCGCGGACCACGCGCACACGCCTTCGAATGATCATTTGCTCTGCGGACCTAGCTGCTTCGCGGCCTTGGGAAGCGGAGGTGTACTCGTTAGTTCTGACGATGGAGAGATTGATGGACACAGGACACGCACAGCGGAGCGCGGCTTCCTCCCCGGACGCATTTGAAGAGGTGGAGCAGGAAAGCTACCTCGGCGGCTTCAATCGTGCCGTCGCGAATTTGGTCGAAACGTTGACAGGGTATCGGACCCCAGCCTCCGCGCGCGCACAGATCCTGGACAATTGGGTTGCCGAAGAAGGGCAGTGCGAAGCCGAGAATAGGCGACAGGGGCGCAGACGAATCAGGAATTCGGATAACACAGGCTCGCGCTCGCTGGATTTGTCCTCGCTCTCACTGACCGCTCTGCCCGCCGCCCTTCCGCCAAGGTTGCTGGAACTGCGCGCCAGGCACAACGAGCTAAGCAGCCTGCCTGCCGCGTTCCCACCCGGTCTCCAGCGTCTTCTCATTAGCCATAATCGCTTGACCAGTTTGCCGGACGATCTTCCGGCGACCCTCTCTGAGCTAGAGGTTGCTGACAACAGCTTGACCAGTCTGCCGGCAAACCTTCCGGCCGGGCTCGAGATCTTGAACGCAAACGACAACCGGCTCATCAGCCTGCCGGATGCTCTCCCGAGCGGGCTCACCTCGCTTGCGGTCAGTGGCAATCAGTTGACCGACCTCCCGGTGTCCCTCCCCTCGTGGCTCGTTGAACTCAATGTCAGCGGCAATCAATTGGCCAACCTCCCCGACCCACTTCCGAGCACGCTCCAATCACTCAATGTCAGCGGTAACCGGCTGACCAGCCTGCCTGAAGGTCTTTTAGATGCTCTTGTGCCGAATAATAGCCTCTACTACCCGCATCTGGAGAGACTCGAATTGGAGGATAACGCGCTGCCGGACGACATCCTCGCTCATCTGGCGGCGGCTGAAGCGCCACCGCAGCTTGCGCAGCAATCCCTGCATGAAGCTGCCGCACACTGGCTCGCAGACGACCCGGCCACGCTGGCCGAATGGGAGCACTTTGCGGACGAGCCCGGCGCCCAAGACTACGCACAGTTCCTGGAGAGGCTACGAGGCAGCGTGAACTACGGCAATAACGGGTTTCGGCAAGCAGTGGCTGACGATCTACGGCAGGCGGCCGCCAATCCGACGTTGCGCGAGCAGTTCTTTGCACAGGCTTCCGAGGCCAACACGAGCTGCGAGGATCGGGTCACCTTGCACTGGAATGGTATGCAGACCGCGCGCATCAACGCTGACGTCAAGGACGGGGTATATGACGATCGGCTTGGCGATCTGATCCAGCGCGGCCGTGTCGCCTTCCGCTTGGAGGCGTTGGACGAGATCGCGCGCGACAGGATCAACTCGCTCGCGAGCGGCAACCCGAACGTAGACGACATCGAAGTCTATCTGGCCTATCAACATCGGCTGCGCGAGCCGTTGGAGCTCTATCATCTCGCCCCTGATATGCGCTTCCTAGAGGTCTCTCACGTCAGCGAGGATGATGCGACGGAGGCGCTCGACCTGGTCCGGGAGCGGGAAGCAAGCCAGTTCACCGACTACATGGCAAGCCGCTGGCAACCCTGGGAGACGGTGCTGAGGCGCATCGCTCCAGACGAACATGCCGCGATGGGAGACCGGGTGCTCGACGCCATGGGCGACGAGTTTCAAACCCGCTTGACTCAGCGACTGGTCGAGCATGGTCTTCTAGGCGATGCGGATGCCGAGCGGGTGCTCGGAGCCCAAGTCCGAAACGAGATCGCTGGCGAGATCAAAGGCGAGGTCATGCAACGTGTGCTCGCAGAGCGTGGCCTCGAACTATGAGGCTCCCAAACCGCCGCAGCGATATCCATTATTGCTCCGCGGCGGTACCCAAAGATCGATCGTGAAGGCTCGGCCATCGCTGCCGAGGTGCTTTCGCGCTTTGGCAATGCGCTGCCGTCGATGAGGGTCTTTCGGTCTTGCCGAGTGACGAAAATTTCGAGGGCGTATCTACGTCCAGTCGAAGGCGCTTCGCGACGAGAGCTCCTCGGTCGAAAAGTTGTCGAGGAGACCAAGGCGTGCAGCGGTGAAATCATCGGTTGCGGAGGCGCTGCCGCAGCCAGCCAGCTCGGTTTGACGAGGCAGCTAAATGTTCGGGCGGCGATGCTTGAATTCGGCGCACGATCGACAGGCGATCCATTGTTCCGTCCGTCGAGGAATTCGTCAGCTCGAACTGGAGGCCGGCGAAGAGGTGCGGCAAAATTGGAGCGACCCCGTCCCTAGTCAGGCGAGTGCCGATCCCAGGCCACTCTCGCGCCCAGTAATATCCTGATCTCGTCAGCTTTTCGAAAGGTTGCGGCTACAACAATCAAGAATCTGACTCTTGCTGAACGAGCTGCTATTTGGCCGTAATCCAGACCGTACGGATTGCTGCAGGGTCTATGCAAACATGAGGAGGGCAGGATGGATCCGGTTGACCCATTCTTCGATTCAGGAGCCTGGATGCGAGAGTACGCCGCCCTGCAGGGGCGGAGTGGGCAGCGAACGGGCAGCCCAAGCGAGCAGGGTGACTTTGAAGGGCGGCTGCAGGACTTGAATCTCGATCCGTCTGATCAAAGCAAGTCAGCTTCGCCTGAGCGGTCTCCCGCAGGAGGTGGTCGAGCAGTCCGGCGGGAGGATTTCGGCGGTTCGATGCGGGTGCCGCCGCACTCCGCTTTCAGGGAGAGTGCGCTAGGCGGCACGCGACGGAGCGTAGACATTGCCAGCTTCCAGCTTCCCACTTCGGCGCAAGTGCCGCAGTCTAGTTTGCGAGATGATCTGTTCAGCAGCGCACGTTACAGCTTTCCGGACGCAGAGTCTGCCGCCTCGGCCAAGAGCGGAAAAAGCCGTGGATTATGGTCACGCTTCAAGTCGGGAATCGGCAAGGCCCTTGGCGGAAAGTCGTCGCGTGACGCGGGAGAATCTGACGTCTTTTCGACGAATGTACGAATTGATTATGCCAGGCAGCCGGGCCGGACGCGCGGGGTCAATTCGGCCGATGAGGAGCTCATTGAAGATTTCCGAAACAAGGCGGCGGGTAATCTCAGCGATGGCACTATCAAGAATGCGGCAGCCGATTTGCGCCATTTGAGCGCGCGCCTGAGCGACGCCGGCAGGCCCTCAATTGCCGATCGAATTCGCCGCGAATTTGAAAACGCGCAGCTGGTAAATCCCGATGTGGAAAACCACCAGCTAGAAGCTGAGCTCGATGAGGACGTCGACACCTACGCAAAGGACCGCGGCAGGCGAATCAAGGCGGCCCTGAAGAAGCTTCGTGAAGTCGGTGCCGGAAACACGTTGGCAGCCGATGTCCGCCGGCTGGCTCCTCATGCTGAGGACGCAACCCTCATTCGCATGTGGGCGGCGGCGGAAAAGGCGACAGACAGGATCGACCCAAAGACGATCGACAGGCAAACTCGCCGCATGTTCAGGCTGAGTGAGTGGCTGCAGACGCATGATAGACAGCCGATCGCCGGCCGACTTTCCACCCCTGGGCTCGCTCAGGACGTCGAGGAGTACAAGCACGAGACCGGGGACAGCAAGATCAACGCTGATCTGGTCAGGCTTGGGCTCTACCAGCAAATCCTTGAGGCGAACAGGGCACTGGGATTGCCCCCTCCTGAGGACCCGGGTCAGCCTTCTGCGGAAGCTGCTCGTCAGGCCCGCTCGCCACAGGAGCTTCCCGCAACGCCTGCCACGCCGAGCGCGGGAGCTTGGGAATGGCTTGGAGAGCAAATGCACGGATCTGGCTCATCGATGCCGGCGCCGCAAAGCGGATGGCGGGCCGGCTCGTCCCAGCTGCTTCCCGCAACGCCTGCGACGCCGAGCGCGGGAGCCTGGGATTGGCTCGGCGACCAAATCCATGAACCTGCCTCACCAGCGCCGGCGCCGCACTGGGCTGCGCAAGCTCAGCCCCCGCTCGAGCTTCCTGCCACTCCAGCCACCCCGAGCCAGGGAGCCTGGGCATGGCTTGGGCAACAGATGCAAGAACCCGCATCGCCTTCGTCCGTGAGGCCTCGATGGTCAAACATCTACGGCGGTCTCGAGTCCTTCGTTGATCTGGATCCACCCACACCCCACGACTTGCGTGACGATGCGCGCTCCGCGCCAGCACCTGAATTTGCGGCCGCCTCGCCGTTCGCAGGACAGCCGGGGGCGGCTTCGGAGCTGCGGGACATTGGAGCAATCGTTGGCGCCAACTGGCGCCACGGCTCCCAGGCGGCTTCAGACGTGCTGATCGATGTATTGGGCAACATCAATCTGCTGCCAAACCAGTTCGAGCCAAGTCAGTTTGCAATCAATGGGGAGCGCTATTCGGCGACATTTGGACCGGGCGGTCGCAGAGATATTCGCCTGATCCATCACCCGCGCGCCGCTGGGATGAACGAAGCCGGGCCATCCCGGCCGCTGCATCGTCCACGGCCAATCGTAAGCGCAAGGCAAACCGGGGAAGGTGCAGTCGATCTTGGCCATCTTATCCGGGGCGGCTGGGAGCATAGGGAGCGGTTCCTGCCGCCTTACCTCGTGCGCGTTTTGGAAGGCGAGGGCATCATGCCCCAGCCCGGGCGGCCGACCTATTTCGAAATCCGCGGAATGCCATATAGAGGCGAGTTGGTGGAAAGCGAAGGACGCCAGCGCGTTCGCGTTTATCCCGAACCTCGGTGAAGAAGCAAGTTGGCTGCAATTCCAAATGCTCGGCGGGCAGCTCGCGTGAGACGTTCTATCAGGCCGCGCTTGACCGGCGATGCACCCAATCGATGCAGATCGCAGAGGTGGGGCGTGAATACACGCCTGATTTCGACGGCGATGTTGGCTCAGTCAGTTTTCTCAAGCGGCAACCTCTCCGCTGTCCGTACATCAGGCCCGAGCCTGGCTCAAAAAATTTCGAAGCGACAGTCTCTCAAAAGAGCGCGGCGTGAACCCGATCGGGCCAAACGACCCATTCGACACGGAAGTGTGGATATAGGGGTACGCTGCCCTGCAAGATCCGCATGTGAGACAACATCCGGCAGCTGTCAAATTGAATGACAAACGGCCTCCTGCGCGCATCGTTTGCCTCATTGTGTCGCTTCATCATTAGTTCGCTGTGCCGTATTCGTGGTGCTGAAACATGAGCGCGTCGGACCGTTCGCTGCCATGATTTAAGCCGGGGCCGAAGCGTTCTCAGAAGTTTATCATGATACCGCACTTGAATAGCCGATGCTCACGTTAGCTGGTACCATCACGTTTACTGATAACGCACAGGGAGGAACGAGCACGCCTGTTTTCAGAATTCCCCAATTATCGCTGCCAACAGCCTGATCCGGAGGCGCTAAGTACGGACCCAGCGGCAAAAACCACGAATCCCCAGAGAAACCAAATCACAAGAGCAGGCGGCACAACGAGGAGGGAGGCTTTTCCGGTTGCCGTTCTGAGTCTTGATGGTCGGGACAGGCTTCCCATGATCGCCAGAGTTTGAGGCGACATCGGTCCGTTAAAGCCACGAAGACTAGCTTCGTCCACGGCTATCTCGCACCACAACCGCTAATCGATCACCCATGGCAGAAGAGCCTGCCAATGGGAGAACCCGCCTCTACTCGGTACAACAAACAACCCCGATGCCATGTGGGGCGGATCGACCCTCGCCAAGAAATGGGCGTCAAGTAGACGGTTGGCCTCGACGATGGCTCGGGCAGGGCAATAACATCGCGGCATCCCCGACGGTCGCTCCTGCGAACTCTGCTCTGCGCCGAAAGCGATGTGCCCTTGCACGAAAGCGGACGTCTCGCCTCTGGTTATTCATCATCAAGCAGTCGCCGAAGCTCCCCTGGAGAAAACTGCTCTGGCTCGAAAGTAAATTCTTCTGGATCAATGGAAACAGGAGGAGCGAAGTGATCATCCCTTAGTCCGTGAAGCGCGTCGTGCAAGTCCTTTTCCAGTTGCCGCAGCTCCTCTGGAGGGACGGAGACGGGCGAGTCGCTGGGTTGATCATCGAGATGATCCAGTACTCGCCGAAGATCTGCCTGAGGGAGCTGCTCCGAATCGGATGCGACTTGCTCCTGGATGAAAGCCGAGTTGGCGGGTTGATCATCTCGCCCCTCGGTAAGCTCCTGTGCGTCTTCATCCTCGAGCAGTCGCCAAAACTCCGCTGGAGAGAACTGCTCTGGATCAATGATAAACTCTTCTGTATCAAAGGAAAACGAGGGGTCAGGGGGATCCTCCGATTGCCGGTGAAGCTCGTTACGCAACTCCTTTTCCAGCTGCTGAAGCTCCTCTGAAGGCAGGGAAACTGGCAAGGGGATAGCTTGGTCATCAAGATGGTCGCGCAGGCGCCGAAGCTGCTCCTGAGGAAGCTGCTCTGGATCGACCGCGACCTGTCCGTCGAGGAGAGCCGACGGGACAGGTTGATTGTCGTGTCCCTCCTGATGCTCCTCTTGCCGACTAGCTTCGTACGACGCGCGGTGCTGCGCAGCGGCGCTGTCGATGCGTGTCGGTTCTGTCAGTAAAGTGCCTTCGGGATTGATGAGCGCCACGTTCTGAGGGGAAGGATTGAGCTTAGCGCGAGTACGCCCCGGACGCACGATGGGCACGACGCCCCCCGTCGACCGAAAGGTCCGCAGATGCTCTAATGCTTTAATGAGTCTATTGCTACTAGAGGCACCGCTGAACTCGCGCACGTCACTGCCATCGCTCAGCGATTTGCCGTCTAGCCGAGCAACAATGCTTGGTTTATTTTTTGCGAAGAGCCAACGGCTATAGCCGATAAGAGAACCTGCATGCTGCTTCGCCGTAACGGAGGCCGTCCCGCCCGCAATAAGCGCCTCCTCAAGCCTGAAGATATCGGCAGCATCCTCCGGATAAAGAGGTCGCCTGTCCCACTGCCCCCGGACTATGACGCCCGTTGAGGCGATCGGCATTGCTCCGCCACTTCCTCCTGAAGCGGCGCTTGCGGTCGGTTTCCGATATACCAGAACTTCTTCCAGATCGTTCAGCGTCCTCTGTCTTTTCGCTGCTCTCGATTGAGCTGTGTCATGTTCATGATTGATGGGGAGCTCCTCACTTGCCAGGAGATTGCTCTGGGCCCGTGGATCGATCGCCTCATCCGGGGATTGCCGGCCATCGTTAGATGCGTCTTTCGCTGAGGGGAGCGCGCGCGGTCGCCCGCGACAAACCAAATGACCGGAATCATGATACGCACGAAGGACGCTTACGCCTGTCTTCATGAGGGCGTCATTTGGAAAGTAGGTATCTAGGTGATTAACCAGGGACTGGTGGTTCCTTAGATCAGTCGTTTGGCCACGGGCGCGGAGATCATTCGCCAGTCGACGAAGTGCCTGAGTATAAAGCCTGACCGTATTCGGTTGCGGATTCTTCTGATCCACATAGTGAGCAATCGCCTTGTCGATAAGGCCCCGGTCTTCTGTAGATAGATGGGGATAGAAGCCTCGATCGCCAACGGGAGCGGGTTCGGCCTGCTTTGCCTCAGCCAAGTGCTGCTCAAAGCCGTCTTGTCCGGCCTGGCTCGTCTGCGGCTCTTGCGGCACGTCGTGCTGCACCTGCGACCAATCTGGCACGTTAAACGGGTCAAAATCTTGCGGGTCCACGCTAACCTCACTCCAGGATCACCTGAACAGGTCTGCCTAGTCGAGCAAGCTTTCGAGAACCTGACTTGGCTATGGTTCCGCAGCGGAGAGTTATCGCGGTGACTAACCTGGGAAATGACCGCGTTCGGGACCAGCTTCTCCTGAACACTCCGCCTCGCCTTGCTTGGGGTCCAACGAGATCTTTTGTCCATAAGCTCTTACAGCTGGCGCACCCCTAGATGGGCTCATCTCGCGCAGATGCAGCCGGTCTCCTCAACAAGTTCGCGAAGCTCAGGTCCCATGCGTCACGAGATGGCGGAATCAGGATGGCGTCTGCCATGATCAGAAGAATATCAACGTAGATACCAGCAGATTGAGCGCGTGTTCAGTTTGGGGCGTGTGCGTGATGCTTGTGGGGTTATGAATGTATGATAGTCCCACGCCTGCATATATTCCCGGAGCAAGATGGGCGGTATATGTTCCGGTGATTGCCGTGGTATCACGATGCACAAGCTGGCCTTTAGCCAGGGCAGCATCCACCGCAAATTTGCTCCAGCTCGTGTTACTAGCAACGATTGCAATCAGATCACTGGGCCGGCTATCAAAAGGCCCTTTCGCATAAAGACGAAGCTCGTAATATTGGCTGATCCTGTTGAGGTCAGGCGGAGCTCCCATGATGGAGAAGCCGCCATAGATGCCGCGAGACGGCGTCCCACTCGCGTCAATCTGCCAGAGCTGCCTGTCCGCAGCGATGTAGTGAAAATTATTCCCACTCTCCCTTTGTTGCTTGGGGTCCGCCAAATTCGTGTAGCGGCTACTGTTCAAACCAACGCCCGCCCGCAGCCACGTGTCGGCTACGCCGGGAGCAGCCTTGCTCTTGTAGCCGGCTTCTTCAACGAGAAGGATGCCCGCATTGGCCGTGCTCCAGTTCAAGCCGGTGGGATTCTCGGTTATGTGGGCATAGGCACCATCTGGGCTGATTGAGCGCTGGACGGAGACCTTGTTGTACAAGCGATCGTCAAAATTGTACTTCAAGTTGACCGCCGGCGTCGGCGCAGCATTGGTGCTCATCCCTGCCTGGAACAAGGCAGACATGTTCGATCCTGTAATTCCTCCGAACAATGTGCCGGTGAACTCATTTTGGTTTCTGAGGTAGCCAAGTTTGAGTTCTAGCGTCCTGTCGAAGAAAGTCTGGTAGTAGGCGAGCGTATTGATTCCCACTCGATCTGGTCCCGGGCGCTCCCACGTCCAGTATTGCTGCTCGGCTCCTACGACAATCTGTCCGTCGGCAATGCCAAACCGGCTGAGATCGTAGGTGACGATCATGAAGTTTGCCGACGCGAAGGTCGGATTCTGGCCCATATAGAGCTGGTTTGCGATAGTGCTTCTGGCTGCATTCGGCAGCTGGTTGTTTGCAAAGCTGTTGTGTGTCCAGCCGATGTAGCCAATGCCGACATCTGCCAGCGCCGATCTAACGCCGTCCGTGTCCTGATCAATCGTGTCCGCAGGGCCAGGTATGTTGAGCCACATCCCTTTTTCACGCAGATTGTTGTACCTTTCGAAGGGATCTATCGTCTTTTGCCGTCTCGTCTGAGTAGCCTTGTCCGCATTGCCGCGCTTCACGAAAGGCACTCCGGGACCTGCTGCTGGCGGCGGGGCAGAAGGGCGGATTGTCTGACGGATCAGGTCGATCCGGAGCTTTGCGGCCCGATCGGAAGTCTTTCCTCTTTTGCTGGCCTGATCCACAGGGTGGTTACTAGGATCGAGTCCGCTCGCGGTTTGTGCCAGTACGGAATTGCCGACCAGACAAACCGCTAGCGAAAGCGCGACAACAAGCCCAGATTGCTTTCCCCTTGGCCTGAAATTGAAAGAAAGTGCTGCCGTAGCCGAGTATGTCCGAGGCGAGGTCGTCGCAAGAAGGCAATCACGCATGGCGTACTTCGGGTCCATGTCTGCCGGCCATGAATAGATTGAACTGCGGCCTGATTGGCCCAGAGTGAGCTCCCGGCGTTTTCGCGTCCGAGGGCAAGGGGGACGAGCCAGAACTCGATCCATCCGAAGAGAACCACCAAGGCTTCCTGAACCTCTCAGCTCGTGGCGCGATGATGATCTGGTCCGAAACTTTGCTTGTGCATGACGCCGGTGCGCCGAGAGCCAGCTGAGAGCGCAGGCTCGGCAAATGCTCACGACGAGCGCGCGGGGGCTTGCTGTCCTGGCCACCAAAACATTGCGAATGTCCACCCTGCTCACTGCGAGTCAGGCGAGCCTGGCGGTGTCGCGCATTTGCATCGAAGGCGGCTTTCTGGACGAAACAGCAGCTGCCGGGAAGCAAGGCTCGCCGTGCAAGAGGCTTGGCTTCACGAAGCGCTTCGTTGGGATCGTTGTCAGCGAAACACGATACAATCGCCAGGCTTGAAGGCCGAAGAGCCTTTGAATTTGCGCGCGCGGCAACCACAGCAGAACATCCAACGTGATGGCCCACGAGGCCGGAGGAATCAGCCATCGAGCGGCTTCGGCGGGTATCGGCGAGCCGTTGCTGGCTGCCGTCAGCGCGGCACAACCTGTCTTGCATCCGAATCCTTGACGAGCGCGGCGTTCGTTGGTCTCGCTTGCCACGAGCCCATCATCTCGAACAATCTGCCGGAATTAGTAGTTGACCAGGTGCAGTGCTTGCCGGTCCAATCGGCCATTGCGGCTCGGCCGATCAGCCGTGGCGCTCACGTGGCGCTTCCCGGATGAAGTTGCTGGTCTCGGCAAGGCGTGAGGCGGGGCTCCATCGTACACACTGCAGAATCAGTTGACGGTTTGCATTCGTGCCGTGGCACGCTAAGAAAATCTGCAAAGTTCTTCTGAATGATGAGAAAAGCGCCATCGCCGGCGAAGATGAGTACCATTGCTCGCTGGTGACGCTATCATGGAGAACGCGCAAATTGTCGCGTTGCGTTGCTCAAGAAGTAGCGTTTCATAGGAGCAGGGCAGCCGACGGCAAGCTCGCCAAGATTGATTATTGTCGACGCTGGCAGCTCCTGGAGCGCGTGAGCATCGCAGGCTATCGCGTCGACAAAACAAGCCTGGTGGAATGGGATCTTGAGCGAGGGACAATGGACTTGATTGATCAAGCGGCCGCTTCAGACTTGCGGCCGCCCTTGCACGGGCCGTCAAGACGGATTCTCCCGGTTTTGGTGCTCCCGCTTGTCCTCGTTGGCTCGTGTGCTGCTGGCGCCTGGCTTTGGGCTGACCTTGAAGAGTTTGTCGAGGCGCCGGAAGCCCAGGACGTCGCTTCAACGATGAGCCTGTCACTGGAGGACAGGGCATCCTTGTTTGAGATAAAGTGGGCACAGCAGAAAACTGGCGATGAGATCGCAGTACTCAACAGCCGGATCAATGCCCAGCGGGATGACCTCAAAGGGATCCTGGATCAGATCACCATGCTGACTTCGCGGATCGATTCGCTGCAGAGTTTAACAGCTGTCCCTTCTGCTGCTTCCGAGCCTCCTTTGTCGTCAGCCCGGGCTGTTTCGAGCGCCGCCAGGAAACGCTTCGGGCGGTCCAAACCACAGGGACCTATTTCCGTCGGAGGCGCGCCAGTGATCGCCGGACCGAAGACAGCCGAGCCTTGAGGTCTGAGACGCTGCAGGCGTGGTCGAGTCTCCAACTGTGCTCGAGGAGGCGGGCCGTAGCTTCGCAAAGCTGGCTCCAGCCGTAAAATACCCGAAGCTTGTGCGGGCGCCGGCGTCTCCAGCGGCATGTCGCTGAAGCCGTCACGATCATAGAGCACTCAAGGGGAGGTGGGGCAGAGCACTTTCCGCATGATCGAGGCGTGGCTCTGAACGGCGGAGCGCGCTGCGCCTCTCCTTACAATCAGCTCCCTTTTTAATCAGCCTTCGACAGTTTTGAGACCATATCTGAACGGTCGTGTCATCACACCGCCGCCGCATCCTCGAAATCTGGCCTGTCTGCCCGAGGCGCTTCTTCGGATCGCTCCCTCGCCAAGAGCTTAGAGGTTTGGGATCTGCTCACATGCGTGGCTGAGTTAATAGGGGGTACGGTCGAGATAAGTGTCGAACGCGGCAGCAACAGCGCGAATGACAAACCGGTGCTCCTGCTTGACCCGAATGAATCCCTCTTCAATCTCCACTATCCCGTCTTCGGCAAGCATTCCCAGGCGGTCGGCCGAATCGAGAAGAGGCATCGGATCAAATCCGTGAGCAGCACAGATTGCTGGTACGTCGACCTGCAAATCGCACATCAGACGCTCGATGATTGCGGCGCGGAGGCGATCTTCGGCGGTGAGACAGTAGCCTTTTGAGGTTGCCAGACGGCCAGCCTGAATGTGTTGGTGATAGGAGGCGGTTGCGATCTCGTTCTGGACGTAACCGTCACGCAGACGGCCGATGGCTGACGGACCTAAGCCGATTACGGTTTTGCAGGTATCAGCCGAATAGCCCAGAGAGTTGCGGCGCAGCCGACCAGCTTTCTGGGCCAGCGCGAGCTCGTCATTGGGCAGGGCGAAATGGTCGAGCCCGATCTGGCGGTAGCCGGCCGAGACCAGCGTATCTGCAATAGCCGCGGCTTGCTCAGCGCGGGCGACATTATCCGGCAGCGCCGTCTCATCGATCTGGCGCTGACGCTTCATATAGGAGGGGACGTGAGCATAGCCGAAAACCGCAAGCCGGTCTGGCCGCATGGCCAGAGCTGTCCGCGCGGAGTCCACGCAGGACCGCACCGTCTGATGTGGCAGTCCGAAGAGAAGGTCGAAATTGATGCGGCTTATGCCATGCTGGCGTAGACTTTCGACGACCGAAGCTGTGAGCTCCTCGCTCTGGACTCGGTTGACCGCCCTTTGGACCACGGGGTCGAAGCTTTGCACGCCGATGCTCGCGCGGTTGATCCCCGCCGCTTCCAACGTTTCCACCATCTCGGCCGTGACCCCACGCGGATCGATTTCTATGGCGATGGTAGCTGATTTGCTGAATGCAAAGCAGTGGCGCAGAAGTTCCATCAAGGCCAGAAAATCGCTCGGTGCAATGGTGGTCGGCGTCCCGCCGCCGAAATGCACGTCGCTCACCGGCAGAGCGCGCGGCACTTGCTCTGCGACCAAGCCTATCTCGTCCCGCACTGCTGCCAAGTAATTGCGGACCGGTCGCTCGCCGCGAGTAAGGCTTGTAGGGAAGCCGCAATACCAACATATAGAGCGACAGAACGGAACGTGGATGTAGAGCGATACGGGCTCGTCGGGCGGCAGCCGCCTCAGCCATGTCTCACAAGTTTTGGCACCGACCATCGCGGAGAAATCCGGTACGGTTGGATAGATGGTGTACCAAGGCAGGCGAACATCGCAATACTTGTTTAGAAGGGAGATCTGCAAGACTTCACTTTCCCATGCTCAAACAGCATGAAGCTGACCGATGCCCTCTCTTGTGTCTTTGCGTTATGTCAAACCCGCCTAGTGGTTTCTGAGATCTGGTCCCGTTTTCGATGTTACTGCCAACGCAGCTTAGGGGCAGTGCAGGGAGTGAGAGCCGCTCGTTGGCGATTATCGGGACGTTTAGGTATGAATGTTCTCCTGCGAGCAGGTCAAAGCGGCTAGACGAACCCGACGAGCCTGCGCGAACGATCAATCGCTCATCCGAGGGCACGTCGTCTCGCATTCGCTGACGGCCAGTCATTTTTGCGACGAAAACATGGACCTGTAGGTCTCACCAGGAGCCAGCTGAGCTTGCCGCTGGATCTTCAAACCGCCTTTTTCAAGCAAAAGCCGTTTTGGTTGCTCACAGAGTTTAACGGATGCCTCCCATCAAAGGCCGGCGTGCCACGGAAGTTAAGTTGGTCGCTAGATGAGAGCGCGAGGAGCGCAATAGCAAAACGTGACGCGACGTGCGATTCAAGTCTTTTGGCGCAGCTGACGAAAACAAGTATTGATCCCTAGTATCGAACGCATGAGCCTCAATTCCGCCACGCTGGTTGTCTCATTGCCACAAGCATCATCACGGATGTACTGATGATGTTGGGGCGACCCCAGCGCACTTTCAGCCCCCCGGCGAAGTGCGTCGGGGCGCCTTGCTTCAGCGGCGTCTCGTCGCTGTCTAATGCAGCTCATCAACTCACAACGAATTTGGACGTCTTGCTGATGGCAAAGCGAATCCCGGCCAGATGCATCGGACGAGACACTATCTGCAATAGTTTCTATTCTGCTTCATCAACTGGGTTGTTTTCTTTTTAAAATCGCCTTTGCAGCTATCGATCCCTGCCAGATCGCGCATATCTATTCAGGCAGCGGACGTTGTTGGCCGGGATAATCCCGGCCGTTTGTCAATTTCCTCGCCGGCGTGGCGCAGCGCATGGTAACGACGAAGGTCGCTGGTTCAAATCCTGCCGCCGGCACAATGCCCGCGTAGCGCACTGTAGAGCAGCCCCTTCGTAAGGGGCAGGTCGGGGGATCAACCACTCCCGCGGGCTCCAGTTGCACGCCATTATGGCTCTAGCAGCGGTTGATCACGCCCTGGGTGAGGGTGTAGCCTGAAACTCATGAGAATTTTGAAGAAGATTGGAAACCGCATCCTTTGGCAATTGCCGCCATCGGAGACGATTACGGGATACGAAAACCCGGAACTCGTTGATTTGATCGTTCAAAAGACGAAGCGTCTTTTGGATCAGCCGATCGCGCCATGGCCTGAAATGGCGAATTTCAGATCCGTCCTGGATTTCGGCGGAAGCTGCGGCATCCACTATTTCCGGGCGAAATCAACCTCGCCCGAAGTGCGCTGGGCCGTCGTCGAGACGCCCGCCATGGCTGAGCGCGCCAAACAGTTTGAGAGCGACGGGCTCAAGTTTTTCACCAGCATTGCCGGGGCTCAGAATTGGCTCGGCGAGCCGGATGCGGTGTTCTCGGAGGGCGCGCTCCAATTTACTCAAGATCCGGAAACCCACCTCGCGGATCTCTGCGGACTTGGTGCATCGAGTATGATCTGGCAGCGTGTTTCGCTCTCGCGGAACGGACGGCAGGTGTCACGTCAGTCGAGCCTCCTCTCCGAAAATGGACCTGGGTTTATCGTCTCGCGCAAGCGCGTCGAATACCAAATCATCCGGATACCGGAATCTGTTTTTTTGCAGCCCATCGGGACTACGACCTGCTGTCCGCGCAAGGTTCGCAAGACGATCGTTCTGGCGAGACTTTCGTATTTCGACGAAAGCGCGCGCTAGCTCGCCGAAGCCATCAAGGCTCAAGCGCAGGCCTTCGAGATGGTGAACCAGCGGATCGAGTTCTATCACGAGAGCAATATCGAGAGGCTGAAGGATCTTGTCACGGTCGTCGGTTCGCAGGCCGAAGCGGTGCGAGTCAATACCGGGATCGTCACTGAGCTCGCAACAGCATTCAGTCCGCTCTGCAAACCTGACGGACACGAAGGCCAAGGTCGATCTCTTGTCGGGCAAGATCGAAGGGGTGTTGTCACGGAGGACTCGATGAACCTTCGTTCGATCCTGCGCAAGATGCGCATCCTTTATCCGTTCGACGTCGAAGAGGTCGACCAGGCAGAAGCAGAGAATGCTCTGCGAGACCATGACCCGCGATGAGCCGCAGGTATCCGAGAGGCGCAAGGCAAACTCTTGGAGTCGATAGCGTACTCGCGGTTGTCGAGCGAGACGGCGAGCAATCCGGACATTTTGGCCGGACTGGTCCACGACATGAAGTCGATGAGGGCTGGCGCAGAAAAGGGGACGCATTGAAATGCTGATGTCATGATCCCTCGAAGGGACGTTCGGAACGCTGTTCGTTTTGCTCCTCTTCGCGTGCTTCATGTTTGGCCTCTACATTGCGCGCGAGGTCAGGAAGAACGGCTTTCAGCGCATGCGATTGCAGGCCGCCATTTCGATTTTCGTGTTCGCGAGCGGGGTCTGCATCATCACCGGCCGAGGTGGTGGTGGCTACACACGACACGGATAGAGGGCGAGCCCATCCTTCATCTCGGCGCGATCGTCACGGTTCTCGGCATCATCTGTGTCATCCGCGTGTTCGCCCCCGATGACTGGGGCCGGAATGTCTGGATAGGCTCAGTGCTGTTCGCGATCGCGACGGCGGTCCTGTTTTTCTACATCTGACGGTGGATCGAAGAAGCGAGGCCCGGCAACAGAGGCGAATCCGAACCGGGCCTCGCGACCGCCGATCACCTCGCGGGATAGACCGGCGAGCAGGAAGGATGTCGCATGGCAAGCTGCCTTTGTGCGCGATATGCGCTTTTTGACGCGAGATTACTGCAGACCGTCCCGTCAGCGGGCAGCTTTCCTGCGCAGCGCATGCCTGCGCTGTAGATAACTGCCGGTCCTCCTCGGCGCCGGCAGACCCCGGGGCGATGCGCACGCATCACTCCTCCCTTGGACCTCCACCCCGCAGCCCGAAAGGGTTGCGGGGCTTTTTTTGTGCCCGCGCGCGAGCTGAATGCGAGGCTTGACTAGGTGATGGATTAAAGAGCTACGCTAAGGCGCCCGCTCGTCGGATTTGCTCGGTAGCACAAGCCAGTAGGACCGGCCGTTTGAACGTGGGTCGCTGTTGTCGCTTCTGGAGAAGAAGACATGGCCAGGTTGCAGCGAGTAGCGTCCCAGACCATGCTCGGAAACCAAATAGCCGCGGGCATGAGGCCATGCGAGCGGCTTATCATCCTCATATAGCACAACCGGCGATGACTGCGTGTCGTTGTCATCGTCGGCATAAGCCTCGAATTGCTGGGGGATGGGCGCCGAATAGACAAAGCCATCTGGATAGATCCTATACGGCGTCGGAAGTTTGTAGGCGCCCGGGGACGGCGGCGGTTTCGGCGGTAGATAGTCGCGCTCGCTGTATGTGACCAGCAGTATATTCAAGAGCGCAATGCACAGTGCGGATACGATCGGCCAGAATGGCACCGTCCTTTGCTTGGCAGTTTGACCGGCCGCTTCTTCTTCAAACCTATTTGCGAGCGTCGATAGAAACTCTCTTGCGGCCGGGTCGCAACCAGTAGCCATTTCCCGAGCCTGCAATGCTAGCTTTAAAAGATTATACGCCATGAACTGTTCAAAATGTTGTCGCTCGATCTGCAATTGCGAATAGGCGTTTGGTTGCTTCGACACCAGGACGGCCGATTCGCTAATCGTCTTCACGCTTCAGAACGGCAGCTTCCAAAGGAAATAGAGAAGCGCAGCGAAGGCTCCCCAATCAATCTTAGCTTGATAGTCTACCACCTGGCTGTCCGGTGCACGAAGAAACCCCAGCCGGGGCTGGCGCGGCTAGGGCTTCGGATGCGTGCCCGTGTTGAGGCGGACACCGCCGGAGCCTAGCCGCCCTCAAACGGTGCTTTTCGGCGGAAGGATTCGCTCTATAACGAAAAACTGCGCAAGAGGCGTCAAGCACGCTCGATGCCTACATCGATGTTACCTCGGTTCTGGAACACGAGGTCCACCGGCTCGATTTGGAGGGCGAGAAGTTTCCGGGCGAGGGCGTCGACGCCCGCCAACTCTAGCGAGGCGCAGCCGTGCGACCTCCACAGATCATCAGCCGGGGTCCTGATCCGTTTATGGATCATTTGCTCGGCTTGTCGGACGGCTAGCCATCGTACTTGACCTCGTGGATCCAATCCTTGCCGGCTGGCACAACCTTCCTGGCTTCCGGCTTGCAGAACTCGAATTGTTTAGCCATGCCAGAGATTTATGCGCGGTCAGGCTAAAAGCGAGTCCGCTCCGTTGAGAATCCGGACGTAGGTTCCGCTCTCATGCATGAAGAGGATTTTGCGCTCGACCAGCAGATCCAGGCCGGCCCGATATTCGGCGGGGCTGCCCTTGTCGCGGAACAGGAAGGGATAGTTGATCTTCTCGATGTGCAGTCGCCCATCCTGGACCGGCTGCACCTCTCGGCAGATCTCGAGTAGCCGGCGCGCTGCGGCTTCCGGCTTCGCATACGGCCGATCCGCGGTCATCTTCATGCGCCGATCCCCGGTGCGCGGTGCGGATGTGGTCGGTGACCGTGGTGTTGGTGATCTCGGCGCCGCAGAAGCAGTGCGAACGGCCATCCCGGGTCTGCGCCGGCATCCGGCAATGCTCACCCCACATCCGGTATTTCCACGCCGTGGCATCGCGATCGTCGCGCCAAGCGTCGTAATTTGCCTCGGTCAGAGTCGGCTCGAGCTCCTTCCACGGTCGCTCGAAAGCGGCGCGGGCGGCCTCAAACGAGGCGGCCGTGCCGTTCCTGTGTGTCTTGACCGCTGTGCCTGGATGGAAACCCCAGCTTCGTGGCCGAGGGGCTCATTGCCGCGCCTTCGCATCCATGTCATCTCGAATTGCCTGCGACTTTCTGGCGCTCAGCACATCATCTTTCCCTGACATTCTCCATGAGAACGGGTCGTGTCCCCAGTGATGGTGTAGCTCGGTAGAGCAAAGCCGTCCGCACGCGCGCCCTACAATAGCGCCGTAGCGGGCGGACGGCTTTGCGGTGGTCACCGGCGATTCGCCGGTAGGGTCGGGTTGCTGACACCAACCTGATTCGAGGAACCACCGATGACCGACGAGATGATGAACCTGCGGACGCTCGTGGAGAAGACCCCTGATGCGGATCTGCTGCGCGAGATGATCGGCTTTGCCGCCCAGCGCCTGATGGAGCTGGAAGTGGAAAGCCAGACCGGAGCCGCCTATGGCGAGAAGAGCCCCGAGCGCCTGGCCCAGCGCAACGGCTACCGCGACCGCATTTGGGAGACCCGCGCCGGCGCGGTCGAACTGCGCATCCCCAAGCTGCGCAAGGGCTCCTACTTCCCCGGCTTCCTGGAGCCCCGTCGCATGGCCGAGAAGGCGCTTACCGCGGTGGTGCAGGAAGCCTACGTGCAGGGCGTCTCGACCCGCTCGGTCGACGATCTCGTGCAGGCCATGGGCATGAGCGGCATCTCCAAGAGCCAGGTGAGCCGGCTCTGCGCCGAGATCGACGATAAGGTGAAGGCGTTCCTCGCCCGTCCGATCGAGGGCGACTGGCCGTATTTGTGGATCGACGCCACCTACGTGAAGGTGCGCCAGCAGGGCCGCATCGTCTCGGTCGCGGTGATTGTCGCGGTCGGCGTCAACAGTGACGGCCGGCGCGAAGTTCTCGGCATGGATATTGGCCCGTCCGAGGCCGAGACGTTCTGGACCGCGTTCCTGCGCAAGCTCGCGCGCCGCGGCCTACGCGGCGTCAAGCTGGTCGTGTCTGATGCCCATGAGGGCATCAAGGCCACCGTCGCCAAGGTGCTCAACGCCTCCTGGCAGCGTTGCCGCGTGGGGTCGTTGAAGAAGTGGCCAATAGATTTCGCGCGATGCAGCGACCGGCCCCGTCGTGGCCCTCGCATCAAAACCCGCTACGGGGCGATCTGAAGCCGCAAACGCACTATGAGGACAATCCAAGGCAGAATAAGCGCAAGCAGAGCGGCTGCCAGCCGCTTCAGATTGATGGCGGCGGCCGTCAGGTAGGCTTGGATCTTCATGTTCGGTAGACCGCGCCGTATGGCGCGCGCTAGTCCGTGCCAGGTTTTGGCTTCGCCGTGGAAGCCCTCTGAGCGCCAGCGATGGCGTTGATAGAGCCGTCGATCCTGCTTACTCCATCGCTCGCGACGGCGGCGGGCGCGGAGCAGTGCCGGATAATCGTCACCGACAACGACCGCTTTGTTAACTCGCCCTTTGGATAGGCAATCGCCCTTGAGCGGACACCGGGCGCAATCCTTCGCCTTCGAGTAAAAGAAACGGCCGTGCTTGATGGGCCGCGCGGGGCGCAAGATACGTCCTCGCGGGCACTTCAAGATGTCGTTCTTGGCGTCGTACCGGAAGCGTCTGAGCGGTACGCGACTCTTGATTGGTTCGGCTTTAGCTGGGATCAGGGCATCGATGCCGCGCCGCTCGAGCGCACCGTAGACTTTAGCGTAGGCATATCCCGCGTCGGCGGTGACCACCTTGATGTCGATGCCCGCAATCGCTTCAACCTCATCGACTTGCGGCTCGATCATCTCCCCTTCGTTCGTTTGTCCAGTCGTGACCGCGACGTCCAGAATAACGCCGACCTTGTCATCGACGGCAGTGTGCTGCTTGTAAGCGGGCTCCAGCCGCCGGTTTCGGGCATTGGTGGCCATTGTCGCATCCGGATCGGTGGTGCAGATCTTCTTGTACTTGCCGCTTTGCCGGCCCTTCCTCTCAGCCTCGCTTTCATCTTCGCTTTGATTCTCGCTCAGCACATCCACCACATGCTGCTCGGTGAGGCTGTCCCAACTCACGTTGGCGCGGATCAGCGACGCATCGATGTGAACCACTTCGGCTGTTGCGATCTTGGCCTTCAGGCAGGCCTCGACCGTGCGTTTAAAGATCCTACGGAATCGCTCTTCGCCCCAGCGCTGGCGGATGCGCGTCAGGCTGGAATGGTGCGGTAGCTGCTCGTGCAGGCCATAACCAGCAAACCAGCGAATGGCGATGTTGACCTGAGCCTCACGCATCAGCTTGCGATCGTGTACGATGCCGGTGAGCAGACCCGCGAGCATCAGGCGTACCGCGGCTTCTGGATCGATGCCTGGCCGACCGTCGTTCGCGCAATAGCAGTCGGAGACCTCTTCCCTTAGCCAAGATAGGTCGAGCACACGATCGACCCGCGCCAGCACGTGCTCATCTGGGACGAGCTGTTTGAGCGAGCCAGTGATGAAGAGCTCCAACTGATCCCGCTCCTTGCGCCCCAGCATCTCGTTTGCTCCGCCGATCGCGAATCGCCGACGAAAACGAAATCAGCCAATTGCAGCTTTTTCAACGACCCCCGCGTCCACTTCATGCGCAACGCGCTCGCGCATGCCGGCAAGAGCGGCCGGCGTGTCGTCTCCGCCTTCATCGCCACCGCGTTTGCCCAGGACGATGCCGAGGCCGCAAAGACCCAATGGCGAAAGGTCGCCGACCAGCTCCGCCCCAAGCTCCCCAAGCTCGCCGGCTTCCTCGACGAGGCCGAGACCGATGTGCTCGCCTACATGACCTTCCCGCCCCAGCATCGGACCAAGCTGCACTCGACCAACCCGATCGAGCGCCTCAACGGCGAGATCAAGCGCCGCACCGAGGTGGTCGGCATCTTCCCCAATGAGGACGCCATCGTTCGCCTCGTCGGTGCGATCCTGCTCGAGCAGAATGATGAATGGGCCGTCCAGCGCGCCCGCTACATGACGCTGGAAACCATCGCGCCGTTGAGCGATGATCCCGCCGTCAGCTTCCCGGCAATCGCCAGCTGACCTGTCCGGCCCTCGCCGGCGAACGCGGTGTCCCACCGCCAGTTACACCACGCCTAGGGACACGATCTGAGAACGTAACCGACACACGCGCGGGAAATGAGATTGCGCGGCGTTGCAGTTCTACATTGAAGTAGATCTTCCAGCCCCTTACCACTCTTGAGGAAGTCGAATGCGCCCCTGGCGCGATCCGCAGGCTAGCGAGAGCTTGGCCGATCGTCTCCCACTAGTGTCCTGAACCAGAAGTTCGCAATATCGCGTTGTGTTCTGCCGGAACATTGTGTCGGCAGAAGCGCTCGATGGAAGCAAGGATGTCATCGGCGGATTTAGTCCATCGGAACGGTTTGGGATCGACCGTTGTGCCGCTCGATGAACGAGGTGATGTCAGCCCTAAGGGCTGCGACGCTGCGATAGACGCCGCGCCTGATCTTCTTATCGGTAAGGAGCGCGAAGAAGCGCTCGACCTGATTGAGCCATGACGCACTGGTCGGGGTCAGGTGCACATGCCAACGCGGCCTTTTGGTCAGCCATTTCCGGATCAGCGGGGTCTTGTGGGTGGCGTAGTTATCCATGACGAGATGGACGTCAAGTTCGCGCGGCACGGCGGCCTCGATCTCGTCGAGGAACTTGCGGAACTCGGCGGCACGGTGGCGTCCATAGCACTTGCCGATGACCCGTCCGGTCGCAATGTCGAGGGCGGCGAACAGCGATGTGGTGCCGTGCCTTTTGTAGTCATGGCTCCTTCGAGCCGGCTGGCCGGGACGCATCGGCAACATCGGCTGACTGCGATCCAGCGCCTGGATTTGAGACTTCTCGTCCACACACAGAACGATGGCGTGCGCCGGCGGCGAGACGTAAAGGCCCACGACACCGCGTACTTTGGCCACGAAGTTCGGATCGGTCGAGAGCTTGAACGTCTCCAGCCGGTGCGGCGGAGCCCGAAGGCCCTCCAGATACGTTGCACCGTCGACACTGACAGGCCGCTGGCCTACGCCATGCCGCGGGAGCTCCAATGGGTGGCATTCTCGGGGCAGTTCTCCAGCGTCCTGACGATCACCGCTTCAATGCGGGCATCGTCAATCGTGCGCGGTGCCCCCGGAGCGCGGCTTTCGTGCAGCCCGTCCACGCGCCGCTCCACAAAGCGGCGCCGCCACTTGCCCACCGTCTGCCGGTCCAGGCCCAGCTTGGCCGCCACTTCCGTGTTCTGACCTCCCTCTGCGCAGGTCAGCACAATCCGGGCTCTCAAAGCCAGCGCCTGCGCCGTCTTCCGCCGCGTTGTCAGCGACTCCAGCTCGGCACGCTCCTCATCGCTCAATGTCAGGGGGGCAAGTTGCTGGACCGCCATCAGATGCTCCGTCGCTGTTTGCCTCCCTCTTGGCACAGCGATGCGAATCTACTGCGAATCTACGATTGCGAACTTGTGACTCGGGACACTAGGTGCTCTTCTTCCTGCAGTTACTGCGCGCTAGATTAAAGTGCCGCGCAAGCCATAGACGAGATGAGGTACGCCTCATCCGCGCGCGCCGACAACATTGACCCTCACGCCAAATGGGAAGCGCAAACGGATGTGACTAGGCAAGGACCGCTCGGCTCATGACGATCAGCTGGGATGCACGAGGTGATCCGCCCCATCGTCGCTCGACCCTACAGCTTTTGTGGTCGCGTTGGCGGCTTTCAGAGTTAGGCAAGGCGCGCGGACCAGACTTAAGCTGCGGCCTCCATCATGTTGCACCCCGATCTGACTATGCTGGAACTCCTGCCAATCCCGCGAAGGATGGGAGTTGAGACTTTCAAGCGAGAACCAACTGGATGCCGGCAACGAGCAGAACCGCCACGAGGATAAATCTGATGCCTGCCGGGTTCAGGCAGTTCAGGCTGACTACCGTTCCAGCGACCGCACCCGCCAGCGCGGAGATAGCGTAAAGAGCCAAATCCGGAGAGGGAAATTGGCCGCTGAAAAGAGCTCCAACGAAGCCGACTGTGGAATTTGCCAGAATAAAAGGGGGCGATATCGCGACGGTCTGCTTCGGTGATGCCAAATTCAGTGTGATGAGCGTCGGCGCGAGGAACACTCCGCCGCCCACGCCGGTCAGACCGGAAACCAGGCCAAGAGCCGCGCCAATGCTCACGCTCGCCGTGAGCGGAGTTTCGCAAACACGATCGGCAGCGCGTCCCCGCTGCATAATCATCACTGCGCTCGCCAGAAGAAGAACGAGCCCGGTGAGCGTCTTGTACATGTGGTCCTCGAGCACAATCAAGCCACCGGCAAGCGACGCTGGCATCGACGAAAAGAGAAGCGGGCGCAGGATTGCCCAGTCAACGACCTTGTTGCGGTTGAAGAGCCACGTAGAATAAGCCGCGACGACAATGTTGAGACCAAGCGCCGTCGGGCGCATCTCTGTCGATGACATACCAAAAAATGCCATTAGCGAGAGGAATGCAGTGCCACCAGCCTGGCCAACGCTCGCATACAGCAGTGAGATGATCGCGAAGAGCAGAGAAGCCATGCTTCACCGATCTTGGCGGCGATCTTCGCCGTTTTCCACCGAGCCCATCATGATTCGTGCATCAGGTGCGGTCTAATTGTGTTTCTGCTTGGGGACGGATCTAAGCGCTTCGCGGGGATCGCTGGCCGGAGGTGCAGTCAGTTCTTATCGAGTGCCATGTGTGGACCGTCTCATCAATTGCCGAAGTTGGTACTTGACTGGCTGGAATAGGGCTGCGGTTAGGCCGTGAGGAGGCGCCACTCGAGGGGGTCGCCCATGTGAGCTGCATTTCTTGGTGTACTCACCTCGTGCCGCGCCTCGCAATGGTGCTGTCGCCTTTCCTCCGCATGTCAGAAATGCTTCGACGCACCTACCTCGCACCCAACCGTGCGCGTTCGAAGCCCTTTCTGCGACGTTTGATTTTGGTGAAATCAACAGTTGGTATGACACTTGCTAGTCTGGCGCGGGTCCTCTCCCTGCTGGAGAAGCGCATGCAAAGTGTCCTCCGCATCAAGCAGATCGCGCGGCTACGAGTATCTCTCGTTGCGCCTTTGACGTGGCCCGTTTCTGCACGTTCGGCTCGTTTGTGCCAAGCCTGCCGGACGGATTCGGTGAGACGCCGCACAAGGATGCGAGGAGTATGGCTTCTGCCTCGACTGTCCCGTGTTGCTCACCGATCGCGTCACCGGCGCCGTCGCACGGCGGAGGATCGGCGAACGGTTAGCGATGGCAATTCGCAAGATCGGGAAAAGACATGACTCTGTTGTTCTCTTCGTCCCTAAGCAGAGAATGGATGCTGACAGGGCGCTCCTCGGGTCCCGCGCCGGCAAGCCGCTCAAGCTTAGCTGTATCGCGCAGATCAAAGCCCAGGATCTCGTCGTGCTCGGCCTCGAGACAAACCAAAGCGTCGTTCGAACGCGAGTGCGGTTTCTCGCCATGCAAGCTCAACAGAGCCGAGCCTCTAGCCGCTGGAGCTGTGTGGTTCTTGTCGACAGCACAGTCCAGGACCCGCGGACCTTCCATCACTGCCGGCATCATCAAAGGGGACACTGTTGGGTTCGGATCGATGGCACCGTCCTTCAACACGGATGACGGGCAACGATCTCCGATTGCGCCAGTGCGCTATCGGCGAACTGGACCGATCACTTCCGCTCAGCCTCGGAGCAGAGATGATGGCGCTATCTCGGGTGTTTGATGCGATCATGCCGGCGCATTCGGCGGCAGGGCAACGAATGGCGCCCGGCACAGCGCGAGCGCTCAGACTGCACGAATAACTAACCCTCGACTTCAGCTCATGGACTGGAATTTGGCTCCGTCTGAAACAAGCGCAATCGAACACTACGACGGGGAGCTCGATCGTCGTACTGAAGCGCCCATCATGGACCTCTTTAGTTTCACAGAATGCGCGAACCAGACACATTCGCTCAAAGCGCTGTTTGAGCTTCTTGTAGGCTGTGCCACCAAGGAAGGCTTCAGTGAAGTCGCGTACGGCGCTCTCAACTTCATTGAGCCACTTCGGCTGGCGGAGTATCCACCTCCGACTGTGGCTGTGAAGTGGCCGCCAGACTGGTGCGACCGATACTTCAAACGCAAGTACCACACTATCGATCCGGTGGTCCGGCGAACGCCGATGCTTTCGCGCCCTTTTTTGTGGGATCAACTCGCCGACCACTATCAACTTCAACCGGACGAGAGACGCGTACTGGACGAGGCGAGAGAGGCGGGGCTGAAGCACGGCATGAGCGTGCCGTTGTTTGGCCCGTTGGGGCGGATATCTGTGGTGTCGTTTGCATCTGCGTTCGACGATGCTGATCCTCAGGACCGCATCGGCCATCTCAACGCGCTGGCCTGTCTCTTTCACACCGCTTATAGCGAGATCGCTCGTCCGTGCAATGATGATGGTTGCGAAAGAAAAGTGGCATTATCGAAGCGAGAGATCAGTTGCATGCGGTGGGTGGCGGAGGGGAAATCGTCATGGGAAATCGGAATGATCCTGGGAATCAGCGAGAATACAGTCAACTTTCATGTCAAGAATACGATGCGGAAGCTGGGTGCGACCAGCCGAATTCAAGCGGTCGCTATGGCTATTCGCCTCAATGTTCTTTGAATTTTGAGGAACGGGCGCCCACTGCCAAATCGTTGGCTTCCAGCTTCTGGCATGTTGAGCATGGCACCTTCAGCGAGCTCGCAGACACGACGCTCCTCGGGGCAAGTCCGCTATCTCACGCTGCGTGAGGTTGTGGGACTTCATGAGATCGATGAATTTTCGAATCGACTGACCTGGTCCCCCAGTGTGTTGCGGGCATCTCGGCAACACAGCATCCAGCCGGTGGATCCATTGCTCAGACGAGCTCGCACCTGGTGCTTCGGAACTGGGATCTGGGGGTCGGCAGCGAGAGGAGGAGCAGCCAAGGAAAGAACCCCGACCGGTGGTCGGGGTTCCGATTCACGCAACCGCGTGGAGGTCTCTATTTGGCAAAGGGCGAGCCAAACTTGTAATTGAGCCGTGCCGTGATGAGATCGACGTCCTGGTGGGCGCGGTCAGTGCCGAGAAACGCTGGAAAGCTTATGTTGCTGCGCTGCATGAACAAGTGGTTATACTCGACGCCAGCTGACCAGTTCGGCGTGAGGCTGACTTCGGCACCGGCGCCCAGCACGCCACCCCAACGCACATCATTGCTGTTGCCAAGCTCGGTGCGAGAAGCTACCGAGTTGAGGTGATAGGTGTTGCTGGTCACCGCAGCACCACCCTTTCCATAAAGTAGGATGGCATTGAACGCGTAGCCGATATGCCCCGTGAGTAGACCGAACGCATCTGTCGTGGTGCCAACGGTGTTTGCCGGAAAGGCGGTGCTGACATTGGAGCCGCTGAAGTCGGCCCAGTTGCCCTGACCTTCGATGCCGTAGACCATGTTGAAGATGTGCCAACGATAGCCAATCTGGCCGCCAATGGTCCCGCCAGTCGAATTATGGCAGCCCTCGGGAGTGACGCCATTGAAATCCCAGCAATTGTGGCTCGTTCCCCAACCGCCATTGACACCGATATAGTAGCCGGACCAGTCGATAATCGGGGCTGCGACCGGCAGCGGTGGCGCCTTAACCTTGACGGGCTGCCCGGCCAAGTCCGTGCCGAATGCGGGAGCGGCCACACTGAGTGCGCCGAGGCTTGCGGTCAGAATCAGAAAAGTCTTCATTCGAGTTCGTTCCTTTCGATGTCCCCCCGGCGCCGTGCGTTTAACAATATGATCGCGAATTGCTGTAACTGCCGCACAACATGTCTTGGAAAGAAGTGGAGCCAATCGCACGCCGCGTCAGATTGTGGAGCGCGCAACGTGCCATGCACTGGCTCGACCGAAATGCTGGGGCCTGATACTGGCGCGCTTCGCGCAGATGCTTCTTTGAATACGATCCGTTCGTGATGGCCTGTGACGGGACGCAATGCTGCGAGCTGTTTGGCTCCCGCTGTCGCTGACTAGCGACAAGGCCAGGCTGCGCCAACACGTCCCGTGCATGCTCGTTATTCAGAGAGTTCGGCAAATGAAAACCGCTGATCGAGGACGCCTCTCGTGCGCTCAAGCTCATTCTTCCGGCAGGACGGTCGTGCTGCCGCTTGCAATCGTGAGCGATGCGGCGATGATCGATCACAGGCCTGGATCGCTTTGGCTCAGACTAATCACAAGCTTAGCACGATGTTCCTCAACCTCGACCTCGATCGACGGATGTCAAGAAGCCGCTGCGGCTGCGCTTGACGAGGCTCTTGCTTGAAGTTGCGCAAGCTCGTGCCAAGCCAAAGGTCAGGCGATAAACAGGTATGGCCTTTTTCTGGCGCCAGCGAATATTAGCGCGGCTGTCCCGTCTCGTCGCCGACTTGCTCTGGGTTCCAGGTTACTGGTCTGGGGTCACCAGAAGAGCTGCATAGGCCACAGTCGTCGCGAACGTGCTCGTCTTCAGCGGGGCTGAACATGAGTGGAGGAAGGTCAGCTCCACCACGCTCTGCCCCGGTTGTTTTCCCGCCGCGTAAGGTCCCCAAGCGCCTTATTGCTCGGTCGACGGCGCCAGTTCAGCCCGCAAGCTGCGTATCGCCTCGTTTGCCAGATTCAAAGTATTCCGTTCGCCCTTCCTTATCGAAGACTCTAGGAAAGTGCACAACCGGCTATGGAGGATCGTCTTGCGATTATGCGCCAGCAACGGATCCTTCTCAACAAAGCGCCATGCCTTATCAAATGCGACGCTCACGATAGCATCTTGCATCTGCACTTGCTCGGATAACAACTGATCCATCTCAACACTCCACGACGTCCTGATACAAGGAAGTACCTTCGCAAAAGCCAACCGAGAGTCTGTGGTTTGTCCCAGCAAGTAAGACATCAGAGCCGCAGTACGCTCGGACATCGAGCTGCTCTCGATGCTTCAATGAATTTATAGATGTTTGTTGTAGTTCCGATGACCCCGAATGTCGTATTGCCAGGCGCATTCGAATAATTCTGAAACGGTTGAAACGAGCTTGCGTTGTTCGCGCGGATTGTTGCCGCAGTCCTCTTGTTGCTCGGTATCGGTCAATAATCGACGATCGGCACCATGCCAATCACGACTAAATCCGAACATGATGAAAATGGATCGTTCCGCTCGTTTCGCAGTCTCAAGCAAGGAAGCATTTCTGGAAGCGCGAGGCGTTTTCCGGACACTGCTTGTTTGCTTTCTGACATGTGTCCGCGGGCCGTCGTCCTTTGCTCGATCCTGCGCGGCCTCCTGCTCTCGGCGGGCTCCGTTTCGAGCATGGTGGCGAACAGTTGTGATATGGAAAAGCCAGCGGTACCGGCGCGCTTATTGGCCGGTGAGCCCATAGACGTCAAGTCGCCGATCCCTGGTGCGTACGGCCGTAGCAGTCAGCCCAGCGATAGACGTTCGATAACCGCGCCATCAACTGCAGAAAAAGCTAAATGAAATCTCGGTCGGCTGCTGCACGTGACAGAATTAGTTTCGCAATCTTCATTTGGTTGGCGGGAGTTCGCAGCTCTGCCGGCAATGCCGCCACGGCCTGATCGAGAAGGCGTCCCAAAACCTGAAGGTCTTCTGGGTAGTAAACGCCACGGTCTCGCGACAGTTGCCTCGTTTGCTGGTCGCCGGTGCTGCCCCCGGTTCTCGTATCGCCGAGCTGGCCGAGCTCCAGTTCCGCCGTAATCATTTGGTTTGTGAGTGCGTTTAGCAGTCGGATCGCTTCGAGCTCGTTGCCTTCTTCGCGTATGAGGGCGGCCACGATGTCGAGTTGCAGGTCGATGCGATCCTCGAGGTCCTCTGATCGCGGGTCAAGTTCCACGGTGTTGCTCCAAAGTAGTTAAATGCAGGCAGCGGCTGAGTAACGGTTTGTCGTGCTTTCCCGTTCGCGAGACGGCAGGCTGGCGATAGAACGAATGGCTGCTGCGCAAGGCAAAGTGCGCACGCACGGTCGCCGAACGGAGAGGGTGGCAGGCATGTGCCGCGAAAGGACCGCAAAGGTGGAATGGAAGGTATAGAACGCTGCGAACGCGTTGAAGATGCCCCGTCATTTGGTTGGACCGTCGAGCCGGTCCAGTGCGTCGGGCAGTGGCAGTGACTCCAGCCAGCGGGGACACCGCTGATGACGGCAAGTCGAGAAGTGCGGCCCGAACTGCTGCGGGATTGCTTGCCGCCTGACATAGCGATCCAGACGTAACCGGAGGCCTCGACAGGCAGAGCCCCATACAGAGCGCTTGGCGCTGGACGAAGCTGTTGCTGAGGTGCGCGCCGTTAGCCGGTCCAGACCGGCCTCCTCATCATGCCAGAAAAAAATGCCCCAGCCCATACCAGGCAACCCAGAAATAACTTCCGCCACATACGTCTGCGGTTTCTCTCTGCATTGGTTGCCAGGCGCTGCCTGGCACGGTGAGGGCGCGGATGGGCTCCTGGAAGGTGGGCGCGCTGAGAGACAAGACCGGCAGATCGCGCACGTCCACGCCTCGTTCCGATGGTGATGTAAGGAGTTCTGATAAGGGATAACCGCGCCGGGATATGGTCGAAGAGCGCCGGCGCATAGAATGAGATGGGGTGGCGTCAGTCTGTAGGAAGTCGGTGTGGGGGCCGCCCGCCGACGAAGACTGGGGACGCGAGCAGAGTGAGACTCCACGATCACACGACGTGCAGGGGTGGGCAGTAAGATCGCGAGGCTGGTCTCGTCACACCGATCGACATCAGTGCCTCGTCCTGGCCGGAGGATATGTGGCTTGCGCTTAGCGTGGTCGGATAGCTGACTGCACTGCCTTGTTTGAAGGCCGCGACAGCGACGCATCGTCGATGCTGCCCGCCTGGTCATGGCAAAAAGTCCAGCCCGCACCGGCGTGGAGGGCAGTTCGCCTGCCCGAATTCTATGCAGCGCACGCATTTACCTTGGCCAAGCAGTGTGCGTGAGAGTCGATCTTCTTGCAGGGCCTTAGTATGATTGCAAAGGGGGAGGCGCCAGCGCGATAGATTGCGCGCCAGACGTTGCGATTAGCCATCCAACCGCATTTGCGCCGCACGTGCGTCGATTCCAAAGATTGATGGGTGTCGTTGGCGATGCAGCCACGAGAACCTTCAATTGGCCTGTGACTATGCTGAAAGCAAAAAGGGTCCATTGCTCACACGACATTCGTGAGATGTGCTTTCCGGAAACCGGCGATCGACTTATGGGTATTTGGCCGAAATTGGTAAAATCGAAAGTGTTGATGGGATGCATCCAGTTCGTGGATCGCGCACGAATCTCATCTCTTACATCGAACGCGGGTCAGTTAGTTTTTTTCCTGCCCTCTTGGTGCAGCGATGACCGGCCATGATTGAGAAGACAGAAAGGTCGCAGCAGTGACCGCTGGCAAATACCTGTAAATTGGACTCCAGATGTCACGAAGGTGCCAGAAAAAATCCTCGATCCCCATAAGCCGAAGGCCATGGAGTCTCGTCGGCGACTATCCACCAGCTCCGGCCTCCCGCAGATGCAGGATGACCCTGAGCAATCGCGGGCCTTCATTGAAAAGGCCCGCGAGATCGAAGCGGACGAAGAGCGTTCGGCTGCGGATGAGTTGATAAAGCGGTTCGCAAACACTCCTAATCCAAAGCTCGCCCCCAAATAGGAGCACCTGGCGGTCAGATATCGCCGAGTTTCTCCATAATGGTGTGTACCGGACGACCCTCAACCATGAGCGCCTGTGGCTTCCCGTCTGAGAAGTTGGCAGGCCAATCGAGCGTCAGGCTCCATCTGGTGCGTGGATCTGAGCTTGCACCATGTGAGTGGGTCACGAGAATGCGCAAATGGGGGTCCGGCCGTTACTTTGATGGACGTTGGCGAAGCGCCTCCACACCAAGCATGTGCTCGACCAGAAGCATCGTTAGCCGCTTCAGAGGTCCTGTGCCTGCGAGCCAGATCAGCTCGGCACGGCTGCTATTTGTCTATCATCGGACGTAGCGTCTCGCTCAGGTCGACATCGGGTAACTCTGCGACCGCTGCAACGAATGCGAAAAACGCTCCGAAAGATGCAAGTATAAGAGAGCTTGCGAGTATCGCTGCTCCAACGAGCTGAGTGCGTCTCATCATCCGTGTCACTTTGGATTTGGAGAGACGGCGTTGATGCCAATCAGTTCTGCTCGACAGTTTCAACACGGCCGTCTTGCCAGCGGTAAACCAGAAAACCAGGAGCCGCATTGTCTCCCTTTGTATCGAACCGGACTGGGCCAATCACGGTATCGATCGGCCGTGAACGAAGTGCGTTGGCGACGCGCGCAGCATTGAAAGAGCCGGTCCGGTTCACCGCCTCTGCCCATGCTTGCACGGCTGCATAGGCGTAAAGCGTGTAGCCTTCAGCGGACAGGTTGGAAGCTTTGAGTGCGGCCACCACGCCGGCCGCATTGGCATTCCTGGCGGGGTCCGGCATGAAGGTAAACAACGTGCCATTTCCAGCGCTGCCTGTAATGGCCCAGAATTCAGAGGTCATCAACGGATCGCTCGCCATGACGATGAGTCCCGCTCTTGCTTCTGACGCCTGGCGTACAAATAATCCGATTTCGGTATGATAGCCGCCAATATAGGCGACGCGCACCCGATCCTTCTTCATTCTTGAGACCAGCGCCCTGTAATCCTTTTCACCGGCTACATAGCTTCGCCGAATGACTTGTTCACCGAATCTCTGAAGCTGTGCTTCTACCACGTCGGCGATACCCTTGCCTGCGGTGCTCTTGTCGTCGAGCACTGCGATCTTGTCGTTAGGGTAGTTCCGGTGAATGTACTCAGCGGCAACGGTGCCCTGTTGATCGTCGCGGCCGCAGATCCGAAAGACAGTCTCAAGGCCGCGTTCTGTTAGCTGAGGATTTGACGAGCCTGGTGACACCTGAATGATCCCTGCTTCGGCGTAGATCTCGGAGGCCGGGATCGACGAAGAAGAACAAAAATGGCCAACGACTAGCCGGACCCGCTCTGTTGTGAGCTTATTCGCGACTGCGACAGCTTGCTTCGGGTCGCAAGCGTCGTCGGCGACACTCAATATCACCTTGGTATCGAGAAGTAGGCCAGAAGCGTTCAACGCCTCGATCGCAGCAGCCGCACCATCGCGCATTTGCGCACCGAACGCAGCGCTGCTTCCACTCATTGGGCCAGCCACGGCAATATTGACGTCGGAGCCGCGCGCAACCGAGGCGAGGGCGCAGAAGAGAAGCGCTACACTCGCAGCAGAAGCGCAACGTCCATTTAACATTGTAGAGCCCCAATGCTCGCCTGAAGTGAACCGACAGCAGCTGTGATCAGAGGTGCCTGCACGTCGAGGCTGCCTGCCAAGCGAAGCTTGCGTTATGTCGGCCAGATTGCGACCACGGTAGAACCTACAATTTGACGTTACGTGCGGTTCAAGCCCCTTTTGAAGGGAGCCTCGATCAATGCGTCAGGCAGCGCCGATCGGCGAGGTCATGACGACTGTCCGTTTGAGTCCATAAAACTGTCGGCCCGCATCAGAGTCGCCGATCAACCAAGCGTCATTGTGTTTTCAGATTGCCAGGGCCGATCGGCAATGCCGTGCGGAGCCGGTCATGAGGACGTCAGTACGGCTGATCCTCCAACCCGCCAAGGGCGAGATCGAGATATTGCATGAGGCAGGGATCCCAACCAGCCAGACTACGGGGGGCGCTTAATCGGGCAAGTACCTTCAGGATCATCGAAACGCGTGAATCGGCGCCGGCGATTTCGCTGATCAGCAAGCGTGCTGCAACTGCGACAGCCTTCGCCCGCTCGCCGCAAGGATGCTCGCCCCGATCCATACAATCACGCAGGTCGTCGCGGATCCGCCGCCACCGCTCCTCGCGATCTGCAGCTAACTTGCAGGTGCATCGGGACGTCTGACTACGCGTCTCGACCCGCGACATGGCATTTAGGGTGGCAGGCAGCTCATCCACACTTACCTGGATCTCACTGTCGATGGTCATGTTGCGCAAACGATCTCGCAACAGAGTCGCTCGAGCGACTTGAAGTTCTATCCGCTCTAGATGTTTGCGCAGAAGGTCGGTGAGTGAGGTCGTGCCCTCCATAGCTTTACGGATCTCGACAAGGGAAAAGCCAAGCTCACGTAGCGCCCGAATCTGGTGAACCCGTTGCACGCTTTCGCGGTCGTACATCCGGTGGCCGCCGTCAGTACGCTCTGAAGCTGCTAGGAGCCCGGTGTGTTCATAATGGTGCAGCGTGCGTACCGTTACTCCGGTCGCCTCTGCAAGTTCGCCAATGCGCCATCGACGCCTTCGTGGTGTAGCTTTGCTCATGTTGTTCAATTTCAAAGCCTACAACCTGACGTCACGTGTGATTCAAGCTATTTCAAAGCTCTAGCCGGATCGTCTTCCATTCCAGCGCGAGAGTGGTGACTATCCTCAGAATGGCGGGGGATCAACCCTGAGGAGAAATGGTGATCAACAAGTTCGTCAGGCATGCCAGTTGAGCCTCGCCAGCCGCTGTACGCTCCAGGATGAGTTTGGCGATTGCTGTGCGATTTTCCGGATTTTGCATCGATGGGGGTAGCGCGGTGACCGCACTATCATAAAGGCTTCCCAGGACGGAAAGCTCTTCCGGATCGAACACGCCGCTGCATTGCTCCAACGTTCAGCTCCTTGTTTGTCATTGCGTCATGGCAGCGCACGTCGTCAAGACGTTTGGCTGCGATAGGGCCAAAAGAAGTCAGACCCGCGGCGCGGAGCGACGAAGATGCGATGTACTCCCGGGTGATGCGACAGGGCAACACGCGTGCGCGATGCTTGCTTCGACAGCGCAAGAGATCGTGGTCATGTGCATGATCGATGACCACCACGCTCACTGTGCGTGGTGGTACGACTCCTAAGAAGCCGAAGCATCTCCGCTCATCGGGAGCCACTACTGATTCGGAGAGTTGACGACGACATCCCAGCGCCGATCCTGCTGTATCGAGGCAGGTGCGCCCGGCGGCCTGGTGCAACGTACGTCCCTGTCTCTAAAACCAGGCCAACAGTCCGAGCCGCCGCTCGCACGTGGAGCCTCATGCCAACGTGCGGAAGACCTACACAACGTCGTCGTGATAGCCGTCCGCTGCGGCGATCTTTATAGAGCGACCATGAATTCCAGTGAGGCGAGCCTAAATTTTGTGCGTTGAGACATTCGTTGGGATATGAGGTTCGCAGATCTTGCGAACGTCCTTACGACAACGGCTGGCCTGGCAAGGCGTTGATCGATCCGAGTGATGTCGAGGAGGGGAGCGCACATTCTATCTGTTAGACGGATCGTGCGAAATCTCCGGCAGCATCCGCTCGTTCCGAAGTGCAGATGATGGAGGGCTCTTGTCCAGCTGCCATGCGGGTAGCCTCCTGCAACAATATCTCTCGCATCCACAGGCTTTCCGGGTCGCTATTGTGAAGCACAGGCCATTGGACCGCCTCAGTGAAGGCGGGGAATGGCTGCGGAAGCTCGGCAATCCGAAGAGGCATCGTTCCTTGGAAATGCTTTACGAGCCCTAATGGCATCGTCCCTATGCGGTTCGTGCCTACCAGCAGTGGCGGGATCATGCTGAAGCTCTGCACGAGAATGTCGATGCGCCGATTGAGACCGAGATCGAGTAGAAAGGATTCCTCGACCGGCGTCTTGCGCGAACCTCCGAGCTTAACCGCCACGTGGCCCATCGACATATACCGATCAAATGTAAGCCGCCGTAGTAGTTGGCTGTTCGTGCAGCAACCTACGCAGACGAGTCTCTCCTCGAATAGGGCCGCCCTGGGGTGCGCGCTGGACATGAATAATTCCGGCAAGATAACAAAATCGAGTTCGCCGCGGCGGAGAAGCTCATCGTGCTCATCGGTGAGCGCCACCAGTTCGAAGCTAACGGAGGGCGCTTCTCGCGCGACGCGCTCCACGACATTTCGAAAGAATACGACGGTTATAAAATCAGAAAGGCCGATCCTGAATCGCCGGTTCGATCGAGCTGGGTCGAACACGTCCCGCGCAATAATTGAGAGCTCAATCTGCGTTAGAGCCTCGCGCACTGGAGCTGCGAGTCCTTCCGCGCGTGAGGTCGGGACAAGTTCCCGGCCCCTCATCCCAAACAGCTCATCACGGAAATAGGAGCGCAGCCGGGCAACGGCTGCGCTCATGGCCGGCTGACTGAGGTTAATCTTGCGTGCCGCTGCGCTGAGGTTGCGCTCAGTCATCAGAGCATCCAGAGCGACGAGAAGATTTAGATCCAGGCCTTTGAAACGCATGTCTTCTTATCCGGCACGAACGCAATTGCGACGCATATAACGAGCAGTGACGGCTGCGTCTGGAGAGGTCCTATTGGCTCGCCCGAATGGACATCGTTTCCATCGTGCGATCGCGAAAAGACGCTCGTGCAATGACCGCAACAATGGAGAGCAAGGCGGTAGGCCGACCAGCAGCGGCCGGAAACCGTCAGGAGTCCCGAAGCTGATCGGTCTCGCCGCTTCCGGCGAGCCACGCAACAGGACCCGGTCAGTTGGTTAATGGCAGATCAACCCAGTGTTCGGCCAGCGCCGTGAGTTCGCCAAAGCGCCCAGGCGACGGCGGCGTAGCGCAGCGTTAGTCACGGCGGCCAACCTACAACCTGACGCAGTGTGTGGTTCAAGCGATTTTATCGGGCAAGCCAAACATTATCGTACTGGAGGAGGCGTGTTCTGCCGCGATAGTGCCGGGCGTCGCCTGTTTGCAGTTCAAGCGCATCAAACCTCACCTGCGAGGTCACCACGCTCACCACTCGGCAAGTCTTCGCAACCGATCGCCGTCTCTGGCAGCTTCGCCCCAGAGACGTTGAAGTGACGAAAGCGGCCGAGCACGTCGAAGGATTGTTAGCGTTTTTGGAACGTGCCGAGAGCGGCTTATGGTGAGACTAGCAGCGCCTGCGAGTTGGAGGCTCCTGATGCCCAGATGCCATGTTGGATGCTTCCTCCAGCAATATCCGCCGCATCCAAATACTCGCCGGGTCGGTATTGTGGAACGCAGGCCACTGCACAGCCTCGGTGAATGTGGGCAGGGGGAGCGGTGGTTCGACGATCCGCAGTGGCATCCGCTTTTCGAAGTGTCTGGCGAGTCGTAAGGGCATTGTGCCAATGCGGCCTGTGTCTAACAATATGGGCGGAATCAGGCTAAAGCCCTGCACAACGATCTCAATGCGTCTCTTGACGCCGTGCTCAAGCAGATACCATTCTTCGAGGTTTGGTCTGAGCGCCCGTCCGAACTTGGCCGTAACGTGCCCCATCGAAATGTATTTCTCGAACGTAAGCTGCCGCGATAGCTGCTTGTTCGCGCGGCATCCCACGCATACGAGGGTCTCGTCGAACAGCGTCGCCTTAGGGTGCGCGCTCGACATGAACAGTTCCGGCAGAATGAGAAAGTCGACCTCGCCCCGGCGGAGCAGCTCATCGGGCTCATCGGAAAATGGCAGCAATTCGAAGCGCACCGCGGGAGCTTCCTGTGCAATACGGTCCACAATTTTGCGAAAAAAGACGATCGTCATGAAATCGGAGAGAATGAACCTGAAGCGTCGGCTCGACTGAGTCGGGTCGAACGCGTCCCGCGATATGATCGAGAGTTGGATGTGCAGCAGGGCCTCGCGAACCGGACCTGCAAGCGTCTCCGCGCCAGGTGTCGGGACGAGCTCGCGACCCCTCATGGTAAATAGTTCATCGCGGAAATAGGTGCGCAGCCGCGCGATCGCAGCGCTCATAGCGGGCTGGCTCAGGTGAATTTTGCGCGCCGCCGCTGTGAGGTTGCGCTCCGTCATCAGAGCATCGAGCGCAACGAGAAGGTTTAGATCAAGTCCCTTGAACCGCATGTTGTGAGTCTATCCATCCTGTGGATGTGTTCCATCTGAACAATCGATTTTACCAAATTGCGGGATGTTGGATAGCAAACATCAGTTTGGAAAACTAATCAGGCATACCACGATGGCTGCCGCTCGTTCACGCGGGCTCAGAGAAAAACGCCTGGACGTGCGAGCAGTCGCCGCATGCGTTTCGAGGCCGGCCATGGGCGCGCCGTGTGAGCCGCGTCGCTTCTTCTCGGTGCGAAGCTCGCTCGATCGAGATGCCAGGCAGATCTCCATAAACCTTGGTATGCGTGCTCCATCCGTTTCCATATTGGAGGTTTACCCGCGTACACTTGAGAGCGCGTTCAGCTGCATTCTAGTGTTCCGAAATAGCGGCAGGCGCAGATTGCGGATGCCAAGTAATTCAGGCGGCTCTCTCCCAAATGACTCGCCTGTCCACCGCATTCAGGGCGCGTCGAAGATGCATAAAAACCAGTTTGATCTGATGCCACTCCGGTGCGCCATCGATGAGGCCCCGCGCATCGAAGGCCAGCCCTCAGACCTCAAAACGTCGACAGCGATGCTAGACGAGGCGGAAAAGCTCCGTGGTGCAGACAGGTTCTGGCTGGTCCGATCACCTCGTCGGCTTCTTCCAGGATATCTCGCGCAGGGCATTGGCCGGATGACGAGCGCGAACCATGCGATCGCTTCGTCGCAAGCGAAGGCGAACGGGGCGCTGTGGGCGCGGGGTGCCGAACTCCAAGGCATGGCAGCGCATTTCAGTGATGATCAGCGCTTCGGTGACTAGCGAGTTCACGTGACCATCTCCGCTCTTGATTCCACCGGCGCAAGGAAACCCGCCATGAACATTGCCGTATCCGGGGCCGCGGAAGCTCCTTCTGCACGCGCTCAAGTGCAGTGGAGACGTCGCTGGGAAAGCGAATTGCAGCTCACCGATCATGCCGAACTCGCCGATTTCTTCCGCAAGAGTTACGGGCCGACCGGTGCGTTCAATGCGCAGCCATTTGAGCGCAACCGAAGTTGGGCCGGGGCGAGGCCTGAGGTCCGCATTATCGGCTACGACGCGCGCGGGGTAGCTGCTCATGTCGGGCTACTACGCCGCTTCATCAAGATTGGTGGGGTCGATCTACTCGTTGCCGAACTGGGCTTGTATGCGGTGCGCCCGGATCTCGAAGGGCTGGGAATCAGCCACGCAATGCGCGTGACGTATCCGATACTGCATGAGCTTGGGGTGCCATTCGGCTTTGGTACGGTTCGGCCTGCGCTTGAGAAGCATATGACCCGACTGGTCGAAAGGCGGGGGCTCGCCACCCTTATGTCTGGCATTCGCGTCCGCTCCACGCATCCGGATGTCTATCCCAATTTGTCGCCGATCCGCATCGAAGACGTGATCGTGGTGGTTTTCCCGGTTGGACGCGCGATAAGCGAGTGGCCGGCCGGGACGATCATCGATCGGAACGGGCCTGAGTTGTGAAAGAGCCTTTCACCTTATCTGCTGTCCGTTGCGACTACGCTGACGTGAGCGGAAGTCGCCCCGTCTATTTGACCTTTGATGATGGGCCAAATCCATTTTGCACGCCAGAGGTGCTCGATGTGCTGGCGCAACATCGGATTCCGGCGACGTTCTTCGTGATCGGCACGTACGCGACCGAACAACCTGAACTCATTCGACGAATGGTCGCGGAAGGGCACGAGGTTGCGAACCACACGATGACGCATCCGGATCTATCCAGATGCGGACCAGCGGAGGTACGCGATGAAGTGCTGATGGCGAGCGAGGCGATCCGTTCGGCGTGCCCGCAGGCCTCACCCAGGCACATGCGAGCACCTTACGGCAAGTGGACACAAGAGGTGCTCGCTGTGTCAGCGAGCTCTGGTCTCACAGCTGTGCACTGGTCGGTCGATCCGAGAGATTGGTCCCGCCCCGGGGTTGATAGAATTGTGAATTCAGTACTGGCGAGCGTTCGCCCGGGTGCAATTGTGCTCCTGCACGACGGATATCCTCCTGATGAGGAGCGACCGTGCACTGATGCCACGCTGCGTGATCAGACCACGAAGGCGCTGTCACATCTGATCCCGGCACTACAACGGCGCGGGTTTGTAATCCGTCCACTCCCTCAACTTCACTGAAAAAAACTGACACCCTATGGACCTGCTCGCTACAACCAGTGCTGTCGCTGTTTCGTCTTATGCGCTGCTCTCGACGATCTACAAGAGCGCGCAAGCGCTTTATGCCCAGCCGGCGATTAACTCGTCGCTGCAGGACAACCTGGGACGATCGGAGGCGGTCCTTCCCAGTGTAGACGTCATCGTGCCATGCTTCAACGAGGATCCAATCACGCTCGCCGAATGTCTGGAGTCGCTTGCGAGTCAAGACTACACCGGAAAGCTACAGGTCTATGTGGTCGACGACGGATCTGCAAATCGCGACCTTGTCGCGCCTGTACACAAAATCTATGCGAACGATCCGAGGTTCAGCATCATCTTGCTGGCA
The DNA here is from genome assembly GCF_029909975.1 of Bradyrhizobium sp. ISRA430. Classification (NCBI taxonomy): domain Bacteria; kingdom Pseudomonadati; phylum Pseudomonadota; class Alphaproteobacteria; order Hyphomicrobiales; family Nitrobacteraceae; genus Bradyrhizobium; species Bradyrhizobium sp. ISRA430. Next base: position 7,420,011 of record NZ_CP094516.1, read on the forward strand.
AACAACGTTGGAAAACGCAAGGCGCAGATCGCTGCAATACGCAGCTCATCCGGGGACCTGGTGCTCAACGTCGACTCGGATACGATACTTGCCGCTGACGTTGTCACGAAGCTGGTATCGAAGATGCATGACCCGCAAATCGGTGCGGCCATGGGTCAGTTGATAGCGAGCAATCGCAGCCAAACCTGGCTGACCAGGCTGATCGATATGGAATACTGGTTGGCGTGCAACGAAGAGCGCGCGGCGCAGGCGCGTTTCGGTGCCGTCATGTGCTGCTGCGGCCCATGTGCCATGTATCGTCGCTCCGCGCTCGCCTTGCTTCTTGATCAATACGAAGCGCAATTCTTTCGTGGGAAGCCGAGCGATTTCGGCGAGGATCGCCATCTAACGATCCTCATGCTCAAGGCGGGATTTCGCACCGAATACGTCTCGGACGCGATCGCAGCAACGGTCGTCCCGGACAGCCTCGGGCCATATCTACGTCAGCAACTCCGCTGGGCCCGCAGTACCTTCCGGGACACGTTCCTTGCATTACGCCTGCTGCCAGAGCTCGATGGCTATCTGACGCTAGACGTTATCGGGCAAAATCTCGGCCCGTTGCTTCTCGCCCTTTCATCACTGGCTGCGCTCGCACAGCTCCTAATCGTCGGCTCTGTGCCCTGGTGGACGGGATTGACGATTGCAGCAATGACAATGGTCCGGTGCAGTGTGGCAGCCCTTCGTGCTCGCGAACTGCGGTTTCTCGGCTTCTCGCTCCACACACCGATCAATATCTTTCTCTTACTTCCTTTGAAGGCCTATGCGCTTTGTACATTGAGCAACAGCGATTGGCTATCGCGCAAGGTCGCCAATGTGCCGGCCGAAGGGGAAAAACAGTCTGTCATCCTGCATCCGAACACTGGACGAAGTGCTGCAAGTAAATGGGGAATGTCTGGAACAATTCGTAAGGCGGGGTTTTCGCACCGTCCATCGAGCCTGACGGCAACGAAGAGTGTTTGCGGTCGCGATCGTTCGACTGCCTGCAAGTAGGTGATTGGCTCATGATCCTGGACGCAAACCATCAGCTATTAGAGCGAGAGTTGGCTGTCGACGATCCATGGCGCCTCGACAGTAGTTCTTTCGAGCAGGAGCGATACGCGCAAATGCTCCGGATGTCGCGTTGCAATGGAGATGTCGCGTATGCCCTCGAAGTGGGATGTGCAGCCGGTGCGTTCACGGACATGCTGGCGCCGCTATGCGAACGACTCACCGTGGTCGATGTCATGCCGCAGGCGATCGAGCGAGCGCGACTACGGACCCGGAAGTGGTCACATATCACGTGGGTAAACTGCGACATTCAGCGGTTCTCGACCACTGAGCAGTTCGATTTGATCGTCGTGGCCGAGGTTCTCTACTACCTCAACGACATTGTCGAGATGCATGCGGCTATCCGCAACCTGGTGAGTATGCTTGCGCCAAATGGAGCTCTGATTTTCGGGTCCGCACGTGATGCCACATGTCAACGATGGGGTCATGCTGCGGGTGCCGAAACGGTGATCGCTCTCTTCAACGAGAGCCTATCGGAGGTCGAGCGTCTGCACTGCCACACCGAGTCGGTCAACGAAGACTGCTTGATCGTCCGGTTCCGGAAGCCGGGTCACTCGTCAGAACAATCAAACGTCGGTCACTAGACCAGGGGGTCGTATGCGCATCTGCGGCATCAAGTTAACACATGACGGGGCAATCGCTGTCGTGGAGGACGGGCGGCTTGTCTTTTGCACCGAGCAAGAGAAGTGCGGCAACGGTCCACGCTATCAAGCCGTCGAGAATCTCGATGCAGTCGTGCTCGCCTTGGCGGAGCATGGCCTGGATCCGCGGGATATCGATCAGTTCGTCATCGACGGCTGGGATGGGGAGATTGAGTCGCAGTTCCAGGTCCTAAGTGGAGCTGTGCCGATCGCGCTGAAAGGGGCGCCATATGTCGAGCGCCATGCTGAGGGCCTTCTTGATTCCGTCGACGGCTTTGGCCTGATCCTCGGAGGCAAGGTGTTTCCATATAAGAGCTACCCGCACGTCACGGGCCACGTCGCGTCAGCATATAGCACCAGTCCCTTTTCCAGCGCGGGAAAACCCGCGTTCTGTCTGGTATGGGACGGCTGCATCTTTCCACGTCTTTACTATGTCGAACCTCGGGGGGCACGGCTCATTGCATCGCTGTTTCCGATGATCGGCCATGCCTATGCTGCCGCGGGCCTTCACTTCGGCCCTTACAGGCAGCCGAACTGCTCCAGTTGGGATTTGGGCATCGCCGGCAAGCTGATGGCTTACATCGCGCTTGGCTCTGTCGACGAAAGCATCGTGGCAGTGTTTCAGGAGCTCTATGAAAAGCGCTTCGCCGCTGACACGGAGCAGGCTCGTCGCTACCGCGCGGACATCAACAATGCGGAATCGTCTCTTGCAGCTATGCACGACTTCTTCGAGGCAAGCGCATTGCGCCTGACGGGCAAGCGAGCGGAGGACGTCCTTGCGTCGTTTCATGTGTTCGTGGAAGGTCTTCTTGTCAAGGAAATGGCGATGGTTCTGCTGCGACACTCGTCGCTTCCGGGAGCGCGAAATCTATGTATCGCCGGAGGTTGCGGTCTCAATATCAAGTGGAACAGCGCGCTTCGTGCGACGGGATTGTTCGACGATGTTTGGGTGCCGCCGTTTCCGAATGACAGTGGCTCGGCAATCGGCGCTGCTTGCGGCGCGATGGCGGCGCAAAATGGCTTCGGGCCATTGGAATGGTCAGTCTACAGTGGTCCGGCCCTGCAGGACAGCGAGCTTCCGCCGGATTGGGAGGCGGCGCCGTGCAGTCTGCGTGAACTTGCGGCGATTCTCGCCGAGGACAAGCCGGTCATCTTCCTTTCCGGGCGCGCCGAGCTTGGGCCGCGGGCTTTGGGCGGCAGAAGCATTCTTGCAGCGCCGACCTCCCCGGCAATGAAGGATCATCTCAACGACATCAAGCGTCGCGAGCACTTCCGGCCGGTGGCGCCGATCTGTCTGGAGGATAGGGCGCCAGAGATCTTTAGCCCAGGTACGCCAGATCCTTACATGCTGTTCGATCACCAGACCCGGGCGGAATGGCGCGACAAGGTCCCCGCTGTCGTCCATCTTGACGGCTCGGCGCGGCTGCAGACAATCTCCCGCAACTCTCCGCACAAAGTCGCCGCGCTTCTCGTCGAATTTGAGCAACTCACGGGGATTCCGCTGCTCTGCAACACGAGCGCCAACCTGCACGGACGGGGATTCTTCCCGGATGCTGCCGCGGCCTGCCAATGGGGGCGTGTCGAGCATGTGTGGTGCGACGGCCTGCTCTGGACCAAAACGGTCGTCAAGAAGCCATCGTCTGCGGAACGACTTCTGTCAGCCTAAGATGAACATGTCCACGGTAGCGATCGACCTTGCCGGCGTGAAAAAGTCATTTGGCGACAAGGTCATCGTCAATGAACTGTCGTTCTCGGTTGCGCGCGGAGAATGCTTCGGCCTGCTTGGGCCAAATGGAGCTGGCAAGAGCACGATTGTGCGTATGCTCCTCGGCATGATTTCGCCGGACGCAGGCAAGATTACGGTCCTCAATGAGCCTGTGCCTGCCCGCTCTCGTGTGGCGCGTGTGCGCATCGGCGTGGTGCCGCAGTTCGATAACCTTGAACTCGAGTTCACCGTGCGAGAGAATCTGCTTGTGTTTGGCCGCTATTTCGGCATGAGCGCTCGCAAGATCGAGGCGGTCGCGCCATCGCTGCTCGAGTTTGCGCGCCTCGAAAGCAAGGCGGACGTGCGCGTCTCCGAGTTGTCCGGTGGCATGAAGAGGCGGCTGACACTCGCGCGTGCCCTGATTAATGATCCACATCTACTCGTGATGGACGAGCCTACAACTGGTCTGGATCCGCATGCACGCCACCTGATTTGGGAACGCCTGCGAGTTCTGCTTGCGCGTGGCAAGACGATCCTCTTGACCACTCACTTCATGGAAGAGGCCGAACGCCTATGCGACCGGCTGTGCGTGCTTGAGAGTGGATGCAAGATCGCCGAAGGCAAGCCCGACGCCTTGATCGACGAGCATATCGGCTGCAACGTGATCGAAATCTATGGCGGTGATCCACTTCAGCTCCGTGAGCTGATCAGGCCTTATGCGGGGCACATCGAAGTGAGTGGAGAAACGCTTTTTTGCTATGCGCCATACCCGGAGCAGGTCCGCGTGCACCTGCGGGGGCGAGCGGACCTTCGCGTCCTGCAGCGCCCGCCCAATCTCGAGGACGTGTTTTTGCGGTTGACCGGGCGCGAGATGGAGAAATGAGCGATGGGTGAAGCTTATGCGGCGGTTATGCCCGCTAACGCATACAACTGGATCGCGGTATGGCGTCGAAATTTTCTGGCATGGAGGAAAGTCGCGCTTGCATCGCTTCTCGGCAATCTCGCAGATCCGATAACCAATCTGTTTGGTCTCGGCTTTGGCCTCGGACTCATCGTGGGACGGGTTGAGGGGACTTCGTACATCGCTTTTCTGGCGGCGGGTATGGTCGCGATCAGCGCCATGACATCCGCGACCTTTGAAACCCTATATGCGGCCTTTGCTCGCATGGATGCCAAGCGCACCTGGGAGGCAATCCTGTTCACACAGCTCACGCTTGGCGATATCGTTCTAGGTGAACTGGTGTGGGCGGCTAGTAAGTCCGTTCTGGCCGGGACAGCAATCGGGATTGTCGCTGCCACGCTGGGTTATGCATCCTGGACGTCCATTTTCTGTGCGATACCAACAGTCGCCCTTACTGGCCTTGTCTTCGCCAGCCTGGCAATGGTCGTCATAGCTCTTGCGCCAACTTACGATTACTTCGTGTTTTACCAGTCGCTCATTCTTACGCCCATGGTGTTTCTGTGTGGCGCGGTCTTTCCGGCAAGCCAACTGCCCAGCTCATTTCAGCACTTCGCCGGCTTGTTGCCGCTCGCACATTCGGTCGACCTCATTCGCCCGGTGATGCTTGAGCGCGGCGCCGGCGACGCTGTGCTGCATGTCGGTGCGCTTTGCTTGTACGCGGTGTTGCCCTTCTTCGTGTCGACGGTCCTGTTTCGCCGCCGCCTGCTGCGTTGACATGAAATTCCGCCAAAACGCCAAAGTGAATTGATGCCTTCTCACGATGCTCTTTTGCGATAGCTCGAGGCTACTCAACCCGCCAGAGCAGCAGCTGCATGGCTTGAGGGCTATCGTACGTTCGCTGCTATCGGCTGCATGTAAGGGAGCCAGGCCATCCGACGCACAGGGTGGCATCTGGCATCCGACTGAAATCGGGCACGTCGACGCAACACCGCTGAAGAAAATACGCAAACTGTTGAAAGAACGCGGCTCACCAGGGATAGCGCTGCTATGAAGTTCTACCGACGCAGCTCGCCGGCACCGCGATTTCAGGCCATGGCGTCGGACGAGATGAGTGAGATGTCTGCAATGACGTCTCTTGTCCAAACAGGAGCCCGGGAAGAGGCAATGCAGATGGCTAGCGGTTCGAGGAATGACCGGTTTGTAGTTTCCCGACGACGTACGGGGTTCGGCGATTGCTTGTGGTCACTGGCGGCAGCCTGGCGTTTTGCAAAGCAGACAGGACGGACGCTAGCCATTGATTGGCGGGGATCTTGTTATCTCGATGAGCCATTCACCAATGCCTTTCCAGTCTTCTTCAAACCGGTTCAAGGCATTGCTGGCGTGCGGGTGATTTGCGACGACGAGATCAATCAGTGTTCATTTCCGGGACCATTCTTCCCCGCATGGTGGAACAAGCCTTCCATCGATTGCGTCTATCGCCCGGACGAGCAGATTTTCCGGGAACGCGACGAACTCGACCAACTATTCCAAAGTCAGAAAGATAGTGACGCTAACACGGTTGTGTGTGACGCTTGCCTGATGTGGCGCTGCGATCAGGAGGCCGAACGAGAAATCTTTCGGAGCATCAAGCCACGACCTGAAATTCAGGCTCGGATTGATGCTATCTACCGCGAGCACTTTGAATCGTGCAGCGTAATCGGCATCCATGTCCGGCATGGCAACGGCGAGGACATTATGGGGCATGCTCCCTACTGGGCTGACCCGGAGCGCGCCTTGCGACAGGTCTGTAATGCCATTGATAAGGCTAGGGGGTTACCCCACGCAAAACCCGTGAGGGCTTTCCTGTGCACGGACAGCGCGCTCGTCCTTGAGAAGGTTTCGACTATATTTCCTGATGTTTTCACGATCCCAAAAAGGTTCCAGGCACCTCAGACCGGCCCATTGCACAACGCCGCGCTCGGAGCCGAGGGCGGCTTTTCCGCCCTCATCGACATGTATCTCCTTGCGCGCTGCGACACCGTGATCCGTTTTCCCCCGACGAGCGCCTTCACGCGCTATGCGCGTCTCTTTGCCCCACGCGTTATAGAATTCGATTTGAACGATCCGAGCCGCTTGATCGTGATTGAACAAACCTCGCAAGAGCTCGTGACTTCATGAAAGCCATAGCCCGCCTGATCGATCTGATTGCCGCTTTTTGCATCCAGCAGTATTGGCAGATCTTTTCGGGGCGGCAATTGTCTGCCCAAAGTGATGCTCTGCCGGGAACTTCCACCGGAGAACAGACCGACGCGGCAGCCGAATATATTCCGCTGAAGTTCGACGTCGACAACAATGACCCTTAACTTGCCGCCGCCGCGTTAAAGAGGTGGAACACGTCTACGTCGTCGCCCCGGGGCGGATCCGCAAGTCGAAGCTAATCGGTGGTCGATCGCGGATGAATATATCGAAAGGGTCTCCGTTCAGCCGGCGAGTCTTGGCGGTCGGCACTCGCTGGTGCGGACGGGCGCTCTCGAGATCCACTATTTTGAGGAAAGAGTCAGTACGCCAGGTCGTGGTCCGGAATCAATCTGCCCGGCGATGTGCCAGTGCTGGACACAGCAGAGCAGGGCGCCATGAAGTCAGCATCAGTCGCCGACGAAACTAACGTACAAAGCTGGTAACGTCAGCTTTTCAGTTGAGGCGGCTACTGGCCACGGCCGCTATCCTGATCGATCGTTGCCTCGGCGAGAGGCGCTGGCCATCTTTTGGCTTTTCCGGTTGTGCGATCAGGAAAGAGAGCGCGGCTCGTAGCCTTGTGTTGACGCAGGCGAGTGTGCTCGCGACATTACGTAGCTGATGCACCATCGCTGTCACAAAGCACACGCACCGCGTCTTGAACCCGCCAAGCATTCCGCGTGCGCGACATTAGGACGCAAAACGGAAGCGGATTTACATGCATCGCAGTGGCCCAAATCCTGCTACGCGTGCGGCGCGCAGCAGGAGAGGAGGCGGGCGTGGGTCTGGATCTGCCAAATGACGATCTGATCAAAGGCCCGGTGCCCGAAACACATTTGGGTTGCCCCTTTCAGGCCGATAAACCCCGTGTTCATCGCGGAGAACAGAAGGCGATGTTGCTCACCGGAGCATCGCGCGGAATTGGGCATGCTACCGCCAAGCTGTTCTCGCAGGCGGGCTGGCGCATCATTTCTTGCGCGCGTCAACCGTTCGACGGCGAGCGATGCCCCTGGGAGGCAGGGAACGAAGATCATGTCCAGATCGACCTCAGCAATCATCGAATGCTGCCGCGCGCGATCACTGAGGTCAAGAAACGCTTGGCCGGTGCACCTTTGCACGCGCTAGTGAATAATGCCGGTGTCTCACCGAAAACGCCCGCGGGCGATCGATTGACGTCGTTGACGACGTCAATCGAGACCTGGATGAGGGTGTTCCATCTCAACCTGGTGGCCCCGATCCTGCTGGCGCAGGGTTTGTTTGACGAGCTAAGAGCCGCGTCAGGATCGATCGTGAATGTGACTTCGATTGCGGGCTCGCGGGTGCACCCGTTTGCCGGCAGTGCCTATGCGACGTCGAAAGCTGCGCTTGCGAGCCTCACACGCGAAATGGCCCACGATTATGCGCCGCATGGCATTCGCGTGAATGCGATCGCGCCCGGCGAAATCAGGACGGACATGTTATCGCCCGACACAGAAGCGCGTCTCGTGCCAAGTATCCCGCTTCGCAGAGTGGGAACCCCGGATGAAGTGGCCAAGGTCATCTTCTTCCTGTGCTCGGATGCGGCGAGCTATGTCACGGGGGCCGAGGTGCCGATCAATGGTGGGCAACATCTGTGAATCGGCCGGCCAGCTGACTTGAGCTGCAGCAGCGGTACTTATGTTCTCCGCTGACGACGCGCACGCAATCCGCAAAAATGAAATGAAGGCACACCGTAAGTTTACCGTCGTGCCATGAAAAGGTGTTACGGTTCTATGTCATCTCGTCAACACTTGGCGTTAGATCGAGAGTGACATGCAAAACGAAGCTCGCCAACCAGGACAAGGCACCAGGGAGGATGATCAAGACAACGGAGACCGCCTCATGCTGGATATCCCTTCCTCACTCGAAAGACCTGCCTCGCAACCTGAGCCGGAGGGTAAGCTCTCGGGGGAGCCGTTGCGTGAGAGCGCGCTGACCGGCATCTTCGAAATATCGAAAATACTCACCGCTCCTTGTCGGCTCGAAGTCACGTTGGCCAACGTTGTTGGTCTTCTGCAATCGTTTGTGCAGATGCGACACGGCATCGTCTCACTGTTCGACGACGACGGCATGCCGGACATTACAGTGGGCGCCGGCTGGAGCGAAGGCAGCGACGAACGTTACCGGATGCGACTGCCGCGGAAGGCAATCGACGAGATCATCGCGACGGACAGGCCTCTTGTCGCCGAGAACGTGGCCGCGGAGCCGGTATTCAGCGCTGCCGACCGGGAAGTGCTCGGCGCCTCTGATGATATGCCAGTGTCGTTCATCGGGGTTCCGATTCGCATTGATCCGAAGGTCGTGGGTACGCTGACGGTCGACCGTATCCGGGACGATAGGTCGAGTCTCCGGCTCGACTACGATGCGCGACTGCTCGCCATGATCGCCAACCTGGTGGGACAAACAGTGAAGTTACATCGCCTGTTCGCCTGCGATCGCGAACGACTGATGGCGGAGAAAGACCGGCTACAAAAGCAAGTACTAGAGCTGAGGCAACCCGCTCGGGAGCGCAAGAAGCTACACGTCCATGGGATCATTGGCGACAGTCCGGCGCTGCGCGGGCTGCTCGAGAAGATTGCGGTTGTAGCCAGATCGAACAGCACGGTTCTGCTGCGTGGCGAATCCGGTACCGGAAAGGAACTCGTAGCCAAGGCCATTCACGAATCATCGTCCCGCGCCAGGCGCCCGTTCGTTAAGCTGAATTGCGCGGCGCTTCCTGAGACCGTCCTGGAATCCGAATTGTTCGGTCATGAGAAAGGCGCCTTTACCGGTGCGTTCAGCTCGCGCAAGGGGCGCTTCGAACTTGCTGACAAAGGAACGCTGTTTCTTGACGAGATCGGCGAGATCTCAGCTCCGTTCCAAGCGAAGTTGCTGCGCGTTCTGCAAGAGCAGGAGTTTGAGCGCGTCGGCAGCAACCAGACTATTAAGGTCGATGTTCGAGTGATAGCTGCGACCAACAAGAACCTTGAAGAGGCCGTCGCAAGGAGCGAGTTCCGCGCGGACCTTTACTATCGCATCAGCGTAGTTCCCTTACTGTTGCCGCCGCTGCGCGAAAGACGCAGTGATATTCCGCTGCTTGCCAGGGAGTTCCTCAGAAATTTCAATAACGAGAACGACCGTACTCTGACGTTGGAGGCGAGTGCGATGGATGTACTGATGAACTGCGGCTTTCCGGGAAATGTCCGCGAACTCGAAAACTGCATCGAGCGGACAGCGACGCTGTGCGCCGGATCATCGATCGTGAGAAGTGACTTTGCATGCTGCCACGGCCAGTGCCTTTCCGCGATGCTGTGGAAAAGCTCGTCGGACGAGAGGCCAGACCAGCCCGCACCCATGCCACCGGTGCCCGCAAAGTCCATCATTCCGCTAGCTGAAGCGACCCAGCCTGTCGGCGGCGAACTGGCCTCACTGGGGCCTCCCGGCACCGTTCTCGTTAGTGGCGCGAAGATGGCCGATCGCGAACGTGTCATTGCGGCCATGGAAAAATCTGGCTGGGTGCAGGCAAAAGCAGCGCGCCTGCTCGGACTAACGCCGCGCCAGATTGGCTACGCGCTGAGGAAATATGGAATCGAGATAAAGCGGTTCTGAACGACGACATCGGTCGGAACTGCTACTGCCGAATAGCTGTACGAGGACGATCTCCGATAGGCAATCTCATCGCAATCTGAAGGGAATGGATCCGCCCTCGGGGGCGACTTGGCCCCGAGCGAAATCACCGCGCCCGCTTGCGGGACGAGTCGTTCGATCGGCAGTACCGTGAATTCGCGTCGGCGGTTCTCGAAGGTCGGACGCCGCTGGCGTCCGCGGCGGAGGTGCATCCGGTCGTCCGTGTGCTTGAAGCGGCCTTGCAATCCTCGCTGCAGAACGGACCGGTTCAACTTCGAGGCTGATAGTCTCGAACTTCGCGATGAAAGGCCACATCACCGTCGTCCACCAGGTGTGGAGTGCTCGCGAATGATCGGGGGCGCTTCACGCGATAACCGACCTCCAACAGATGATCTGACGTCAGAAAGGAATCGTACATGAGCGATCGATCGAGTACGACACTATTCGAACGCGGACTTGAGGTCCGACGTGCAGTGATTGGTGCATACGAAGTCGACCGATCTCTCGCTAGATCGGACGCGTTCATGATGGCGTTTCAGCGGATGGCCACGGAGTGGTGTTGGGGGGCCGTGTGGGCGCGCGACGGTCTGGATCGACGGACGCGTTCGATGCTGAACTTGGCGATTCTGACGGCCTTGGGCCGCCCCACGGAACTGAAGTCGCATGTCCGCGGCGCTGTGAGAAACGGTGTGAGCAAGGAAGAGATAATGGAGATCCTTCTCCATGCGACCGTCTACTGCGGTATTCCCGCCGGCGCCGAGGCGTTCAGATCGGCGCACGAAGCCATAGAAGAATTGAAGGAGGCATCTGATACAACCAAATAGGAGGGGGCGCGCCTACCGCTTCGACTTGCTTTGCCACTCCGTTTGCAAGCGCCGTCTGGAAGTTTGCGACGGGGTGCGCCGTGCGAAGCTGTTGACGAGGCGAGCCAACATTAGAAGTCTCGGCATATTTCCGGCGTGCGACGCGCCGGAGACCTAAGCTCTCGGTGAGAGACAATAGCGTTGAGTGTGGCACGAAGACCATTGGCACATCGGCCGCCACATAGGCGCTTTGAGCGCCGTTCGGATTCTATTTTCTTTGCGCGACGCGACGGCGTACGACCTCTAAGAGCGGTCGGCTTGGTTCGACGCCAAGCCGCTCCGTCGGTATCGATACGAGGATAGATATAGGGAGATAAGAGACGGTCCGCGAAAGCGCCTTATCCGTTGTCGCCGAACGCATTAATGCCGGTGAGTTCGGCCGAGAGCGCCCAGAGGCGGGCGGCTTGGTCCGGATCGCTCGCGTAGCTGCGCACACCTTCGAAAGTGGCTTTATCTCCCTCGGCTGGAGGAGCGACATCGCAATTCTGACAGTATAGGCCACCCAGGTCCTTCAGTTGCGGAGACGTCGCGGCCCATACCTGAGTTGCCGCTCCTTGTTGCGGCGTCTTAAACGTCGGATCAGCAGGATTACCGTTCGTGTCGATCCATCCGCGAGCGACCATCTCTTCCTTCGTCAGATGTCGTTGCAGGGGCGTGAAGATCTTACCTGGATCCAATGAGAACGCGCGTACACCTTCGCTCTTACCAAGCGCATCAAGATGCAGCGCGAAGAGCGCGTTTGCGGTTTTAGCCTGTCCATAAGCTTGCCACTTGTCGTAACCGTTAGCGAACTGCACGTCATCCCAACGAATACCCGAAATGTGATGACCGGCAGAGGATACCGCAACAACCCGTGCACCTGCGCCGCCGGTAATCGCCGGCCATAGTCCGTTCACCAGCGCGTAGTGACCTAGATGATTAGTCGCGAACTGGGCTTCCCAACCCGGGCCAACGCGAGTTTCGGGGCATGCCATTACGCCGGCATTGTTGATCACAATGTCGGCGTGTCGACGCGAATTGACAAAGCGCTTCGCAAAACGCCGGACGCTATCTAGATCTGAAAGATCCAGTTCGTCGATCTCGATGGTTGGGAGGTCGGCCAACGCATCTCGGGCAGCCGCAGGTCGCCGGGCGCCGACAAGAACGTGAGCGCCGGCTGCCACGAGCGCGCGCGTTGTCTCCAAGCCAAGGCCGGAGTGACCACCGGTCACGATGGCAACTTTTCCCGTCAAGTCATTATCCTCAAGTACGTCCCTAGTGGTTGTCCGTGGTCCAAAACCTGAACCGAGGGGGGCCTGTTTGTAAGACATCTCAATCCTCGCGAGCACATAGTTGGCGGACGATCCGCGTAGCGGGAACGACTACCGCATGGAAATCGTGCACTCCATGCGCTAAAATCCGATCTTCTTTCGTGATCGTCCGGATCGTATGTTTGACTCTCTTTCCGCCATCCTCTCCCTGCTGAGACCACGCACCTACGTTTCCGCCGGCCTTGATGCGGGCGGTAACTGGTCGCTGAGCTTCCCATCGCACGAAGGCATCAAGTTCAATGCTGTCGTGCGCGGATCATGCTGGGTCTCCGTGGACGGCCACAACGAAATCATTCACCTCGAACATGGTGATTGCTTTCTGCTAACACGAGGACGGTCGTTTTATCTCACAGCCGATCCATCCCTCGATCCGGTTGACTCGCGCCCGATCTACAAAGCCGCTGAAAACGGCATTGCGACGTGTAATGGAGGTGGCGAATTCTTCCTCGTCGGGGGGCGCTTCGCTTTCTCAGATGATTACGCCAACGTGTTATTCGGTGCACTGCCCCCGATCGTTAAGGTGAGGGAAGCCTCTAATCAGGCATCGGTGCTGCGCTGGTCGCTCGATTTGTTGGCGTCGGAAGTGCGCAGTCGACAGCCGGGCGGCATACTCGTAGCGGAGCATCTTGCGCACATCATGCTGGTGCAGGTATTGCGACTCTACTTGGCGTCGCCGACGAGCGTCGGTGTCGGATGGTTTTTTGCCCTGTCACATCCGAAGATAGGTGCGGCTATGAATGCCATGCATTCTGATCCAGCACGTAATTGGACCCTGGAACAACTCTGTCATCTGACGGGCATGTCGCGGTCGACCTTCGCGCAGAAATTTCGGCAACTCGTCGGCACGTCGCCGATCGAATACCTTACCCGCTGGCGAATGCTTGTCGCCAGCAATCGGCTTCGTAGCTCGAATGAAAATGTCGCGGTGATCGCGTATTCGCTTGGATATGAATCTGAGAGCGCTTTCAGCACCGCCTTCAAAAGAATGATGGCTTGTTCACCCCGAGAGTATCAGCGCCGAACGCTTGCGACAACAAGTGGCGCCTAGTCCGTGGTGGTGGTTGTCTACAGTCACGAGTGTGATCTCGTGTGAGAGAAGCCTTCGTTTTCGCTCAAGACCTGTTGTTAAACTATGGGGTTATTGCACGATTTTGATCAGAAAAGCAGCGGCAATCGGGGGACGCGATCGGCCTCCTGGCGGTTACCTCTTGCACCGGCCCTTGGGAAGGCCTTGATAGAACGAATCATTCGAGGAAGGACGCGCTTTGGCGGACTTGTGATCTTATCTCCGCTCTGCCGAAGCTGCTCGCCAGTTAGGGGTGAGCGGGAAGGCAGTGCGGCTATACGAGGCGCATGGCTTGCTCCGGGCCGCATCTCACCTTCCGGGGCAAGTCCGATGGTGAAAGAACCTTTGGAGCTCCCCAAGGCTTCCTGGATGTGCGCTACGGCAACGCCGACAGATCGGCCTGCGCCGAGATCTCATGGGAAGGGCACGGCTAGAATGATCTGTTCTGTGGTCGCGGATGGGACATGATGTGCACCGTGGGCAGGCTCGTTGCCTTCTACATCCACGATGGCGACGATTCAGCCTTCGTTTGCGAACTCAGTTCTTCAATACCCTGCTAGACCGATCTATCGTCGCGCGCGATCGAGCCTAAATACGCAATGTCCGTTATCGCGTCATCTCGGCCAGTGTTGTCCTAGCGAAGCGAACGCGGTGTTCGCGACGGCGCTGCTGTTAAATCGTCCATGCGGCGCTATCGTTTCCGCTAGACAAAGAAGCGGCCGCTTGGCGGTGCGCGGAAGCAAGAATCCAGCCGATCTATGTGCCTCTGCGCGCCGGGTCTTCCTCGAGCATCAGAAAGCCGAGCCCAAACAGCGGTTGCGGCAAAGCGCAACGAGGGAGTTAAGACGTTAATGTCTTTGCGGCTTTTCGGGCCCTCATCGGGAAGACCATTCTATCTAACCGCGTCGTATTTCTGCGCCTCCGTGCTGGTGTGGATGACGCAAGGGTTTGGTATGAACATGACTTCGGTCAACATACCGCAGATTGCTGGCGCGTTCGGCGCTTCGATATCAGAAGCGACATGGCTGAATGCAGCCTACATGGCTCCTAATGTCAGTCTGTCCATTCTGCTTGTCAAGATACGCAATCAGTTTGGGCTAAGGATGTTTACCGTCGTGAGCATCGTCAGTTTCTCGGCTGCAGCGTTGTTGCATGTTTATGTGGTTGACCTCAGGACGGCTGTCATACTGAGGTTCTTCGCGGGCATTGCGGCTGCACCGATGTCCACGCTAGGCATGCTCTACATGATGGAAGCATTTCCGCCTGCGCTGAAACCAACTTGGGCGATAAGTCTATCCCTCACTTGTTCAACGATCGGTAGTACCTTCACGAGACTGATCTCGACGTCGCTGCTGGATTACGGCCAGTGGAAAGCGCTCAGTACCATGGAGCTCGGGTTGGCGCTATGTTCGCTCGCCGCCGTATTAGCGCTCCATCTCACGCCTATCGCTCGTGAGAACGTGCTCGAGGTCTGGGATTTCGTTAGCTATCCCTTACTCGCCATCGGCTTTGGTTTGATTGCTATCGTTCTGGTCCAAGGCACGAACTACTGGTGGTTTGAGGTCCGCTGGATTGGAGTATGCTCCGCAGTTGCCATTGCTTCGATATGCGCAGCGCTGCTCATTGAGCTTCACCGATCAAGGCCACTGATCGATCTCCAATGGCTCACTCACCCAATCGTCTTGCGATTCGCGGTAACTTTAGTTCTCTTTCGCTTCGTCCTGTCGGAACAAACGGCGGGAGCGTACGGCCTATTCCGATCGTTCGGCCTACTGGGCGAACAGAGTAGGTCTCTTTACGTTGCAATAATAGGAGCCACGATACTTGGCGGACTCCTGTGTGGTGCGATTATGGAGGCCAAGCGTACGGCGTTGCTCCCCGCGCTCGCACTCGCCTTAATTAGTTCGGGGGCCTACGTAGATTCTCATTCAACAGTCCTGACGCGTCCGGAAAACATGTATCTGAGCCAAGCTCTGATCGCGCTCGGTGGGATCCTTTTCCTTCCTCCGGCCTTGTCGGCAGGGACGGCGCTTGCTCAGAGCAGCGGTCCGATGACGATGTCCAGTTTCGTGGCCGTTTTTCTGCTGTCGCAGAACCTGGGAGCGCTCGCGGGAAGCGCCGCATTCGGCAGTTTCGTAGTGGTTCGAGAGAGAGTTCATTCGAGTCGGCTAATTGAGCCGGTTCTGCAATCAAATCCCATCGTCGCTCAGCAACTCGATCGGATTAATAATGTCTATCGCGGGGTGCTACCGGATGATCGCCTTAGGAGTGCGGAAGCTGTGGCCAATGTGGCGCGGCGCCAATCGCAACAAGCGACAGTGCTCGCTTACAACGACGCATTTCTACTCATAGCGCTTTGTGCTGCGGGGACCTTAGGAATCCTCGTGCTGGGGATCATTTTGGGATATCGGCCGTCACGGGTGGAATCAACAACGGTGACCAACGACGCGCGGGTGTCGAGTAATTCGTAAGCACATGGAAAAATGGATAAAAACGATACTTGTATCGCTAATCGCTGTCTTTGGCGTGCTATTACTACTTCACGCATGGCAATTACCGCCCTTTCGGACGCAAGTCGTCGTGACGGAAGATGCCTATATCCGCGGTCAGGTTACTATAATCAGTCCGCGGGTCTCGGGTTATGTGACCCAAGTACCGGTTCTTGATTATCAACGGGTCAAGAAAGGTGATCTGCTGGTCCAGATCGATGATCGTATACTGAGCCAAAGGCTGCTACAAGCCGAAGCCGATCTTGCACAGCAGAGGGCCGGCCTGGCCGTATCGGAACAGAACAAGCGATCGGCGGAAGCCAAGATTCGTGCAAGCGAGGCCCTGGTCGCGAGTGCGAAGGTCGCGCTTGACACGGCACAAGCCAACTTTGACCGCACTAGCAGTCTTGAGGGACGAGGCGTGGCCACGCAGGCATCGCTCGATGCGGCTAATTCGACGCTTTCCGCTGCGCGAGCCGCCGTCGCCCAGGCGCAGGCAGCGGTTGATGTAGCTCACCAGGACTTGGCCACGATCATCGTAAACCGCTCGTCGATTGAGGCGGCGATCGATAGTGCGCAGGCAACCCATCGACTGGCCGAGATCGACGTCGAGAACACGCGCATCATCGCGCCGCGGAATGGTAAACTAGGCGAAGTTGGAGTGCAAATCGGTCAATACGTGACTGCAGGCACGCAACTGATGTCGATCGTTCCCGATACGAAATGGGTAGTTGCGAATTTCAAGGAAACCCAACTTTACAATATGGAGGTTGGGCAGCCGGTAACTTTCAAAGTCGATGCTATTCCAAATGTCGTCTATCATGGACGCATTCAAGACTACTCGGGCGCGACCGCGGCCGAATTCAGCATCCTAAAGCCTGACAATGCGACGGGAAACTTTACGAAAGTCGCGCAACGCCTGTCGATTCGGATTTCGATCGACCCCGATCAACAGCATCTCGAACGATTGCTTCCAGGTCTGTCCGTCGTCGTAAGGACGGACAAGGCCTCGGAACCATTCCTCTCAAGTGAACAGTAGTTGGCCTGCCGGCGCAGTCCTCGGCAGCCCGACCATCGCGATCTGGTTCTTGCGGCTGACGAAGGCGCGAGCGGTCGAACGACGATAATTTGTTTCGGGCTGCGTTGGCGGCAAACTGGTACTCGACATCTGACGCGTGAAGTGCGTCGACGCTCCAGCCAACGAGGACGTCGCCATTGCGAGCGACGTGGCGTGAGCTTCGGAGGCCGGACGATAGCGAAGCGACCGAGACGCTTCACGTGCACAAATCAAGTCTTCTGAGTTCTCTCCTCCCCTAGGTTCTGTTAGCAAGGCTTGTTTACGTCCTTTGGACTTTGCGAGTGAGGGTCTGCCAGGCCCTCCATACAAACGCGAGGAAGCCGCGCACCCCGCGAGACAGGGCATCGAAGTCTGCCTCAGCGCGAGCAAGCTGTCCCAGTATCTGATCGGAATGCCAGATCAAAATCTGTCCTAGCGATGTCGGTACAATTCGTCGCGTCGTACGATCGAATAGGCGCGCGCCCAGCAGGTCTTCTATTTCGCTGAGACCGCAAGAAATTGCGGATTGTGAAGTATGCAGCACCTGCGCACAGCGGCTCATACTCAGCTCGCGCCCCACCCCCTCTATCAACCGCAAGTGCCTGATCGTCAGTCTCTGTCTGAACTTCCCAGCATTCACCCATTGGACAGGAGCATCGAATCTATCACCAAAAGGTCGGACGCAAATCCATATCACGCCAGATATGAATAGGTACGCAAATGTCAAACCGTGAGGAGCTAGATCAAGGGAGAAGGGGACCTATACTGGAGAGAGCGACCTGACCGGTACCGAAGTCGCGGCAGCGTACGTCGAAGGCGGGGCCTCTGGAAAGCGGCATAGGGAGACGAGATGCCATGAGCAGTCTGAACGCGGTGCACTGGTGGATAGGGGGATAAGCCGGTATCAGCTATGGATATTCACGGTCTGCTTCCTTATCTCGCTGGGTGATGGGCTAGATTCGCAAATCATGAGCGTGACCGGGGCGGTCATGGCCCGAGATCTCAGTTTGGCGCCGGTCACCTTACGAAGCGGCTCTGTGAAGCTCGCGAACACCGCTGTGTAAGCGCGTCGAATAGTTAATGATAGGCAACGATCGTGACTGCAGCGTCGGCGCACCTCAAAGTAAGGGTCAGCAACATCTGGATCGAAGCACTAGACGTCGCTTCATTCGAGCTGCGCCCCGCGTCGGGAGACGAGCTACCCTCGTTTACCGCGGGGGCCCATATCAATGTTCATCTGCCTGGGTCGATGACCCGCAGCTACTCTCTTCTGAACGACCAGTGCGACAAGCACCGCTACGTCGTTGCCGTCCGAAGAGACGAACAAAGCCGCGGCGGATCGGTCTACATGCACGATTGCATCGCACCGGGTAGCGAACTGATCATCAGTTCTCCAAGGAACAGTTTTCCACTGGTCGAGGACGCGAAGCACGTCGTGTTTATCGCCGGCGGGATTGGCATAACACCGATTTGGGCGATGGTGCAGCGCCTGAAGTGTCTAGCTCGATCTTGGGAACTTCACTACTGCGCGAAGACACATGGACATGCCGCCTTCTACGAAGATATCAAGAGACTCTCGCGTGTGGACAATGCAACCGTCAACTTCTATTTCGGAGAGAGCAATTCCCGGAAGATAGGCATATCTTCAATCGTCGAGAGGGCGGACTCAGGCGCCCATCTGTACTGCTGCGGGCCCATCAAGATGATGAGGGACTTTCGCGAAGCGACATCGAAGTGGCCGGCGCAACAGATCACACGGAATACTTCGGTGCGGAGCCGCGAGAAGAAGCTTCACACGGGTTTGAGGTCCAACTTGCCAGATCGGGTAGAACGCTCCTAGTCGCTCCTGGCAGGAGTATTCTGGACACGTTGCACGCTCTCGGGCTGGATGCTCCCCACTCGTGCAAGGAAGGGGTGTGCGGAGCCTGCGAAACTCGCGTCCCCCGCTGGTACGCCCGATCATCGCGACCTGGTACTTACAGCGGACGAACGCGCGACCGGTCGAACGATGATGATCTGCTGTTCGGGGTGCCGCGGCGACAAACTGGTCATTGACCTATAGGAGGTCCGCGTTGACGTTGCGGCCTTCCCGAAAGGCCGTTTCCCTCGCCTTGGTCTCTGCTTGCGTTAGCCCGCAACTTTAACGCTTCGTCGTGCGCTGTCGGTCCTCAACGCTGTCGCCTGCGCTACGCACCGTTCCATTTAGCTGAACGCGGAGTTCTGTTAACGTGACTTGTTTACGTTTCGAAGTTCGCGAGTGTTGGATGAGAGGAAAGCTGCCTCCCTGCAACCGCGAGGAAAACACCCGTGAGGCTTGATTGGAGAAAATACCGGGACAGAGGCCTTGTGGGCATGAGCCCCACCGAGGGAAGGTCGGGCCAAGAGCAAAAATTTGACTGGAAGACGATATAGTTGATCTCTCTACCAGTGGACCTGACACGCAAGCGCGATGAAACTATCGCTATATTCAAAAATAAACCCGTCGAAAGTGGCGCATCTAATCGGGAAATAATACTGGCGCTCGGAGCCGCAACTTCGCGCACAGGTCGACAAGGATCGCTGATCTTAAATTCAGTCGGGGCCGCACTTCGAGATCTGCACTCCTTGTGCCAGCCTCTCACAGCTTGGGACCGGAAATGCCGAGATCTCGGCTATGGTGGTACGCAGGGCGTTTGGTGGGTAGGTCAATTTCCACAAAGCGAAGCCTTCGTTCAGGGAGCACTGGCTGACGGACAAGCTGAGCATGATCAACATCGGCGAGCACTTCGAGTGTTCCGGGCATCTATGCCAGTTGGCCTATCATCGAAGTCTGCATTCCCGTTGTGAGCCACGGCGCGTCTGGGAACACAAACAAGTACGGATGTGCGAGTGATGTCGAGTTCACGCAGTGCCGATGGTTCGAGCGTGCTGCTGTACGTCGACCGAAGCGGCAACGACCACGAATTGTTCGACATTCTTTCAGGCGCTGGCCTGCTGGTCGCGCGCTGTGACGAACCATCCGGTCTCCAGGTCGGAGTACGAAACGCTCAAGCAGGCTGTATCGTAGCCGACCTGGCGGGCGAAGCAGGATCTGCCGTCGACCTGCTTGCACGCCTCAGAAGTGGCGGATGCACGGTGCCCATCATCATCGTCATGGAGCGCGCGGATATCCCAACGGCGGTGAGGGCGCTGCGGCATGGAGCGGCGGACGTTTTCAAGAAACCCGTTGCACCTGAAGATCTGGTGCGGGCAGTCGTTGGGGTTTTAGGCGTACGCCGGCCCTACGTGAATAAGATGCAATTTCGGGGACGGCCACGCCTTACACATCGAGAGGGCGAAGTGCTGTCGCATCTAACAAGTGGAAAAAACACGAAAGAGATCGCCCGGATCCTTGGGTTAAGTGCGCGCACGGTGGAGACCTACCGGAGTAATCTGATCAGAAATCTTGCGGTGCGGAACACAACGGAGCTCGTGCGCCTTGTGATATCACGGGAAGTCCTGCAGCCGCTCTTTCAAAGATGAGCGCTCCTGCAGCCCAGCTCGCTGACGCGAGCGGACCCAAGCTCAGCGGCTTGCAATTACTTGGACTAAGTCGCAGCGCAATCTTGCCGCGCAAAAGCCAGCGAGTTTGTCGTTTTCTAGCCCAAGCACGCTCTTGCGCTCGATCTAAGATGCTTTGGAGTGGAGCGCTGGGGTGGAGCAATCCTCTATAACGACAAGGACGATGCGTCGGAATTCCCAGACCGGATGTTGAATTCTGAGGGGTCTCTTAAAGTTGCAACATCAAGGAGCCCAGAGGGCTTGCCCAGCGATCCAGCGGCGGGACCTGGTTGGATTAGCTTGCTGGCCCGCTTTCCGCCTTGGGCGTGCTGCTGCCCACGCTGGGGGAGATCAATCCAGTGCTGACGAAATCGGGAGTCTTGCTTCAGCACGTCGATACAGCATCTCGACGTCTAAAACGAATACGCAGCTGAGATGTAGCTGAAGCTCGAGTTATGGCCGCCAACCTTTAGGAGGGACCTGCTTACGTCCACGTAGACGTATCCGGCATTGATCGAGACGTGACGGTCTGCTTGCCAGAAGAGGTCGATGGAATACTGCGTGCTGCTGTATTGTCCCGGAACTCCTGCCGTCCCGGCAATCGGAATTCCCACGGACGTGTAGACGGCATCTTTGATTGTTTGTCTCCAGATGAAGTCGCAGGCCATCGTTATCTTCAGTTGATCGGTCGGCCTGAGAGTGAGCGACGGCTGCAAGTCGGCAACATTGGAGGCGCCGATCAAACCGGCTTGATTAAAATAAGCGAGCTTTGGAAAAAATCCGCCGTAAGTGCCAAGCTTGCCATCTTGCGGATTGCTGTCCCCACTGCCGACCGTCGCCTTGAAGCCACTCCGAGCCTTCCAACTGCCGACAGCTGACGTATAGCCCGTATCTGTCGAAAAGCCCCAAGCGCGGATTTCCTGTTGGCCAAAGCTTCCGAATTGCCCAAGCGCTTCCCAATCCCAGTCCCATGGGGCGGCGCCGCCGAAAACGCGTGCGCCGATGGCGTGTCGCTGCTCTACGCCCGCTCCCGCGCTAAACAGTGCATTTCTATTCTCGAATCCGAGGTAGTAGAGGTCTAGCCCAGAGTTGGGGATCACGCCTTTTGGCACCGTGGTGTACAGGCCCCAGAACGCTTGCGAGGGACTGGAGTAGTCGTCGAAAGCTCCGGCGTGCAGCAAGACCGGCCGTGTGACAAACGCGTCCAGCCGAACATCAGCGATCGAGCCGCCGATGCGGAAACCATCGAAAGCTCGGCGGACGTTGGGGGCGTCCCTTATCGAGACCAGGCGCTGTGCGCCAAACGCCAGTTCCTGACGACCAATCCGCACATCTGGATCAATATTCGCATTTCCAGTCACAGGAAGCCGAATATCGAAAAACGCCTGCTGCACGTCAGAAACATCGAAATAGGGCGGCGCAGCAAGATCTTTTCCCGGAGCAAGATGACTTCCAAGCTGCACAAATCCGCGAACGCTGTCACCAGCGTGCAGGTCTGCATGCAAAAGTACGCGATGCAACAGGTAGCTATCGCCGGTTTTCCCTGGAACACCGAAATTTCCTGCAGAATAGCTCTCGAAGCGCTCTCGCACTTCACCGCCCAGGCTCAAAAACCAGCTCGGGAAGCCAAGCGGAATGTACTTGATCGCATCCCATGGATCACTGCGTTTCGTCGGGTCACTCAAGTAACGATAGTCTTCATCGTAACGCAATGACTTGAGTGCAGGTGCCACCGTCTCCTTCACGGTCGTCTGTTGCGCAAGCGCGGCGGTCGTTCCGCTGAACATGGTGCCGAGCAGGAGGAAACCGAGCAGGATGCAAGCTCTGGCTCGTGGCCGTCCGTCTATCGCAGGTGTCACGAGGACGATCGAAGTCCAAATGCGGCGGGCACTTGCAACATCGTTCTCGCTCCATCGTGGATCTGCGGCGAAAGCACGTACGGAATTCGCATATGTAACCAGTTCCAACCGGGACGTTTAAACCTCAATCCGGTCAATGCGATTGCGCGAGCTGTCCGCTCGCCGACATTACAAGGGATTCGTACTGACCGGAGACATCTTGGTGTTCGCCGTCGCCGAACACGGGGTTCGCACGTCGAGCCCGAGGATGTAATGCCTCAGCTTGACGCTAGGTTCTCCCGCTGGCAAATCGGCCGGCACGTCATTCCGAGGAGACTAGGCGTGCGGTTTGTCAGCTACCGAAAAGATGAAAGAGAAGGTTTGGCCGTCCGCAAGGGTGGCGACCTGTTGGATCTCGGCTCAAAAAGCCTACTCGAGCTCTTGGCTGAGGGGCCGGGCGCGTTGGCTGCGGTGGCCAATTCGGCAGGAAAGGCGCTCGATCCAGCCGGCCTTCGCTTCCTTCCGCCGATTTCGCGCCCGCCCAAGATCATCTGCGTAGGTCTGAACTACGTCGATCATGCCGCGGAAAGTCCTTACAAGAACGTTCCGGATTATCCGCCATTTTTCCCCCGCTTCGCTTCGAGCCTCGTCGGACATGATGAAGCCATCCTTCGCCCTTCGGAGTCCGAACAGCTCGACTTCGAGGGCGAGCTCGTTGCTGTCATCGGAAGGGGAGGTCGACGGATATCCCGCGCGAACGCGCTCGACCACGTTGCCGGCTATTCGATCTTCAATGACGCATCTATCAGGGACTATCAGTTCAAATCGCCTCAATGGACGGTCGGCAAGAACTTCGACGGGACAGGTGCCTTCGGGCCTGAATTCGTGACGGCGGACGAATTGCCCAGGGGCGCCGCTGGCCTTCGCCTAGAAACGCGATTGAACGGTCAAGTCGTCCAGTCTGCCGATACGCATGATCTCGTCTTCAGCGTTGCCGACCTGGTCTTTTTCGCCAGCGAGGTATTCACCCTGGAGGCTGGTGACGTGATCGTAACCGGCACTCCTGCCGGAGTCGGCTTCGCGCGCAAGCCGCCTTTGTTCATGAAAGATGGTGATGTCTGCGAGATCGAGATCGAGGGTATCGGCATTCTGCGCAATCCAATTAAGGACGAGCCGCAAGCATCCATCGCGGCCTAATCAAGTCTAATTAAATCTAGGGAGGACTTCCGTGACCCCACTCGTGGTGCGCCAGAGTTACATGTCCTTGAACGTGCAGGATCTAGATGCCTGTGTAAAGGATGCAATCGATATCACGGGGCTCCAGCTGGTCGAGCGCAGCGATGCCAAAGCCATATTGAGCTCCGGTTCAAAGCACGCCGAGCTCGTCCTCTACCAGGCGACTCAAAACGCGGCGCGGTGCGTCGGACTGGAGGCGCCGGACGCTGGGTCAGTCGATCGGGCCGCGGTCAAGATTCGCGAAGCTGGATTGCGTGTATTGAGCGAGCAGCCGTCGCTCGACTGCATTTCACGCTCCGTGACATTTGCCACGTCAGAAGGGCACGTCATCGAGGTTCACACGCCAATGCCCGAGACGCAACGGCGTAGATATCCCGGGCCGGGCATTCATCCGAAAGGAATTTGCCATGTGAATCTGGCTGCGCGTGACCCGTGGACGATCTACACAGAGCTCAGCAAGGCGATTGGTCTCAAGCTATCAGAGCGTACGGTCAACAACGAATTGATTTGGCTCCGCGCGGCGGACGGGCGTCACCACACGGTTGGGATCGCGAAGAGCGGAGAACCGGGGCTGCATCACTTTGCGTGGGAGTTTGCGCAATTCACCGATTTCATGAGACTAGGTGACCTTCTCGATGCAGTCGATCGCTCAATGGTATGGGGGCCGGGCCGACATGGAGCCGGCGACAATCTGTTCACGTACTACGTTGACCCTGCCGGCTTTCTCGTCGAATGCTCTTCGGAGATGGAGATCATGCATGATGGTGCCGATTTCCAGCCGCGAGTGGTGGATTGTCCGCCCGACCTATCCAACGTGAAGCTCGTCAACCGATGGGGGACTGTGCCGCCGCGTGCCTGGTTGGAACACCATTCCCACTTCGCTCCGTGGGAGGCCCTCCAGAAGTCGTAGCAGGCATCTTTGTCGCGGGGCTTGGGATCCTAATCGGTTAGGTGAGTTGAAGATCGACTCCGGCGCCATGCTCAACGATTAGCGCGCAAGACTCGTCGATTATCGAATCGAGTGGCAAATATGGCTCTCTACGGGAAAGTCGTCGTCGTTACCGGCGCGGAATCCGGGATCGGAAGGGCTGTTTCGCTCGCATGCGCTGCCGACGGAGCGACGGTCGTTGCTGCTGGCTTAATGCTGGAAAAACTTGAGTCCACGACAGAAGAAATCCGGCGGCGTGGAGCGAAGGCGACGGCGGTCTATGCAGATATTTCAAATCCAGAAAGCGTCTCTAACCTGTTCGAGGTGACGCAACGCTCGTTCGGTAAAGTCGACGCCGCGGTGGCGAATGCCGGCATAATAGGCGACCAGACGCCGGCCATCGACTTGAGCTTGGATAATTGGAAGAGGACCATCGAAGTCAATTTGACGGGCACGTTCCTCACCGTCGCTGCGGCGGCAAGGATTCTGGTAAGGCAAGGTGCAGGCGGATCGATCCTGGCTACGGGGTCATCGGCTGCCCTCAGGCCGGTTCCCGGCCTTATGGGCTATGCGGCAAGCAAAGGAGGGGTGCATGCCATGATGCATGCCCTCGCGATTGAGCTGGCTCCGCACCGAATCCGTGTAAACACGCTAGTTCCGGGGACCACCTCCACCGAGGCGACCCGCAACATGCCGGGATATTTGGAAAAGGCTGCCCAATCGCTGCCGCTCGGGTCGGTCGTGGAAGCGGACGAGTTGGGACGATACGCCGCGTTCGTGCTCGGTGATTCATTGCCTCACATGACGGGAAGCCAGCTCAAACTCGATGCCGGTCGAACGCTCTGAAAGGGACGAGAACTCATATGCAGGCTCCTACAGCGACTACGGAGATTAAGACACTTGAAGATCGTCGCTACAAGGCAATGTTGAACAACGACGTCGCCACGCTCGATCAGTTGCTCTCCGATAAGCTCGTATACACGCATTCTAACGGTCAACGCGACACGAAGGAGCAGTATCTGGGCCACGTCGAATCGGGTCATTTCAAGTACTTCGCAATAGCGAGGCCCGAAGAGGAAATACGCGTGTTCGGTGACATGGCGATGGTCGTGGGACGGATGGTCGCGCGAGTTGCGGTCGCCGGCTCCGAAAGGCAATTGGACAATCGCTCGCTCGCGATCTGGATCCGACAAGACGGTCAGTGGAGCCTGCTTGCCTATCAGCCCACGCCCATTCCACGGACCACCTGATACGACACTTTGCGGCGGCGTGGCGAAGGGGCCGGCGAAGAAAAGTCGCCGCCACGGCAGATAAACATCAATAGGACCTGTCGCGGGCTGCCATGCTGTAGTAGGAGCACAAAGTTATGGCCGAAAGCAAGAAACTCAACGTGCTCGGCATTTCCGGGAGCTTGCGCAGGAAATCCTACAATTCCGCAGCTCTCCGAGCGGCATGTGAATTGGCGCCGGCTGGAATGACAATTTCCCAAGCCGAAATCGGCGACCTGCCTCATTACAACGAAGATATCCGGGAAGTCGGTTATCCTGCGGCGGTCGCACGCTTCCGATCGCAAGTGGCGGCAGCGGACGCGGTCCTATTCGTATCTCCCGAATACAATTATTCGATTCCGGGAGCGCTGAAGAACGCGATCGATTGGGCTTCGCGGGGTCCCCTTCAACCGTTCAACGGCATGCCGGTGGCGATTATGGGAGTGAGCGGGGGAATTCTTGGGACCTCCAGGGCCCAGTATCAGTTGAGGCAGATGCTAGTCTACCTTAACGCCTTTCCTGTCAATAAGCCCGAAGTGATGATCGGTCAGGCGACGTCTCGATTTTCCGAGGACGGGCGTCTCCACGACGAGCCGACAAGATCCATGGTCTCCGAACTCTTGCAATCGCTGATGTCTTGGGCCCAAATCATAAGACGAACGGGCTGACTAAGAAGGGTCCATGATCCAGCCCGATCGCAGACCAAAGTGACCGAAGGTCGGAGGTTCTCATGAAGGTTGGTCTCGTTGGCATTGGAGGAGTGGGTAGGGCTTGCTTACTGGCCTTGGTGACTTCCAGCAGCGCACAGGAGATCGTGGTCGTCAATAGGGACCGGGCGCGAGCCGAAGGCACCGTTACGGACATCCAGTATGGTGCAGCCCTCATTAGACCCGTGAAGCTCTTGGCCGGTGAGTATCCCGATCTTCAAGGCGCCGACCTTGTGATCGTGACCGCAGGGATCAACGAAAGGACTGGCGGTGCAACGGACAGGAACGATCCCAAGGGGCGCTTGCGCCTTCTGTCCGCAAATGCAGAAATCTACCGTGATTTGATACCGAAAATCCTGAAGGCGGCTGCAGACGCTATTCTGCTCATCGTGACGGATCCACCAGATGCGCTTGCCGATCTCGCGCGAGAGACAGCGGGGCATGAACGCGTACTGAGCGCCGGCACCTTTCTCGATACTCAACGCTTCCGATTCCATCTTGCGGAGCAGTTCGGCGTGCATCCATCGGCGGTCGAGGCGCAAGTCGTCGGCGAACACGGGATTTCGCAGGTGTTTCTGTGGTCCTCCGCTCGCATCGGCGGGGCGCCTATCCGAAAATTATTTGAAGGAAAAAGCAATCCCGACTTCTCCGACTTCAAACAACGCATCGAACGGGAGGTCCGATATGCCAACATAACCATTATCGAAGGCAGTGGGGCCAGCCAACTCGGGATCGGGCTTGTGACCGCTCGGCTCGCAAATGTCATTCTCCGCGACGAAAGGCTGGTGCTCCCAGTGGGCTCCTATCACCCAAACTACGGTACGACTTTGTCGCTTCCCACGATGTTGGGGCGGCGGGGGATCATTCGCACCTTCGATCCTGATATGGACGATGGCGAGGCAAAGGCGCTCCAGCGGAGTGCTGAAGTACTGCGCCAAGCCGTTCAGCAATCGAGAGTTTAGCCGTGACTAATCCCGCGATCGTTTGATCGACATGGCGAAGGCTCAGTAGAGATCCAGCGTGCGGCATGACTCAACGAGAGAGTGGTTGATCGAAGAGGGTCGCTATCTTCAGAGACCAGAAGCGCTGTTGTCCGGCGTCATTGATCACCTGTTGGCGAGCGGTATCCCGCTGTCCCGAGTACGGCTGTCTCCGCGCGTATTGAGCCCCGTCTCCTGGGCTACTGGGCTTCTATGGTCCCGGCGCTCCGGGAGCATCGAGAAATACGAGGTCCCTCACGACATCAGCGAGACTCCAGGGTTCGCCGGCAGCCCTTTTGACGTGATCTATCGAACCGAACGTCCTTTCCGCAGACGCCTCGATCGAATTCAACCTCGTGATCATCGCATGCTGGCCGCTTTGAAGGAAAGCGGCGAGACGGACTACCTTGCGATTCCGATGCGTTTTAGTGATGGCAGTTTGCACGCCGTGAGCTTTTCGACCGACCGCGAATCAGGATGGAAGATCTCGCATGTCGCCGCTCTTGAGGACGCCGCGCAGGGTCTTGCCATTGCCCTCGAGCCTATGGTGTTACGAAGGCAAACCCGGGAGCTCTTGGCGACCTATATCGGTCGCGAACAGGCCAGTCGCGTTTTGGACGGTCATGTTCGTCGGGGTTTTCACACCACTCTAGAAACTCCGATGATGTTCGCGGATGTCGCCGGATTCACCAGAATGAGCAACGTCGAGCCGATCGACAAGATAGTTGCGCTCTTAGACGACTATTTCGGTGCCCTATCTGATGCAGTTTCCAAGCACTCGGGAGAGGTTCTGAAGTTCATAGGCGACGGCCTGCTTTCCATTTTTCCCCCATGTAATGGTGAGAGTCCTGATATGGGGCGCAGACGGGCCTACTCTGCACTGTTGGATGCGCGTGAGAAGCTTGGCGCTTCTGGTCGATCGCTCGCATTCCGAGTGGCTTTACACTTTGGGCAGGTGGCCTACGGCAATGTGGGCGGCATCGACCGTCTCGACTTTACTGTCGTGGGTCCAGCAGTAAATCTCGCAAGCAGATTGCAGGCGGTGGCAAAGGAGATTGGCCGCGAGGTCTTAGCCACCAGAGAGTTCGCAGCTAACCTCGATGAATTCGAGGCGATTGGATCCGTTAAAGTGCGCGACTTCTCAGATGAGATTGAGCTGTTTGCGCCGCGTGTTTGGCCTTGAATTTGGAAGAAGGGGATCCCGCAAGCGTCGATCGACATCCGTGGATTGCAAGGAAATAGGAGAATGCCTCCATCCTTTCGTATAACGGGGCGGGCGGGAAACCGTATCTGAACATATGACCTAAAGTAAATTGTAACCCAGCTGAGAGGCTCCGATGCATTTTCGCAATCTGGACTTAAATCAATTGGTGAGCCTTAATGCGTTGTTGACGGAGCGAAGCGTTACGCGCGCGGCCGAAAGATTGTACGTGACCCAGTCCGCGATGAGTGCTGCACTGGCTCGCTTGCGCGTCTATTTTGGTGATGAGTTGCTTGTCAAAGTTGGTCGTCAAATGCAGCTTACGCCGTTTGCGGAACAATTATCTGGGTCTGTTCGCGAGGTGATTATCCGTGTGCAGACGGTTATATCAGCGAGACCCCAGTTAGACATTTCGAAATTATCTCATGAAATGCGCATCGTGGCTTCTGACTTCGTCGCGAGCGTACTCCTGCCAAGCGTGTTGCGAAGGATCAGTCGAGAAGCACCTGGATTGCAGGTGGAAATACTGCCGGTGATGGGCACTCGATTCTTGGAGCAGCTGGAGCGTGGAGAAATCGACATCTTGATCATTCCAGAAGCATACGCTTCGGAGGATCTCCCGTTCATGCCGTTGTTCTCGGAAAAGTATTGTTGCATTGTTGATGCTGACGCTGCTCCCCTAACATTGTCTCTGGAGGGGTACTTCAGTATGAGGCACATAGCTGTAAAGCCGTTCATGTATGATGTGGATCATCTTTCCTTTGAGGAACGTCACATCAGGCAGTCTGGAAGGCGGCGGCAGATCGATGTCACCGCACCCAATTTCACACTCATGCCGGAATTGATTGTCGGCACGAAGCGCATCGCGACGGTCCATACGCGTCTAGCACAGCAATATATCAAGCATTGGCCGCTCAAAATCCTGCCGTGTCCGATAGATATCCCGCCGTTAGTCGAGGGCATTCAAAGCCCACCACATCTGGCTGGGGTTTATGCCGTCACTTGGGTGCGAGGCCTGCTGAAAGAAGAGGCTCTGAATCTCTGACGGGCCGATCTACCTGCCGCCTTTCCGGTTATCAGGAACGTAAGATCGCAAGCGCGGTGCCTGCCATCCGACCGAGCCGAAGCGGACGCCATGACCCGTCCACTTAGCTTCGCCAGTCCTCAATGAGAGAACAGCCCGATGCATAAACGGCATTGATGCGTCGGAGCGATAACATTCATTTTCCAACGATTCACTCTCCCAGTAAGAACGCGGCATAACGAAGGCTCGCGTTGGGACTACTAGTCCCGCGGTGTGCTGTTCAAACATTCAGGAACAGTGGGAGGTGCAATTGACCGAGGATAGAGCGCAGAACCAAATCGTCCAAGACCTCGACGTCATGGTGCCAATGCGGGACGGCGCCAGGTTGGCTGTCGACGTGTTTCGTCCCGCGGAATCTGGAAAATACCCGGTCCTCTACGCCTGTGCCTTGCATAACAAGGATATGCAGCATCCCGGCATGGCTGACGTCATTCCACCGCAGCCTGCGCACTCCTCATTGTGGTTTGGCCCGATTGAGGCCGGCGACACGCGGCGGCTGCTCAAGAACGGCTATGTGCATGTGATCGCCCAATCTCGTGGTGTCGGGAAATCGGAAGGCGAATTTATGCAGGAGGAATGGGATCATTATGATCTCATAGAATGGATCGTCGCCCAGCCTTGGTGTGATGGCAGCGTCGGGATGATCGGAATTTCGGCTTTCGCCGGTGAGCAGTGGCGATCGGCGGCGCAGCAGCATCCAAATCTGAAGGCGATCTTTCCTTACGATGCGTGCTCGGCATACGGGGAGATCTGGGGCTTCCGTGATTTTCATCCGGGAGGGGTGATCCAGACAATGCCGTATCTCTTGGACGTTTTCAGTTGCGTTCACGAAAGTAGAGGAATCCCCCAAGTGCTGCCCGAACCCCACGAGACGTGGTGGAAGGAGGCAATGGCGAACCCCGATTACAAGATGTACGCCAACCTCTACAACATTCTTACCCAAAAAGGGCAGCGTTCAGGCTTGATGTATCAGGTGATGGTCGATCCTTACGAAGATGAGGCGACACTGACGAAGGCTGAGGAAAAGTTCAAGAAGATCCAGATTCCGTTTTACACGGGGTCCGGTGCTTATGCTTACACGTACAAGATGCATTGGCAGGGGGCGCAGCACTATTTCCAGAACTGCAACGCGCCGAAGAAGTTGATTTTCACCGGCCCGGCGCATGTTGAGCGTCCATTCCATTCGTACCACGATGAAATTATCCGCTGGTTCGACCATTGGCTGAAGGGAAAGCAGACGGGCATCATGGACGAGCCCGCTGTCAAGTATTGGGTCATG
The DNA here is from genome assembly GCF_029909975.1 of Bradyrhizobium sp. ISRA430. Lineage (NCBI taxonomy): Bacteria > Pseudomonadati > Pseudomonadota > Alphaproteobacteria > Hyphomicrobiales > Nitrobacteraceae > Bradyrhizobium > Bradyrhizobium sp. ISRA430. The sequence continues at coordinate 7,451,007 of NZ_CP094516.1, forward strand.
GGAGCCAACAAGTGGCGGACCGGGGCCGACTGGCCGTTGCCTGAGACGCAATGGAAGAAGATGTTTTTGAGCGGTTGGGAGCGTTTAACTGAGGAGGCGCCCGAGCCCTCTAGCCACACCAGCAATGCTGACAATGAGCCGGACTCGTTCGTGCAAATGCCTCTCACTAAGACGAGGAAGATTCAGAAGTTGCGCTACATGACGGACCCGTTGCCCGAGGATCTTCTCGTTGCCGGTCCGATTAGTCTGACGCTCTACGCCGCAATCGACGACGATGACACGAACTGGATCGTGGTCCTGAAGGACGTGGGCCCGGACGTGTCCGTTGTGACGGCCAGAGAGGGAGAACGTGACGTCCCGACCGACCTGAAGGAGCGGGAACTTACGCGAGGCTGGCTGAAGGCATCCTATCGAGCGCTGGATGAGGCGAGATCAAAACCATGGGCGCCATTCCACAAGTTGACGAGGGAGGCGCGAAAGCCCGTGGTGCCAGGGGAGATCAACGAGTACAAGATTGAAATCTTGTCGACTGCCAATCAGTTCAACAAGGGGCACCGAATCTGCCTCGAAATCATGAGCATGGATGTTCCGACGGGCGTCTGTGCCATGACGAACGTAGAGTACGCTCCGTATCACATCTGCCGAAGCAAGACGGTTGTTCACAAGGTCTACCACACCGCTGACCATCCATCTCACTTGCTGCTGCCGATCATTCCGGCGGAGAAGTAGATCGGTTCAGGCGCTCTTCGCTCCTGGCTAAAGTCATGTTCATCTCATGGTTTCCCTCTCAGAGACGTCGATATGCAGCGCGAGCCATATGTCCGTTCTAATGATGTTGCATTGCTGATCGCGAGAATCTGCCTTGCGGCACTATTTCTGTTCGGTGCGACCCGAAAACTCGGGAATCCAATCGGTTTAGCGCCGTTGATCGCCGCGAAGGGGTTGCCGTTTCCGGAGGTGCTTTCCGCGCTTGCGCTGCTTGCCGAGATCGGTGGGACCGTGTTGCTCTTGACGGGCTTCATACCAAGATTCACGGCGATCGGGCTTGCTGTGTTTGTGGTTATGGCGACGTGGATCGGACATAGCTTTTGGACGTATCCGCCCGAAGCTCAAGCTGGGCAGGTGATACATCTCTTCAAGAATGTCGCGATCATTGGCGGCCTGGTTCTCTACCTGGCGAGTGGTCCTGGTAGGTTCAGCCTCAGCGTAAAGCGGACACCTCTGGTCGGCGCTCGCGGACCGAACATATAAGTGCCGGCGGCGACCAGCCGAGAAATCCAAGGAAACTTCATGACGAGGGGTCGGCGTTCCGACTGAAAATGCCGCTCGCCGGCGTATGCGAACGAAATGAGAGTGTAACCGAGGAGGAAGATGATGCGATCGATGCTGCGAAGGGCGCAGACAGCTACGATAGTTGGAAGCCTGATGATCGCAGGCAGTTTCGCTGCTGTCGCGCAGGAGAAGGTTCGTATTGGTTACGTCATTTCCAAGACTGGTCCCAACTCGGGCGGGGCAATGACGACCCAGGTGCCCAACTACAAGCTCTGGATAAAAGAGCTCAATGATCGCGGCGGGCTGAACGTTGCAGGCAAACGGATAGCGATCGAGCTAATCGAACATGATGATCGGTCCAGTTCGGAGGAGGCGGTACGTGCCACCGAACGGCTTCTAACGCAGGACAAAGTCGATCTAATGCTGGCTCCTTGGGGCACAGCTATCAACCTCGCTGTCGCGCCACTCTACGCTCGCTCCGAGCGTCTTCTGATCACGCCAACCGCCATCACCGACAGGGCCCCAGAGCTGGCGAAGCGCTGGCCGCTCAGCTTTTGGCTCTCGGGTACAAGCGCCTCGTACGCCGACGCATTGGTGGAGCAACTCAAGCGGTTAAGAGAAGCTGGAAAAATTGATGCCGGTGTGGCTATGGTTTCTGTCGGCGATGGCTTCGGCATTGATCTTGCTGCCGGCTTTCGTGCAGCGGCGAAGAAAAATGGGTTCGAGATAAAGTTCGACAAGACCTATCCTGCAGGGACACAGGATTTCGCGCCCATCGTGAATGAGATGAAGGCGAAGGACGTGAAGGTCTTCGTTGCCTTCTCTTATCCGCCGGATACGATTGCGCTTACCGAAGAAGCGCAACTGCTCGATTACAATCCGAGCGTCTTCTATATTGGAATCGGTGGGGCGTTCCCGCTCTATCGCAATCGCTTTGGCAGCGCTGTTGAAGGCGTAATGACGCTCGGCGGCATCGATCCCAAAAGCGACGATGCCAAATCCTATATCGCACGCCACAAGGAAGTGACCGGCCAAGAACCTGACCGTTCTGGCAGCTTCACGATGTATGCTGCCCTACAGGCGCTCGAGCAGGTCATTGCTGAGGTCGGTCTCGATCAGAAACGTATTGCCACCCGCCTGAAGGAAGGAACATTCAAGACGATTCTTGGCGAAGTGTCGTTCGCCGGGCAACAAATGACCAACGCGCCTAAGGTCGGCCAGTGGCAAAACGGCGAACTAGCCGGGTTAGCTCACGATGGAAATTCCGGTGCGACCGAAATGGTCTTTCCAAAGCCGGTGTGGCGGAAGTCCAACTGAGGCTTAGCGCCCAATCTATGACCTGCTGGTTAGCCGGATATGGGAGTTCCCATGTTACTGAACGCCGTCCTGTCCGGCATTTCGCTCGGTGCGATCTACGCCATCACTGCAATGGGCTTAACATTGCAATACGGTGTCGCTCGCATCATGAACCTCGCCTACGGCGAGATGATCGTCGTTGGCTGCTTCGTGGCTTTCGTGCTGTTCAATCATTTCCAGCTGAGCCCGCTCATCACTGGAACGTTGGTCGCGCCGGCGATCTTTGGACTTTCTTGGAGCATCTACCGCGGAATGTTGGTGCCGCTTGTCCAGCGAGCGCCGGACGCCGGTGCGCTCGAGACGGATTCGATTCTCTTCACCTTTGGACTCTCGTTCGCGATCCAGGGGCTACTGCTTGTCCTGTTCGGTGGCAACTTCACCAGTTATACATACCTGAGCGTACCGGTTGCCATATTCGGTGCGGTCATGGCAGCTAATCGCCTCATAGCGTTATTTTGCTCATTGGTGATTGGTACTGTGCTTTGGTTTTTCTTGACGCGGACGCGGAGCGGTACTGCGTTGCGCTCAGTGGCATCCGATGAAGTCGGGGCATCCCTCGTCGGCGTCGATATTGTACGTGCCTCGGCTCTCGCTTTCGCATTGGGCGGTGCAGTTGCCGCGCTTGGCGGCGTACTGTTCAGCACCTTTATCACTTTTTCCGCGCAGCTTGGCGTGACGTTCACGATGAAGGCGTTGATTGTCGTGATTATCGCTGGCGTTGGCAATATTGCCGGTGCGCTGCTGATTGGTTTGCTGCTTGGTCTCGTCGAAGTGTTCGTTACAGCCTTCCTTGATCCAAGTCTTACGATTGCTGTTGTGTACGCCGTGTTCATCCTGACCCTGATGTTCTACCCGCGCGGCCTCTGGAGCTCGACATGAATAAAGCATTCTCTGCTTTGGCTTACGGATGGGTGGTTGCATGCTGCGCGTTGGTGGCTCTTCTCCCGCTTTTTATCGGAGATTATCACCTGTCCTTCGCCATCAACGCGCTGAGCTATATCGTCATGGCAACGGCTTGGGGGCTGTTTTGTGGTCCTACGAGGTACATTTCTCTCGCTAGTGCGGCCCTATATGGTATCGGGGCGTACACAGTGGCTGTTCTGGGCGAGTCCATGTCTTGGCCGATCGTCCTCTTGGTTGCGGCTGCAATTGGAGGCGGATTGTCGCTTTTGATCGGGATGGCGACGTTGCGGCTTGCCGGCGTCTATTTCGTCATCTTCACCTTCGGTGTGACCGAATTGGTTCGGCAACTCGTCAACTGGTACGAGATCAAGGTCACCCATTCAGTCGGACGTTATGTGTTTCTCGAGACCAGCCAGAGCCAAATCTTCTGGCAGCTTCTAGCAATGGTGGGGATCATATTTACGGTGGGCATCGCGCTCAACCGCTCGCGGGTCGGTTTCGCATTGCGCCTCATTGGTGGCGATCAAGTCATGGCTGGACATTTCGGAGTGAATACCACCAGGACCAAACTGGCGCTTTTCGTCGCCAGCTCAGTATTCATCACCCTGACTGGTGCCGTCATGGCTCCGCGCTGGACATATGTGGATCCGACGATCGCCTTCAATTCCGCGGTCTCATTTCAGATCTTGATCATGGCTCTATTGGGTGGAACACAATCGCTCTTCGGTCCTCTGATCGGCGTAATCCCGATGACCATCTTGTTTGAACTGCTGGGCACAAAGTTTCCCAATCACTACACCCTGCTGATTGGTATCATTTTCATGATCATTGTTTATCTATTGCCCGACGGCATCTATGGTTTCGTGGCGCGTCGCGGCAGACTGCTGCTCGCGCGCCTAATGCCAAGGTCTGAGCTGGAGGCCGTCCGTTGAAAGCGCCTTTACTTGAGCTTGATCGCGTAAGCAGAAGATTCGGCGGGCTGCGGGCAGTCAATTCTGTCACCTTTTCCGTCAACCGTGGCGAGATACTTGGCTTGATAGGTCCCAACGGTTCCGGAAAAACGACTGCAATGAACTTGATTTCGGGGGCTTTGCGGCCGGACGGAGGACGCATTGCCCTTGACGGCACGGACATCAGCGGGATGGCTGCCCATGCAGTTTTCCACGCGGGCATTGGACGAACGTTTCAACTGGTTCGGGTTGTTCAGCATTTGACGGTGCGGGAAAATGTATTGGCCGGCATTGCGTTTGTCGCGCACCGGCTTGGATTTCGCGAGATGGAAAGACGCGTGCAAGAGTGCCTAACTCGGGTCGAGTTAGAGAGTTCGCTCGACAGGCCAGCCTCCGAGCTTACTTATATCGACCAAAAGAGACTGGAACTTGCGCGCGCAATTGTCGCTCAGCCAAAACTCTTGTTGCTCGACGAATGGCTCGCCGGGCTCAGCACTGCCGAGTTACATACGGGCATTCAGCTTATTCGCAGCCTCAATCAGAAGGGCAGCACGATCATTATGATCGAGCACGTAATGTCGGCAATTTCCAATTTATGCGACCGCTGTGTGGTGATGAACGCTGGTGTAAAGATCGCGGAAGGTGCTCCGCAGCAGGTGCTAGTCGATGCCGCCGTCCGCAGTGCCTATCTGGGGACCGAGAATGCTTGAAGTTCGTTCGCTTTCTGTATTCTACGGCCAGCACATGGCTCTGCGCGATGTGGCGCTCAGGTTAGACCGGAGCCGGATCGTGGTGATCTTAGGCTCCAACGGCGCTGGTAAGTCGACCTTGCTCAAAGCCCTTATGGGATTGGTGCCCACCCGGTCTGGTGCGCAGGTCAGCCTGGAGGGCCGCTCCCTACTCGGGTTGCCCACCTGGCAATTGGTCGAAGCGGGAATCGCTTTGGTGCCGGAAGGACGCCGTTTGTTCGGCGACATGACCGTGCGAGAAAACCTCTTGATGGGTGCTTATCCTAAACGCGCGGCAAAAGGCGCGAAGGACAGGCTGGAGTTCATCCTTTCGCTATTTCCGCGCCTCGGCGAACGGCTCGGCCAAGCCGTTATCACAATGAGTGGCGGCGAACAGCAAATGGTCTGCTTCGGTCGTGCGCTCATGACCGCACCGAAGTTGCTCATGCTTGATGAGCCGTCGCTCGGGCTTTCTCCATTGTTGACCCAAGAGTTGTTCAGCGCCCTTCCTCGGATCATCGCCAGTGGAGTGAGCGTGTTGATGGTGGAGCAAAATACTCACCTGACATTGCGGTTTGCCGACTACGGGTACGTGCTCAAAAATGGCGAGCTGGTCGGCCAAGGAACTGCGGCAGAACTGCAAAAGGACGAGACCGTGGGCAAGGCCCTCCTTGGTATCTAGCATCATCGGTGGTCTACAATGGTTGCTTGCACTCCGACCCTGAGTGGCGGCTCGAGAACGAACCCATCACGGGTGATAGATGAATTCCGGCGATCACAAGGAACTGTTGGTCGATGCGCTACACAATGAACAGGTGGTTGTGGTATCGGCGCCGGGCATCCATTCACGGGACGACGAATGCTCGACCGGGGTGACCTTGCGCGAGAACGTTGGGTTCTACGTTCGATTACGACAAGGGATGTTGGAGCCTCAAGTGGTCCATTTCGATGGATGAACCCTACGAAGTTTGTGCAGGCCGAGGGGCGAAGCGAAGGGAAGCTCCTTGAAACCAAGAAACTGCGGCGGCGGCTCTCGGCGTTGCGGAGCGGGCCAAAGTCGTTTGCGGGTGGGGGGCGCCCGATCGCTATCGTGAAGCAGCCTATCGATACCAAAGACGCGCCTCTACCGGGCTCTTAGGGGCAGGTTTGCGGCGCAGGAGCATCAAGGAACGACCGCCTCTACCCGAAGCTCGCGTATTCAGGCAAGCGGGGACAAAGGGAAACGCAGCCGCCAAGCGCAGCAAGTTCGATCGGCTGCTTCTCAATTTTCAGTTCTCGCTCCTCACGCTTACGCGCGGACGCGCCGGCGACCCTTGTTCGGATCCACTCTCGTGGTCATGGCAAACTTGGCAGCCAAGGGCAGCAGTGTCCCATCCGGTGAAAATATATAAACTTCATCAAGCGCGGACCGATCGCGGATCCCGGAGCGTTATGGGAATTTCAGCGGAGGAATGGAAAACCCGCTGCGGCGTGGCCTCGTTGCGCCGCCATCACATGAAAAGGGGCCAAAAGGCCGCTATCCCTTGGTTTGAACTTTCAATATAAAGTCACGGATTATATATCTTTCTGTTGACGGGCCGCGCCATGATGCGTAGGTTTGCGGGCACACGAGAACGGCGCTGCGCCGACACGCAGGGGAGATAACGAAAGGCGTCATCTGCACAGGTCCGCTGCGCGCGCCTGCAGTCAGTTGGAAGTTCGGAGGCAAGCGCAGACCGCGTCGATCTGGCTTAGCCATCAATCGGCGGTTTTCTTTTTACTTACCTGCCCCGAAAGGAGGTCTGTCGCCTCCGCTTCAGTGCAAGAGTCTGGATAACACGAGGCAAATCATGCGCTATGTTGGGTTTCTAAAGGACGGGCAGCGCTGTATTGCGCGCCAGGATGGTTCTCTGATCCGGTCGCTCGGACCAGTCGATGCATTCTACAAGGAGCTCGCCGTCGGAAAGATCCCCGCAGATGGGGAGATCTTCGAAGCCTCGAACGTCGAATTCGCTCCTCCGGTCCCCCGCACCTCGCGCATTTTCTGCGTCGGCATCAATTATCGCGACCATGCCGTCGAATCTCTCGATGTCGCGGGTATTGAGCAGCCGAAGTTCCCAATGGTGTTTGGTCGTTGGGAGTCGACACTCGTAGTGGATGGTACTCCCGTTCCGGTACCTCCTAAAGAGGATGGCCTCGACTGGGAAGTTGAGCTCGCCGTCATCATAGGCAGGCCTATCTGGGCTGCTACCGAACAGAATGCCATGCAAGCTGTCGCAGGTTACACGGTTTTCAATGATCTGAGCGCCCGCGCCAAGCAGCTGGAGACGCGTCAATTCACGCTGGGCAAAAACGCCGATCGGTCCGGTCCAATCGGGCCGGTCGTCGTAACAACGGACGAGATTGCCGACGTCAATAACTTGCGAGTCACGGCGCGCGTCAACGGCGAGACGGTTCAGGACGCCAACACACGGGACCTGATCCACACGATCCCGAGAATTATCAGTTACATCACCGATACAGTGACCCTGCAACCTGGCGACGTCATTGCAACCGGAACGCCAGGTGGCGTCGGTCTGGCAATGAAGCCGCCGCGTTTTCTGAAGCCTGGCGACATAGTCGAAGTGGAGGTCGAGGGGATCGGCGTTGTCCGCAATCCCATCGTAAGCCGCGAGCAGATTGATAAGTAGCCTAAGAGGACTGCCATACATCAACAGACAACGCGCAATGAAAGGGGGAGGTAACGACGTGATGTCAAATGGATTTCAAGTCTGCGCTGCCGTTCTTCTGGCGGGCGTGGTCGCGTTTACCCAGGCTCAGGCGGAGGAAATCAAGGGTATCCCGATCAAGATTGGAGTCATCCTCCCTCTGACGGGCGGTGGGGCGTCGATTGGCCGTTCAGAACTGAACGGCGTTCTTCTGGCTGCGAAGCACATCAATGCCCGGGGCGGCGTCAACGGGCGACTAGTTCAGATCATTCACGAGGATGACGGCACCAATCCGGATACCGCTATCACTAAGGCGAACAAGCTTATCTATACCGACAAAGTCGTCGCGCTACTCGGTGCCAGCCAAACCGGGTCTTCGGTGGCCATCGGCGCGATCACCGACTCTCTACAGATGGTGCAGATCGCATTCTCCGGTCTTGGCCCGGCAGTGGAGAAGGAACGAAAGTGCGTGCTCCACATCGCGCCATCACAGGAATTGAACGCGCGTGCGCTCCTATCCTACGCCAAGGACAAAGGGCTAAAGAGGATGGCAGCACTCTACGACGCAGGCTACGGCCGCATCGTCTTCACCGAACTACAAAAATTCGCCGGTCAATATGGCGTCGAAATCGCCGGCAGCGAAACGTTCGAGATCGCCGCGACGGACACAACCACACAGGCGGCAAAGCTGCGTGCGATGAATCCGGACGGTTTCTTCGTTGTCGGTGTTACCGGCACTCCAGTACGCAACCTTCGCGCTTTGCAGATCAAGCAGCCGATCCTTTCGGTGCTTGGGCAATCACCCTATCATATTGTCGAGGCGATGGGATCCAATGTCAGCGATGTCATTTTTCCCGAATACCTCGTTGCCGAAGACCCGCTGCCGCGTCAGACGGAGTTTGTGAAGCTGTTCCATCAGGAATACGGCAAACCGCCGAAAGCGATCGAGGCATGGGGCTGGGACGCGCTAAACGTCCTTGTCAGGGGCCTCGCGAGCACCGGTCCCGAGCCGGCCAAAGGCAAGCTATGCGAGGCTGTTCGCGGCAAATTCGAAGGGGTCAACGCCGACTATAACTTCTTGGCGCCCGACATGACTGGCCTCAAGCTGTCGGATTACGTGTTCTCGCGTGTCGTCAACGGCAAATTCACGCGCATGGACTATCGCATCGCCGACTGAGACAGCTCTAGGTGCCCACAGCATTACCTTGGCCAGTCACGATGTGACAGGGGCATCCATCCACTAAGGTCCGGCGTCCGCGGTCGGCAGACGTCAGAATCATTGGCGGAACGCGAACACTCCTGGTCGCTTCCGGAAAACGACACTCGTACGACGAAGGTGTATCGTGACGCTGGGCCTGCTGATTCAATCTATCATCGCGGGAATCATGAACGGTGTCGTCTATGCTCTGATAGGTCTTGGCATCGCCGCGATCTACAAGGGCAGCGGAGTCATCAATGCGATGCAGGGCGAGTTCAGCATCATTGCAGCAATATTCGCCTCTTTGGCCGTCTCCGCGGCAGGATGGCCTTATCCGGTTGCCGCTCTTGCCGGCATCGCCAGCGGTATGGTCATCGGACTAGTAGTCGATCTGGCCTTTGTCCGGCACATGCGAATACGCAATGCTGCGCACGATTCATACCTTCTCCTGATCCTAGGATTGGCAATCACGCTCGCGGCTCTTGTTCTCCAGTTCGCTGGCTCCGGTAGCTTCAGTCTCCCGGCCTATGAACCCATCGAGGTGTGGATCATTCTAGACGCTGTCCTGCAAAGCCAAGCGCTCTGGCTGATGGGTTTATCAAGCCTGGCGATCGTCGCGGTCCGACTATTCTACCGACACACCATGCTGGGCATGCGAATGATGGCCGCTTCCATCGACGACGAGGGGGCGATGAGCATCGGCGTCAATGTGTCGCTGATGCGCACGCTTACGTTCACATTGGGCGGCCTCCTCGGCGCCATTGCGGGCGTGTTGATCTCAACTGTTCTGCCCGTCGACCACCAGATCGGGCTAATCCTGACGCTCAAGGGCTTCGCGGCAGCGATTCTGGGTGGGCTGACCAACCCGATCGGTGCGGCTGTCGGAGGCATCACGATCGGCCTCTTGGAGTCTCTCGCCATTGTCTCGGTTTCTTCGGCCTACAAGGACGCGATTACATTCGCGATGCTGATCCTCATCATGATCTTCCTCCCGAACGGAATGCTCGGCCGTGGTCTGCGTAGGAGCTGAACGATGCGTCTCGTAATCAGGCCTGTCCTTACTATAGCCGCTATCTTGGCGCTCGTCCTGCCGCAGCTATTCGACCGCGAGATCGTCGACATCCTCGTCTTTACGTGCATTTACTCAATCGCTGGTCTCGGCGTCGGCTTGCTGCTTCGGACTTGCGGTATCATCAACGCCGGCCAGGCGCTGTTCTATGGGGTCGGCGCCTACACGACGGCTTATCTTTCGATCCACTATGGTGTGCACTGGCTTGTCGACATCGCCGGCGGTGCCCTGCTGTCGGCGACGATAGCCCTTCTACTCGGTTGGCCAATCCTGCGTCTGCAGGGGTATTTTCTTACACTTGCCACCATCGCCCTCGGCATCATTGGTCATTCGTTGTTCTTCGAGTGGGTAGGCATTACTGGTGGCGAACTGGGGATTGGCGGGATACCGACAATCGTAATCGCCGGCAATGCACTTAACACCCCGATCTCCTTCTACTATCTCACCGTGGCGGTGCTCGCCGCATGCCTGTGGATTGCATCCAATCTGATCAACAGCCGCACCGGCCTGATGCTGCAGGGAATGCGCAATGACGCCGACGCTGCTGCGAGCCTCAGCGTGGACAATCGCGGGCTAGAGGTGCGCGTCTTCGTGTTAAGCGCGATCTTCGGCAGCCTCGCCGGTAGCCTGTTCGCACATTACACGTCATTCGTGGGCGTCCACTCCTTCGATATAGTCAAGAGCATCACGTTCTTGTTGATCCCGGTGCTCGGTGGCGCGCAGTACCTTGCGGGACTGGTTATCGGCGCGCTCTTTGTCACTCTCGCACCTCACTACCTCGGCGCCTTCGGACATATTCACCAAGTGTTGTTCGGTCTCGCGCTGGTCCTCGTGGTTACTCTGATGCCGGGCGGCATAGCCGGCACAGTGCAGCAGGTCATCGGCAGAAGGAACTGAGGTTGCGATGCTACAGGACGTCCATGTCCAAAATGGTTCGCCTGATCTGCGCATCGCGGGAGTATCGCTCGCGATCGGCGGCTTCCGTATTCTGCGTGAGGTGAGCATCGAGATCGCGAGCAAATCCATAACCGGGCTGATAGGCCCGAACGGCTCAGGCAAGACGACATTGTTCAACGTCGCCTCGGGCTTCATGCGGCCCCAAGTCGGTCGTGTCGAACTCTACGGTGCAGACATCACTGCTCTCTCCATCCAAGAGCGATGCCGGCGTGGCATGGTGCGCACGTTCCAGACCCCAAAGGTCTTCGAGGAAATGACTGTTCTCGAGAACATCATGGTTGGCACCTCTAAGCTGACGAATAGCTCGATGCTTGGGGACATGTTTGGCACCCCACACTCAGCGCGCCAGAAGCGACAGATGTTGGAGATGGCCGAGACAGAGTGCCGTCGCTTTGGGCTTGAAGCGTTCAAGTGCACGCCGGCAAAAAAACTGACCGGCGGTCAGCGGCGCATCCTTGAGATCGCGCGCGCCAACGTCGGCCAGCCGCGGATCATGATGCTGGACGAGCCGTCGTCTGGACTCAACGTCGAGGAAATCGAACATCTTAGGGAGTGGATTGCCCAACTTAACTCAGACGGCATGTCAATCTTCTTGGTCTCGCACGACATGGACCTCATGAATGTGGTGGACCATATATATGTGCTTAACTTTGGAGAGATCCTAACCAGTGGTACGGTGGCGGAGGTCAAGAATGACCGCCGAGTCCACGAGGTCTATTTGGGGATCTAGTGATGCTTCGATTGGATTCAATCCGGTCCGGCTATGGCCTACAACAGATTCTGCAGGGTGTCTCACTGTTCATCGCTCCCGGCGAATCAGTCGCTCTAGTAGGCGTTAACGGAGCCGGCAAAACTACTCTTGTCAGGACGTTGATGGGCTTCAACCGGGCGAACTCGGGGCGTATCCTAAAAGATGATGTAGACATCACGCCGCTCCCTGCGCACATGCGGCCATCCGTCGGCCTAGCCGCACTGCTTGAGAACCGAAGACTGTTCGGGCCCATGTCGATTCGCGACAATCTTCGTATAGCTCAGGCCGAGGGGAATTCACGCGCAGCGAAGCGACGCTTCTCTTGGGACGACATTTGCGACCTATTTCCATTGGTGCGAGACCGGCTCCACACGCCGGTTGGCCTGCTCAGCGGCGGCCAACAGCAAATGGTGGCTACGGCTCGCGCGCTGCTGCTGCAGCCAGATTTTCTGATTCTGGACGAGCCATCGACGGGTCTTGCGCCGCGAATCGTCAAGGAGATTTTCACGATCTTTCAGCGCCTGCGCTCGACGGGGCTCGGCATCTTGCTGGTGGAGCAGAACGTGCGCATCGCAATCGAGGCAACCAACAGAGCTTACGTTATGTCTCTTGGCAAAATCGTGCTGGAAGTCGGTGACGAAGAATGGCGCAAGTTTGATTCCGATAGTCGACTCGCCGATGTTTATCTGGGGCGGTCCCCGCGCGAAACAAACGATGGGATAGCGTGACATAAGGAGTTAGGGTCAATCATTTTCCCCGTGTCCTCTCGATAAAGTCGACCACTGCTCGCGTGGTCGCGCGGTAGTGCGATCGCAGTAACGCGCAAGCAAGATCAGCGTCGCGGGCGAGCGCAGCATCGAGGATGGCCTTGTGCTCCCCTGCGATATCACGTCGAACCTCAGAACTTAAGATGGCGTATGCGCCGATCTGGCGGTAGCGGGAGCTGTGATCAATCAGGGTCCGTATGAAGCGCAGCAGCCATTTCGATCCGCAGGCGCTGACCAACTGCAAGTGGAACTTGCAGTGCTGCGCTTCCCATTCCGGGTTGCTGGCCAATGGCCCTCCATCCAGCTTCGACTGGATGTGCGCTAGTTGATGATGGATGGCGAGCAGGTCGGATTCCCACTGGAGAGAACCCGTCTCGACGGACTTTCGCAGCGCAGCACACTCTAGCTCCGCGCGCTGTGTTTGGATGTCTAATACCTCCTCCTCCGAAATCTCGGTTACGCGGAACCCTCGCTGGTCCTCGGCCGTGATGAGCCCGGTTGAAGAAAGCCGTGACAGCGCCTCACGTAATGGAATCGCGCCAGCTTCATACCGATCGCTAAGTTCTTTCACAGTCAAACGGGCGCCCGGCTGAAGCACGCCTGTCAGAAGGTCTTGCCGCAATCGGTCGGTCAGAATTGAAGCCATTGTTCGTCGGCCAACAGGCGAAAGCCCGACCCGGGATGCCATGGAATGCTGCCTAACAGGTCCGTCTTCTCTAGCTACCAGGATTCCCGTGCAGTGAACCCGGCAAGCGATCACACATCGACTCAAAGCAATCTTGAAGAATGCGCCGACAGGAAGAAAAAGTCAATATAAACCGCAGGATTATATATATTCCGGTTTGCAGCGGCTGAGTCGGTTGCTGCCCCGCTACAGTGATCTTTCAAGTCTCCACAAATTTGCTCGCCTTCACGGCTGGCTTGGACATGCCGAAATTCTTCAGCAAGCGTAAAGCCTCGCAAGGAAGGAAACATCGAATCCTTTCGCTTGAATCTTTGCCGAAAGTCAGAGGCGGGAAAAAAGGGCGCTGATGGCAGCCGACGCGATCCGCGCGACCACAAGTGGGCTGTTCGACGTCTTGGGCAAGATTTCGGGATCGGACTGCGTTGTCTTCACGCCGTCCTGGATTTGACCGGGATCGGCGTCATTTCGGAGCCGGCGTAAGTCGTGGGAATGGCGGTTTGAGAAAGGCCAGTGTGCAGCGGGAGGGCTTTTCCAAGTCCGATGGTCGATCCGCCACCCGCCGCAATGATGCCATCCGTTTCAAGTCGGATGCGCACTTGAGGGCCTCTTCGGTCACGCCGACGGGCGTGTGCATGACCGCGCCGGCAAACAATCCTGCAAATGTTCCCTGAGACGTTGGGCCATGTCGCGCCCCAGCCGCTCGTGGCACGGGGGCGTCAGGACCAAAGCGCGACGGATGGTGGTATCTCCTTTCGATTGCCTATTGTTAAAGGTCCCGTTCAGAGATCGCATGTGGATCATCGAGCCCACGGAGGAGGCGTTGCATCTCGTTCAGATCATCAGCGCCTTCGACGAACCGCTGTCGTGCGCCACATGAAACGATCAATCGCACGAACTCTGCCGCCGCCTTTTCGATGCGCCCGCTCAGAGTCAACGAGCCCGCTCCTCCGAAGTCGTCGGTTGCGGCGTAAACGGCGGTCGGGGAAACCATCGTATGCAAGTAGGAGAACATCGGCCGCAACGCATGTTCCAGCACCAGAGAATGGCGCTCGGTGCCGCCGGTGGCGCCGATGAGCACAGGCATATCCTTTAGCGTCCCTTCGGGAAGCACGTCGAAAAAAGACTTGAACAGCCCACTGAAGGACGCATTGAACGCCGGCGTCACAGCGATCAGCGCGTCCGCGTCGGCAAGGGTTTCGAACACTTGCTCCAGATCGGACGTCGCAAAGCCGGTCAGCATCATGTCCATGACCGATCGGCCGTACTTGCGCAACTCGAACACCTTCAGCTCGGCAGCGGGTAGGTTCGCGCGCACGGCTCCCGCCAGCCGGTCTGCCAATAGCCGCGTCGAGGACGGCTCACGCAGTCCGCCAGCCACCACTGCGATAGTAGTCATGAGCGCCCCTCCGCCTCGGGAAGCTCGACCTTGAGCGCCGACGATCCCTCTTTCTCCGCGGCGCGCTTTTCCTTGGCGGCCACTAGCGAGATGTGCGTGGGGGCGCCAGGTACGTCGGCGGGACGGCCGATCGCGAACTCCTTGCGCAGCACCGGGACGACCTCCCCACCGAGCAGATCGAGCTGCTCGAGCACGGTCTTGAGCGGCAGGCCAGCGTGGTCGACTAAGAAGAGTTGTCGCTGATAATGGCCAACGTAATCGCGAAAACTCAGCGTGCGATCGATGACCTCTTGCGGAGAACCGACAGTTAATGGGGTCTGAGACATGAAGTCCTCCAGAGACGGGCCATGGCCGTACACCGGCGCGTTATCGAAGTACGGACGGAACTCGCGAATGGCATCCTGGCTGTTTGGCCGCATGAAGACCTGACCGCCGAGACCTACGATCGCCTGCTCCGGCGTTCCGTGGCCGTAGTGCGCAAAGCGTTCGCGGTAACGTTGCACCATTCTTTGTGTGTGCGATGGCGGCCAGAAGATATGGTTGGCGAAGAAGCCGTCGGCATAATATGCGGCCAACTCGGCAATCTCGGGCGAGCGGATGGACGCATGCCAGACGAACGGCGGCACGCCATTTAGCGGCCGCGGCGCGAGCGTGAATCCTTGCAGGTGCGTACGGAACTTGCCCTCCCAGTTCACGACCTCATTGTCCCAAAGGGACCGCAGTAGCGCGTAGTTCTCAACGGTGAGCGCGATCGCGGCGCGGATGTCCTTGCCAAACCACGGATATACCGGCCCGGTGTTGCCGCGCCCAAGCATGATGTCGACCCTGCCGTCCGCGAGGTGCTGCAGCACGGCGAAATCCTCGGCGATCTTGACGGGGTCGTTGGTCGTGATCAGCGTCGTGGACGTCGAGAGCAAGAGGTTTTTGGTCTGCGCGGCAATGAATGCGAGTAGCGTGGTGGGCGAGGAAGGAACGAACGGCGGGTTGTGGTGCTCGCCGGTGGCGAACACGTCAAGGCCAACCTCATCAGCCTTCTTGGCGATCTCCACCGTAGCCTTGATCCGTTCGTGCTCGCTCAGCGTACGTCCGGTGAGCGGGTCGTTGGTGACATCGCCAACGGTGAAGATCCCAAACTGCATTCCACTCATCGATGTATACTCCTCGGCGGCGAAGTGGGATTTGATCCTTTGCGGTCTCGGCCTGCCGGTCGACGGCGAAATGCCAGACTGGAGGATCGCTGACAACGGCAAACGAGATGCATGAACTTTTCAAGGGTAATCGGCTCGTTCGCAATGGCTATTGGCCCACTACGTGACACAAGGAGGGCGCGACTGTTCGCTGTGATGAAACACCGAATTCGAAACCGCCTGGCTCTTCGCTGGCTTTAAACCGGCTAACTTGTGGCCGCCTGGGCGGTCGTCCGCACATCCAGGGACAGCCAAGAGGACGATCAAAAGGCTCTCCTCAGTAGGCTCTTTTTGGCTGGCCCAAGCCGGTCATCGGCCAGAAGATCGTTTTTGCCGAGGCGGTGCCTGCTGGATGACGCAAGAGTTCGTGCACGATGACGCCTCAGTCGCGCTTCGAGATCCTTCTCGTCCTGCTGATGATCGCTGTCGTGCTGGAGACCCTTGCGTCGCGGCTGAGGCTTCCGCGTGCGTCGGTCTTGATGACCGGCGGCATCGCCATCGCGCTCGTTCCAGGGCTTCCTGGCATCGAGTTTGATCCGGACCTTGTTATGGTCCTTTTTCTTCCGCCGCTTCTGCTCGCCAGCGCTTATTTTACCGTCTGGACCGATTTCCGCGCGAACCTCAGGATCATCTTCCAACTGGCGACGGGCGCTGTCGTGCTAACAACAGTCGTTGTTGCAGTTGTAGCGCATTGGCTGAAGCCTGAATTGCCTTGGTCTGTCTGCTTCGCTCTTGGCGCGATCCTTTCACCGCCCGATGCGGTTGCGGCCAAGGCCGTCTTGAAGCGGTTCCCGCTCCCGCGGCGCGTTGTCGTTCTGCTTGAAGGAGAAAGTCTCGTCAACGATGCATCCGGCCTGGTCCTGCTTCAGCTTGCTGTCACAGCCGCGATGACCGGCACGTTCGGGATAGGGCAAGCGAGCATGACATTTCTGTATGTGGCCATGGCCGGAATCGGCATCGGACTCATGCTTGGGTACCTGTCAGCGTCCATAGCTCGCCTTCTCGCCGATGCTCGTCTGACGGTCATCTGGACTTTTCTGTTGGCCTGGGCGTCTTATATCATCGCCGAGGCCGCCGGAGCATCAGGAGTCCTGTCAACGGTTGCTTGCGGCCTCATTCTTGGCCGCCATCAGCATAGGACATGGTCTGCTGCCGCGCGCACGCAAGCGCGGGCGGTCTGGGACGTGGCCGAGTTCGTGATGGAATCACTCCTTTTCATCATCATAGGCTTGTCCCTGCGTGGCGTGGTTGAGCGCGCCGGCGGTCAGTGGAGGACGATCGTCGACCTTCTTCCGGCGATTGCGGCAATTCTGGCTGCACTCATTCTGTCCCGCGCGGCGTGGATTTTTCCAGCCACTTACCGCGCGCTCGTTCCGTCGCTCAGGCGGCGCGATCCGTATCCACCTGCGACCATTCCCGCGCTCATGAGCTGGGCCGGCATGCGGGGCGTTGTAAGTCTCGCCGCGGCACTGGGCTTACCCGCTGACCTCCCGGGACGAGACTTCGTTCTGATCGTGACCTTTGGCGTGATCGCCGGAACGATCTTTGTCCTTGGCGGAACCCTCACACCGCTTGCGAGGGCCATTGCGGGTCGCGACTTTGTGCTCGAACAGGCGCCGACGTTGACTGAGAGCGATTTACGCCTGAGAATCGCGGAAGCCGAGCTTCGGGCCGTCCGCGATCACAGCCATAACCTGAATGGTGCGCACGCTGACCGTATCATTGCGCAGTACGAATGGCGCGCCAAGGTCGCCCGCGATCAAGGCGCCAACTCCAATAGGAATGACCATGTTGGAGGAGAGCATGCGCGAGCCGTACTTTCAGCTGTCACGGCAGCCCGAAAGGAGCTTCTCGATCTTTTCCAAGAGGGATTGGTCCACGATAGTCTCCTTCACCAATTCGAGGAGGAGCTCGATCTGGAGGAGCTCTCGGCACGAAAAATAACGGCGCGCGGCGATTACTGACTGCTCCGCTTCCTTCGGGTAGCAAGGGGTGGCTGTTTCGTTAAAGCGAACTCTGCGTTCTTTTTTGATAGCCTTTCGTCGCCTCAAGGCGCGTGAGAGTAGTACAGCCTTCGATGCAGCGCGCTGGTAGACCGCTACGCGCTGCAGTGGTTGGATGGGTGGACAGGACAACTGTCAGATGGCGCGCAGGTCGAACCGGTCGATGATCACGTTGGCGGTTCCTGTCACCGACAGCGCCTGCGCCGCTCGTCGATCCGCGCTTCATATCCTGACGGGTCTGTGGCTCGCGGGCGCAATAGTGAGCACGCCTAACGTCGGTCGTGCCCAGTCGGCCATCCCGCAGCCCTCCATGGGTCTTGGCACCTTTAGTTTCCTCGACGGCGATGGCGGCCCCGGTTTTACATTTGAGACGGTCGGCAGCGGCTATCAGGCTTGGCGACTCAATGATACCCAAGGCGGAAAGGTGCCGGGCCGAAACCAGCAGACAATCGCGGGCATCAATATCCACCCGATTTACGTTTCTGAATTGAAGCTGCTCGGCGGCAATCTTGGGTTCGATGCGGTCATTCCGCTTGTTTACCTTCATAACGATTTCGCCGGCTCCGATAGCACAAATACGAGCGTCGGAGACGTCACGTTCGACCCCCAGATACAATGGAGTCAGCTTTCTCTACTCGGGCGGCCGTTCTCGATGCGCTTTGGGTTGCAGATCGTAGCCCCGACGGGCTCTTATAATCGCGATCGCCCTTCAAATGTTGGGCAGAATATCTGGCAAATCTCGCCCTATTACGCCTTTACGTGGCGCACGACCGAACTTTGGGAAGTCAGTGGCCGCCTGATCTACGACTGGAGCGGCGAGAACCGTGATCTCGCGAGGTCGTCTGGGACACGATCAGCGCAGCCAGGCCAGCAAGCAGCCTTCAGCCTATCTGCATCATATGCGCTGTCCGATCAATGGCGGGCTGGGATTACCGGCTATGGCTTTCAGCAAATCACCAACACCGAAATCGATGGGACCGCGCTGCCCGGGTCACGACAGCGCGCGTTCGGCATCGGACCCGGGCTCGTTTGGTCTAGCTCGAGTGCAAAAGTCATCGCCAACGTCTTCAAGGAATTCGGCGTCGAAAACCGGCCCCAAGGCTACCAAGCTGTTCTGCGCCTCATAACACCGTTCTGAGGTCCGCGAGTTTCGATTTGGAGAGTCTGCGATGAGTTGGATGCCAGCGGTAAACCCCATTCTCGGCTCCGTCTTGTGATGATGGTCTCAAGTTCATGATTATCCCTCAGGTACGAGACCTGGAGGCTTATTGGATCGGCGTGCGAGTGGTCGGCGCTGACAGGACCGACCGATGCTGATCAGCTAATCAACACTTCAACTGCAGATCTCGTTGCTGAAACCAGGCGTCTCATAAAAGACCAAGGTATTGATTTAGCCTGGACGCCGTCGGCGGACCTCTGTTCGAACCGGCTCTGAAATCGTTGCGGCGGGGGTGGCCGTCAGGTCGCTATTACGAGCGTCGACAATCCGCGTGTGAAATGCCCGATACTCTAAAACGGTTGAGCGACGAGAAGAGGGCGGCGCGGCGGGAAGCAGTCTAACTCGGAGTTCGACTGCTTCGAACAACGGAGTGCGGCTGCGCCTGTTATTGCGGTCTAGTTTGTCATAGTTTGGGTGGAGTCAGCGTCGATTTCGCTCGAGACCTGCGCTCGAAGAATGACTGCGAATTGATTGCTGCAACCCAATGCATCGCGGGCGGATTCTGACATCCGTAGGAAAGGCCATCTCGTGACCAAACCCAAGATTGCTATCATCATCGGCTCAACCCGCAACACGCGGTTCGCCGACAAGCCGGCACAATGGCTGCTCGAACAAGCTCAGAGGCGGGATGAGATGACTTTCGAGCTAGTTGATCTGCGTGATTACGATCTTCCGTTTTTCAACGAGGCGGCGTCCAACCTGTGGCTGCCTTCGTCGGATGAACGCGCCGTAAAATGGCAGCGCAAGCTCGCGGATTTCGATGGATATATTTTCGTCGTGGCGGAGTATAACCGCTCGATCACAGGAGCGCTCAAGAATGCGCTCGATCAAGCCTACAAAGAGTGGAATCGAAAGCCGATGGCCGCCATGGGCTATGGCGGGGTCGGGGGCGCGCGTGCAGTAGAACATCTGCGCAACATCGCGGTCGAGCTCCAAATGGTGCCGTTGCGCCACGCCGTGCATCTGTCAGGCGGCGAATTTCTCAAGGTGTCGCCGATTGGGCAGAATGCACCGATGTCCGAGGTCGATGCGGTCTTGCAGCCTTCCTTGAAGTCCATGCTGGATGAATTGGCTTGGTGGGCAAACGCCACGAAGGCCGGGCGCGAGCAGGTGGTGAAAGCAGATTGACCTAAAAAATAGAGGGCTTTGGTGAAGCGATGCCGGTTATCTGGTGGTCTGTCCCGCATCAACGATGAAAGTCTGTCCGGTCGTGAAGGATGACATGGGCGAACACAGAAACAGCACCATACCCGAGATCTCTTCCGGCTTGCCCGCACGTTCGAACAAAGGTCCTGAAAGCACCTTTTTGCGCATAACAGGATCATCCAACCATCTCCGGGTCATCCCGGTCTCGACCAAGCCAGGCGCCAAGGCATTTACACGAATGTCGTCTTTGGCATGATCCACTGCGGCCGCTTTGGTCAGTCCAATGACTGCATGCTTGGCGGCCACATAGGGCGCCATTCCGGGATCGGCGATTACTCCTGCGATGGACGCGGTATTTACGATGGCGCCGCCTCCGTGTTTGGACATGTGCAGGATCTCGTGCTTCATGCAGAGGAAGACACCTTTAAGATCCACCGCGATCACTTTGTCGAATGTCGCTTCGTCTACTTCCGCAAGCGGAAGCGTCGGTGGAAGCACGCCCGCGTTATTGAACGCACAATCCAGGCGTCCGTAGCTGCCAAGTGTTGCCTCGACCAACGCTTTCACATCATCTTCTTTTGAAACATCTACTTTGACGAACAAGGCCTCGCCACCAGCCCCTTTGATTGCTGCAACCGTCTCTTCACCCTGTTCACTGAGGTCACCAACCACAACTTTTGCACCTTGTCGCGCGAACCCCAGCGCCGTCGCCCGACCAATTCCCGTGCTGCCGCCGGTAATCAATGCAACCTTGCCGAAATAGTCGAGAAGCTCGCTCATGGTTCAATGTTCCCTTGCCGAATGTCCAGCTTAAGCCCGGACTGGCCTTTGCCTTAAAGCAAGATATCAGGCCCGCTGCATGTGGCCGACTAACCTTCGTTTCCATTGTTTGGCCGTGCCGAACACAGGGTTCTAGGGACCCGACTATAAGTAGAGAGCTGCTCGTCTTTCCGGATCAAATCGAGCTGTTCGCGCCCCGCAGCTCGCCTTGATTGGAGAGGATCGGCGAGCCGAACGACCATCGTAAGATGCTCACTGATACAGATCCTTGTTTTGTTCGCGAAGGATATTCTTCTGAACCTTACCCATTGTGTTGCGCGGCAACTCGCTCACAAAGATCACTTTCTTAGGCACTTTGAACTTTGCCAAGCGGCCTTGCAGATGATTCAGGACGTCTTCCTCGGTCAACGTGCAATCCAATTGGCGTATTACAATCGCGGTAACGCTTTCACCGAAATCGGGGTGAGGACAGCCAATTACGGCAGATTCCACGACTCCTGCCAGAGCGTCGATTTCTGCTTCGACTTCTGCGGGATAGACATTGAAGCCACCGCTGATGATCAGATCTTTGGCTCGGCCAACGATTGTGAGATAGCCCTTCGCATCGAAGCGGCCGATATCGCCTGTAACAAAGAAACCATCAGGACGAAATTCGGCCTTGGTCTTCTCTGGCAGGCCCCAGTACCCCGAAAACACGCATGGACCGCGGACTTCGATTATTCCCGCCTCTCCATGCGGCAGCTGACGCCCGCTGTCGGGATCGACGATGCGTAGATCTATGTCCGGCAATGGAACTCCGACCGTGCCGGCGATGCGCTCTCCTTCGTAGGGATTCGATGTAGTTATGTTGGTTTCGGTCATTCCGTATCGTTCGAGTATGGCGTGACCAGTTCGTCTTTTGAACTCAAGGTGGGTTTCCGAAAGCAGGGGGGCCGATCCAGAGGTGAAAAGCCGAAAACCGGAGCAAGCCTCCTTCGTCAGAGCCGCATTGTTGAGCAACCGCGTGTAGAAGGTTGGAACGGCCATCATCGAGGTGGCCCTCGGAAGAAGGTCGATAATCCTGTCCGCATCGAACTTCTGCATGAAGATCATTGATCCGCCTGCCATCATCAGCGTGTTGCAAGCCACAAACAAGCCGTGCGTGTGGAATATTGGCAATGCGTGGATCAGAACGTCTTTGCTCGTGAAACGCCAATATTCCTTGAGGGTCCGCGCATTCGACGACAGATTGCCGTGAGTGAGCATGGCCCCTTTTGATCGGCCGGTTGTCCCAGATGTATAAAGGATGGCAGCAAGATCACCTTTGGAACGCTCAATATCAGCGAAGTCGGGCCCGAGATCTGCAGCAGCTTCAGAAAGAGTGCCCTTGCCTCTTGCGTCCAACGTCTCGACCCAAGAAATGCCGTTGCGGTGCGCCATCTCGACGATGGTATCGCGCCTCTTAGGGTCGCAGACGATGAGCGCAGGCTTTGCGTCGCTGACGAAATAGTCGAGTTCAGTAGGCGTATATGCGGTGTTCAATGGGAGATAGATCACGCCGGCTCGAAGGGCACCGAGGTAGAGCATCAAATTGTCGATGCTTTTGTCGACTTGAACAGCGACGCGATCTCCCGGCTTCAAGCCGCGCGCAGTCAGAACATTGGCCATCTGTCCCGACCGCGTGAGCATATCCCCATAGGTCAAAGATCGATTGTCGAGGTCTTCGATAAATGGGCTGTCGACGGCAGGAATGCTTTTGCGGATAAGATGAAAGAGGTTCATGGTCGCGCCAAACTGGATTCATTAACTTTCGAATCGCGTCAACTCGAACCGAGATGGTGTTCGTTTCGGCAGGTCATCGTTTCCTTGATTCACGGGTCGGCAAATCTCGGTAGACGGCGCTCTATCCAGGCCCGTAGTCCTTCCTGCGCGCTTGACGACGTGAGACTATCAAAGAATCTGACATTGATGGCGCCCGCGTCACCTGTGCCGCGCGCGATGGCGTTCAGCGACGCTTTTAGTCCCCGCAAAGAGACTGGAGACCTTTGCGCAAGCATCAGCGCGATCGCGCTCAAACGGGGTTCAAGAGCATCGGCCGCGGTGATTTCGTTGAGGAAGCCGATCCGAAGCATTTCGGCGCTGTTGATTTGATCGCCCGTTAGGAAAAGGCGTGTCGCCTCGGATAGTCCGAGCCGCTCTACATATCGCCTCAAGCCTGAATGGTAGTACTCGATACCCAGTCGCGCAGGGGACATAGTGAGACATGCTCCTTCCACTGCAATTCGAATGTCACACGCCAGCGCAAAGTCGGTAGCGCCACCGTAGACATTGCCATTGAGGCCGCAGATCGTTGGGATGGGGAGCGCTTCGAGCGTATCGCAGAGCGATGCGAAAGCTGCCGTGGATTCGCGAGCACGGTCGCTCGACAGCGTTTGCAGATCAAATCCGGAACTGAAACTAGGTCCACGCGCGGTGATCACTACGACCCGAACGGCTCTTCGAGCGGACAACTCGCGCAACATCACCGCCATTGTCTCGATGTCCGCTGGCTCGAAACGATTGTGCTGATCGGGGCGATTCAGGCGGATGCGCGCGACCGCGTCCTCGATCTGCAGTGTTGGGTGACCGGCCGGGCCATGCGCCCTTTGTTCGCTCATGATATTTTATTTCATGGGTATAATATCTTTGTCAAACGAAAAAAAATATGTAAATACTCCACGAAGTGGCCACCACGGCGAAGACCAGGGGCGCGGATTGCAGGCTAAGAAGCAGTATCGGACCGACGAGATCAGGACGTGGATACGTGGCGAGATCGAATCCGGAGCGCTCTTGCCGGGGGCGCGTCTGGAGGAGCAGCCGCTGTCTGAGCGCTTTGGCGTTTCCAAGACGCCCGTCCGCGAGGCCCTCATTCAGCTTTCGTCGGCAGGCCTGGTGGAACTGCGGCAGCGTCGTGGAGCCGTCGTGACGCTCTTGAGTGTCGACCAAGTGATCTCGATGTTTGAGGTCATGACCGAGCTCGAAAGCGTGGCGGCCAAGCTTGCCGCCTCTCGCATGTCGGCGGACGATCGTGATGAGCTAAGCAAGATACATGATCGTAGCGAAGAGTTCGTTCGGAACGAAGACTTTGGTCAGTACGACGCTCTGAACAAGGAATTTCACGAGCTGATATATCGGGGATCCGGTAATCACTACCTGGAAGCCAGCGTCAAGGATATTCGAGGGCGACTGCGCGTCTACCGCAGATATCCCTTCCAAAGACCGGGACGGATTCTCCAGTCCTTCAAGGACCATAGTGACATCGTAAGCGCAATTATGAAGGGGGACGGCGAGACCGCAGCTCGGGTGATGCGTGATCACATCAGCATCGGTGGACGAGTATTCGCCGATTTGGTCATCGAGATGGTGCGATATTCCTGATGCGGAGGGGAGCTCCTTGAGTTGCCGCGGCATTGAATTCGATGGGCGACGGGCAGATCGTAACGGAGGAAAATTTGAACAGTTCGCTTGACGACAAGAAGATCCGACGACAACTCATGCTTATCGGTGGCGAGTGGCTCCCGGCGCGCACGGGGGAGGTGCTCACGGTCGAGAATCCAGGTCGGCGGCAGATCATCGCGACTGTTCCGCGCGGAGGGGTCGAGGATGTCGATCTAGCGGTCGCGAAGGCGCTTGCCGCCTTCGATTCTTGGCGAAGAACATCGGCGGCCGAACGCGGTCGTCTCCTTCTTGCCATCGCCGATAAGATCGAATCCGACCAGGAAAGACTTGCTCGACAGATCGCCGAAGAGACGGGAAACGCCCTCAGAACGCAGGCCCGGCCGGAAGTGAAAAGCTCGGCTGGGATCTTTCGCTATTTTGGAGGGCTTGCGTCCGAACTTAAAGGCGAAACCCTACCTCTTAGCCATGATCTTCTCAGCTTTACCCAGCGCGAACCGTTGGGCGTTGTGGCCGCCGTGATTCCCTGGAACGCACCATTCCTTTTGGCGGCGGTTAAGATTGCTCCAGCGCTCTGCGCCGGAAACACCATGGTCATGAAGACGGCCGAAGATGCCCCGCTTGCTGTGATGGCCCTTGCAGAAATCTGTTCTCAATTTCTTCCTCCGGGAACGCTGAACGTGCTAAGCGGGACCGGGCAGGAATGCGGAGCGCCGCTGCTCAACCATCCGCTGGTCGCCAAGCTTTCATTCACCGGGTCAACGGCGGTCGGCAAATTGGTCATGGAAGCCGCAGCCAAGCGCATCTTGCCGGTCTCGCTCGAACTAGGTGGAAAGAGCCCCTCGATCGTCTTTCCGGACGCTACGGACGAATGGGTTGTCGAAGGCATTATTGCCGCGATGCGCTTCAGTCGACAAAGCCAATCTTGCACTGCTGGCTCCCGCTTATTCCTGCACCGGGATATCTACGACAGCGTTCTGGAGCGACTCGTCGAAGCGTCTTCCAAACTCCGTGTCGGCGATCCCCTGGCCGAGGAGACTGATATAGGCGCGATCATCAACGAGCGGCAATTCGCCCGAGTTTGCAACTACATCGAAGATGGATTGAAGCAGAGCGGATCCCAGCTCTTGTGCGGAGGACTGCCTGAGAATGACACGTCGCTACCCCGAGGCTATTTCTTAAGGCCGACCATTTTTGGCCAAGGCACCAATGCATGGCGCTTGGCGCGCGAGGAAATCTTTGGACCTGTACTGGTCGCGATCCCGTGGAGAGACGAACAAGAGGTCATCAAGATGGCCAACGACACGCATTACGGGCTTGCCGCCTATGTGTGGACCCACGATATCGGCAAGGCGCTAAGAGCCGCGAGAGACATCGAAGCGGGCTGGGTACAGATCAACCAAGGAGGCGGACAGCTTCCAGGTCATTCCTATGGCGGCTACAAACAGAGCGGCTTGGGCCGCGAGTTTTCGCTCGCGGCGATGCTCGACAGTTTCACACAGACGAAGAACATAACGGTGAATCTCACCCGCTGAGTTCGCCGTTGGAATTGGCTATCACTTCGCGGAGTTCTATAGACAGCCTCTCGGTGGAAAGTCCGCTCGGTCTTGGTGGCAAAGTAAGTCCCTCCTAGTTGGCAGTCCAAGCTGACGGTCTCTCCAGAGGGGGAGCCTGCTCACCACGGTTCACGATCGCTTCAACGCGTGGCTTAAGCGTGTGGTGAATACCTGGATCAACGGTTACGTCGTCGTTTCGACGACGTGTGTCGAGTGCGCATTGCGGGAAATGCCAGGCTTGTAAACCGATAGTCCTTGGGCCTCACTGCTGACCCGGAACATGCCGGGGTCCTCGGAGACTAGCCGGCAGCATCCAACAGCGTGATTATATTACCGGCCGGGTCGCTGACTTCAATTTGCCGCCTATGAGACCATGGTTCTGCCAGGCTCTCGCGCGATAGATGACCCTGCGATACGAGATACCTGAGGCATTCATCAAGTCCGTGAACATGAAACCTGACATATGTCCGCGATTCCAGAAGGGGGGCCAGAAGAGAGACTAGTTCAACTAGTTGCCCCTCGCCCGAAAGAAAAACTCGCTTATCTCCAGCCCGTTCAACTTCTCTGAGGCCGAGGCCGTCGGAATAGAACCATGCCGTGGCATCCATCCTGTCTATCGGCACAAAAATGCGAATGGTATTCATCAGATGCATCCTTGTTTGCGATGCCGCGAGCTCGGCGGGCGTGTCATTCTCCTACCGAGCGTCGCACCATCAAAGCTTGGAATCGCATGGGCTTGAACTCGTCAGGACCGGCGATGTTCTTGTAGGCGAGCACATTGTGGCCACGTCATCGTATCGACGCGGTCTTAATCGATGGGATGAAGATGCCGTCCCTACACATAGCACAAAACGCGAAAGGCGTTTGTACTCGCACATCACAGATCGATAACCAGCTTCGAGCTGAGACTGCCCGAGCAGCATATCATCATGGTTTCTCCGCGTGCGCGTTCGGACGCGGTTAGCACAAGATCGCGATGGTCGGGTATGCCGGCCAGGACACGAGTCTCGCAACTGCCGCAAACTCCCTCACGGCAGGAATAGGGCGCGTCCAAACCGGCCTCGATCATGGCCTCAAGGATCGTCTTCCCGGGTCTCACGGTAAGCGTCTTGCCAGACTGCGCTAATTCGACGTCGAAGCCGCCGGAAGGCTCGCCGACCGCGGCGCCAGCGAAGTATTCGAAATGCACGGTTTTTGCCGGCCGCGCGGCGGTCGCGCCGCGGAACACGTCCATCATGCCTAAGGGTCCGCAACAATAGAGATGCGTATCTGAAGGGAGCGGCGCGATCAGCGAGCCGACATCAAGCATGTCGTCGCGGACGCCTCCATCAAAATAAAAGCGGACGCGGCTGGACGTTGTCGAGTTGAACGCTCTTAGATAGTCGTAGAAGGCTGCGTGAGCCGGGCTGCGCGCGCCGAAGTGCATCTCCCAGGATCGGCCGATCTGTTCCAGCCGCCGGACCATTGACAGGATCGGTGTGACTCCGATCCCGCCAACGATGAACACAGTATGATGTGCGTCTTCCACCAAGGGAAAATGGTTCCGCGGCGCGCTGATCGTGAGCGCGTCGCCCTTTCCCAGGCGATCGTGCATATAGCGCGAACCGCCTCGACCGTTTGCATCGCGGCGTACGGCGATGACGTAGCGGTCGCGCTCATTCTGGTCGTTTAACAGCGAATAGCTGCGGATCTGCAGATCGGGAAGATAAACTTCCACATGCGCACCCGCCGTGAACGGTGGCAAGATTGTACCCGCTCGCGGCCGAAGTTCGAAGGAGAGAATGTCGGTCGCTTCCGGACGGACTTCAGCAATCACGGTTTCGATGGGATTCGCGGCTACCGTCACGACTGTCGATCCTAAGCTTATTAGACCATGACCGAGGTTGCTTTACTCCGCTGGGGAGGCCGCTGCCGCGGCGGACCGCCGCTTAATTAGAATGCTCATCAGCCATACACAAACCACATTGGCGAGTGCGATCAGGCCCAGCGAGAGTGTCGTTAGAGGCGTGGACCAGCCGGCGGCGAACATCAAACCGACCAGCACTGGGCCCATGGAGCTTCCGACGCGGCCGAAACCTGAACTCCAACCGATGCCTGTGGACCGCATGAACGTCGGATAGATAAGGGCCGATACGCCGTAAAGACCGCTCAACCCGGCCGGGATCAGCAGGCCGGCAAGCGTCGACATGATGCAGACCTCGATGAAGCTCGGTACCGAATAGCCGATGAGCGCGGTCGCCAGCGCTCCGCCCAGGAACATTCCGGACAGCAGCCAAAATAGCGACGAGCGAAATCGATCGAACAATTGTCCGGCGACGACAATGCCGATGATGCCGCCGATATTGTTGAATGTCAGCGCAAGCGATCCCTCGGCGATCGACATGCCAGCTTGCTTCAGTAGCATGGGCGTCCACACCAGAGTTCCGACTAGCACAAGATAATTGATGAAGAAGGCAATCCACAGCAGGCCTGTCATCGGGGCGCGCCGTTCCGTAAAAAGATGCCGGACCGGGGCGTCACGCTTAATCTCCTCGTTGATCACGAATCGAGTTGTCGCTTCATAGCCTCGGTTCGGCGCGAGCTTCTGCAGAACAGCACGGATCTTGTCGACATCGAAACCGCGAGTAATCATGAAGCTAAGGGATTCCGGCAACGAGGCATATAGCAAAAGACTGATAAGAAGCGAGAGCGCGCCGCAGACCTTGTAGACCGTCTGCCAATCGAAACTACTGAGCAACCCAGCACCGAGCAGGCCAGCGAGAATGCCGCCGCAGGGAACGGCGCCAAGGACGACAGCAACGACGCCCGCTCGATTGCGCTCGGGCGCGTATTCAGCGGCCAGTGCAAGATAGCAGGGCACCGCACCGCCGATGCCGAGGCCAGTAACGATGCGCAATGTTAATAGAGTGCTGAAGCTCTCCGCCCACGCCGTCGCGAGCGTTGCCGTACTGAACAGAAGGCCGCAAACGAGCAACATCCGCCGGCGTCCCCAGCGATCGGAAAAGAAGCCGATCCCAAAAGCGCCGATCAGCGCCCCCCATTGCGATGCCGATAGAAGTGGCCCTAACGCGCCGGGCGACAGCTTCAATCCGCGAGCGATCATCGGGCCTGTCACGCTCATGATCTGCGAGTCGAGGCCGTCGATCAGCGAAATCAGGAAGCAGATCGCGAACAACCACCATTGATAGCCGCTCACTTTTCGGTCGATCAATGCCGAGACGTTGACAACTTCCGCAGTCGCCATGGCCGTACCCCCGAAGGTCTGGTGTTGCGTTTCTATTCTCGTGTGCGTCCACACATTGTGTCGAGTTGAACAGCCGCTGCGCATATCGCTTGGCAGCGCATGCGCTGCCGCGACTCTTCGGCAAGCATGAAACTTATAGAGCCGTCGCCCAGAGGGGAACGCCCGTGACTTTGAGATTCTCGCAAGGATTTATATCAAACGCGATATGGATAGTAAGGTCTGGCCATCGTGCTAAAGTTCTGTGTTGCCGAGTGAGAGGAGGCCCTCGTGAAGTTCAAACAAAAGTTGACGGTGCGGCATCTGCGGCTGATAGAGGCGGTCGGGCGCGAGTTGAGCGTAAGCCGTAGCGCAAATGCTCTACATACATCGCAGTCGGCGATCTCTCGTGGTCTGACCGAGATCGAAGAGCTCCTCGGCGCAAGGTTGTTCGAGCGCACTACCAGGCGTATCACGCCGACAGCGGTCGGGCAGTCCCTAATCTGGCACGCACAGCAGATCATGGCGCAGTTCGATCGCGCTGAATCGGATTTCGATGCTTTATCACGGGGAGTCGGCGGTACCCTGACGGTCGGAATGATGGGTGCATTCTCGCCAACGGCTCTCGTGGAGGCGATCAAGCTCGCGACAGAGCAGGCGCCAAAATTGACAATCCGAATCCGCAGCAACTTCGCCGACGGGCTGATTGCGGACCTGACGAGCGGCAAATGCGATCTGATCGTCACCCATTTTGACGTAAGGCAATTTGGTAACGAGGAACTGTTGGTCGAGGTGCTCTACAATGAGCAGGTGGTTGTGGTGGCGGCGCCGGGTCATCCATTCACGCGTCGACGAATGCTCGACTGGGCTGACCTTGCGCGAGAACGTTGGGTTCTGATGCCGATTGAGACATCCACGCGGCGGGCGGTCGAGCGCAACTTGCTAATGCATTCGCAAAGCCGCAATCCGGTTTTCGTCGAAGCACTCGAATTGCATTATGTCCTTTCGTTGGTACGTGATGCGGGAATGCTAACAGCGCTTCCCACAGCGCTGGCCCGGTGGCTCGATCGCGAAACTAATATGGTGCGCTGTCTTCCGGTGGCAGACGAATTGTCGCCATGGGCCGTCTGTGTAGCAAGACTGCGCTCGAATAAAAGCGGGAGCGCCGAAAACCTCTTCATAAATTGCCTGAAGACGGCGACGGCTCAGAACCCAACGCCGGGACCGGGCGCTCAAAAGCGCAAGAGGCCCGCGACAAGTAAATAGGCTTGCACTCCGCCTCTCCTGAGAAATCAAATTCATATCCGTTACAATATAAGTCATTGCGTAAATCGCAGCGATTTCGATCTATTCGACGCCAGTGCTGGTTCCTATAACTTTGCGAGCAGCGGCACGATCGATCCCGCTTGATAGCGAGGATATGATCAGCAATAGGAGGACGGCGATGGATGGACGAACGACACAGCTCAAAAGCAAGGGCATGGATTACGCGCTCGCGGGACCCGATACGGTCGGTGGACGTTTCTTGCGCAAATTCTGGCAGCCCGTTTACATGTCGAAGAGCCTGGCGCGCGGAACGGCGCGACCGATATTGATCATGGGTGAAAAGTTCACTCTGTATCGCGGTGAGTCCGGTCGGGCTTTCGTAGTCGACCACCGTTGTGCGCATCGCAACACACAATTGTCGACGGGTTGGGTGCGTGGTGATTGCATACGTTGTTTCTATCATGGCTGGACATTCGACGGCAGCGGAGCATGCGTGGAGCGACCAGGGGAGTCGCCTTCAGGGGCGGCATCGGGAGTGCGTGTTGCCGCTTACCCGACACGAGAGCACATGGGGTTGATTTACGCCTACTTTGGCGACGGCGAACCGCCAGCGTTCCCGCCATTTCCAGAATTTGAAGGCGAGGGAGTGATCGACAACATAGTGGAAGAGTTTCCCTGTAATTGGTTTCAGACTTACGAAAATCAAGCGGACGAAGCGCATCTGTCGTTCGTGCACAGTCCGAGTGGTTCGCATCAAATGCTTGGCCGTGATGAGATCAAGGTGCCAGAAACATCCGCGGAAGAAATGCCATTTGGCATGGTGCGATATAGCAGCGTAGGCAACGGCAAGCGCCGCTCGACGCTATATCTATTTCCAAATACGATGCGAATCATCATTCCACCGTTCAGTGGTCTGACATTCGGCGGTTGGCGTGACTCTTATCTGACGCTCGTGCCGACGGACGACGAGAACCACATATTGTTCATGACGCAGTTTGTGCGCATACCCGAAGAAGATCGTGCTGCGTTCGAAGAGGCGCGTGCTGCTAACGATGAGCGGATTAAATCGGCGCGTAAGATATCGGACATCGCCCACGATATTCTTGACGGCAGGGCGGTTCTCGAGGATTTCCGCGATCATCCGCGCTTCCTATTGATCGAGGACGCGGTGGCCCAG
Source organism: Bradyrhizobium sp. ISRA430 (assembly GCF_029909975.1). Lineage (NCBI taxonomy): Bacteria > Pseudomonadati > Pseudomonadota > Alphaproteobacteria > Hyphomicrobiales > Nitrobacteraceae > Bradyrhizobium > Bradyrhizobium sp. ISRA430. The sequence continues at coordinate 7,482,694 of NZ_CP094516.1, forward strand.
GGTGGCCAGGGAGCAATCGCGGATCGTAGCCTTGAACATCTCGGCCGCACGGATGTCTGCATCGTTCGGATGCGGCGTCTGTTCGATCGCGAGCTGGAAGCGATCTCCCAAGGTAGGCCGATTAAAGCCTACGAGTATTCGGGCGAACCGCCGGAGCTTGGTTTCTGAGGCGCGGCAACCAAATCACTCGCGACGATACAACGGAGCAGATGATGATTACAGCAATCGTGCGTTACCGATTACCCTCGCACATTGGGCGCGAGGATTGCAAAGCGCACTTCAAGAAGATTTCCAAGAGTTTCGGGGAGGCGAAGGGACTGATACGCAAGCAGTTCATCTGGAGCGAGACCGGAACCGCGGGCGGCGTCTACCAGTGGGAGACGCTCGCCGACGCCAAGGCATTCTACCAAGGCCCATGGCTCGACGGGATCCTCGAACGTTACGGCATGTATCCGGAGATCGAATATTTCACAACCTTTGCAGTCACCGAAAATCCGGGCGGAAAAGTAACCGTGCTGGACTGAGAAAGTTCGGCGTCATTTCAGGTGCGATACGCGCACGTGCCCACCTGAAGGACGCCGCTGCCCATTCGCAGACGATTATGCGGAGCGCTCTTACGACGGGCGCTTCGTTTCTTGGCGTTCCATTCCTAAGCCGATCTCGAGCGACACGGAGTTGCACGACAAAAGCACGTTGGGCCTCAAGTGACGCATTTCGATGGAATGACTCTGTGAAAAATGCGCCAAGTCCGAGTGGCTCCGAAGCGAGAGAAGGGCTTTCGAAGCAAAGAAGAACTCACTGAAGGCGCCGGCGGGATTGAGGCCTGCCCAAGGAGGCGACCCGCCTCGGGTCCGAGTCTCAACGAAATTGCGATCCGTCCATGATCTAGAGTCATTCACGTGCTCGCAATAGATCGTGCGCATAGCAGTGGCCGTGAATTCAAGCTCTCGCTACGTCCCAGAAGGCCGCCTTCACAATCAAGTCGATGAATCATATTCTAGTGACGCAGCACGTGCCTGGTATTCGTCGCTCCCTTCAATGTGCTGGCGGACGAGACCCGCAGTCTTGCGGAGGTCTCCATTCGCGCCTGCGCTTTATCGGCGTCGCTCCCGGGCCCTCCTGGCGTATCGATCTCCCCGCTGCTCTGTTTTTTCAATTTCGTGCAGAAATTTACATATTTCGTGCAGGATGAACGGTGCGCTCGTTGTCTATTCTCTCCCAAAAATGGCCGTGGACTATATGGAGCGGTCCCGCGACAGGGAGAGGAACCTTTGAACGTTCTGGCCGATGGACCGATCGGGCTGCTTTACCGCGAAGTTGGAGAGCGAGCGTGATTAGGGTTGCCAAGGCAGAGGCCAAGACCTGCTGGTACTGCGAGAAGCCTCGAAGTGCGACCGCGCGGCGCAATGATCGCGCCGTTTGCGCATCGTGTAACGGCTTCATGAAGCAGGGTGTGATTTGCATCGGCGTGGGCGTTGCGCTCGAACAAGACACGCCAAGTGACAAGACTTACCGCGACGGTCATTGGTGCGTGCTCTCGCTCGACGAGTACACGAACAGATTTTGCAAAGAGCCGCCGAAGTGGCGCGTTGCGTTCGTCACGCCTGAGGCGTGGCACAAGACGGGCCTGCCCAAGGTTGGGAGGCACGGCGCATCGTACAGCGAGAACGCAACTTAGGGCCGGAGTACTTGGAGAGCTTGAGCGCCGATGCCGAAGAAGCCACCATTGCTTAAGCGGCACGCACAATTCGCTGAGTGCCGGGCGGAGTACGCAGCTCTGGCGCATGCTGGTGTGCGATTCATTGATCTCACGTTGAATTCAGCGGCGCCTCGGCAAGCACTCGCGTGTGACCATCGCCATACAGAAATGTACTGCCACGCGCCAGAAGTGTGTCCAGCCGTCAGACGTGCGCGGTGTCTCCATGCCGATCGATAGGGTCAACCACGCCTCGCGTGAGGGAACGACCGAGACGAAGGTGCAGGAATCACCTCATCTCGGTGAGCACAAGCGAATGCTGCGTGGTACTGAGCTCCCGGTCGGGCTCCAGGGCAAACCGATGTTCATCGACCCGCGCGTGACGATCCTCAACGAGCCGCTTGCAACTGCTCTGGTCAATGTTTGGCACGCCGACCGACCCCGACAGCCCGTTTTGGTTCCGCACGATTCTGTAAAGAAGCTATTCCATCCCGACGAAGGGTGCTGCGCGACCAAAGGAAGCAACGTCGAACGATTCGGACGGGCTCGAGGTGTTTGGACATTGTTCCGCCGAACCGCCGACATCATCGGTCGATCGCTGCGATACTACCCGGCGGGCGACTAGAACAACTCTGCAACGCGATTGCTCATGACGAAAACTCGATACCGCACAGCAGTCGCCGAACATCTCACCGAAATCATTGGTCCTCACGCCCGCGGTGTCGGCCGAAATGCAAGCTCGTAGCACATCCTGTCATTGCCGTTCCAGGCCATCCTGCTCCTCCATGGTCGATCAATCGGAGTTTGATTTCCGCCTCGGAAGCCTCATCCATGATGTCTCCCGGCTGCGACGGCTTATGTTCGACCGGGCCCTGGCACCTCTTGGAATTACGCGCTCGCAATGGTGGGTGCTTGAATTTATAGCGCGCAACGATGGCTTGCCGCAGACCCGACTCGCCAACGGTCTCGATCTGGGAAAGGTCGCCCTTGGAACATTGATTGATCGTCTTGAGGCGGCAGGCTTTGTCATTCGACAAATCGATCCGGCCGATCGCCGGGTTAACCGGGTCTATTTGACTAAACAGGCACTGCAATTGTTGGAGGGGATTCGAAAGAATGCTGAGACTTTCGATGGCGCGGTACTGAGAGACGTACATGAAGAAGAGCTGGAAGCCACCTCGCGCGCGCTCCTGGCGATCAAGCAAAATTTGTTGGCTTTGTGTGCAAAAACGAAGGCCGAGGAGCCTGTCACTGACAGACGTGATTGCGATCGGAGGGATCGGCAATAGGTGGCGCTTGTTGAAGTAAGCGGGAGCTGACACGACAGGTTGATGCATGACAGCATAGCAAAGTATGCTCCCATGGCAGCAGGATTGGCTACCCGGATTATCGTCTGGAATATCGTCGGGTGTGCGAACGTGGGCCAGTCCTTCGGCCAACGCCACTCGTGTTGCTTGTTGCGGTCGCTGATTGTCTCCCTTGCTGCTACCTCGACAGAGTGCGCTCTCCGAGACAATGGCTAGAAGGTAAGCGTGTTTTTCTCAGCGCGCCCTGGCTTCGCAGCCGGCCGCGGCAATTCGGTGAAGCTAGTGTCGGTATCGCTGCCATGGCACTAGCGCCCCCGATCGACGTGTCCGGTCGCTGGGGAAAGATCGATCAGCGAGTGCCTCGAACCCAGCGTGCATACTCCTCTAGGGACCGGGTTCGACACAGTACTCACAGTAGCCGAACGATTCCTCTCAACAACCGGTGCGAGCCAACGTTCTTAGTGCGTTAGCTAACTATAAGACATGCCTAGTTGCCACGCGCTGCCGAAATCACAACGCGGCGGTCGTTTCAAAGTTGTCCTTTCATTTAGCTGAAGTCATGAAGGTAGCGGCGCGGGCCCGACCTCTCTTTCAGACGATGTCGCGTCGACGACGCCAGCAAGCGAGTGAGCGCGGTTCGAGCGCTAAGCTCTGTACTGGTTGGAAGTCTTAACAAGGGGGACTGGAAATGAGAGTTAGGAAGGCCCTGATTGTAGTTGCGAGTATCTCGATGAGCTTGAGCGCCGCGAACGGATACGAAGCGTCGCCCAGCCAACAAAAGAGTGGAATTTTTATTGGAGCAAGCGCAGGGGTTCCTCCGGAAGGAATCTACATGTTCAACCAATTTTTCACATACCAATCTAATATCGTTGGACCTGTGACCGGGGTGATTGGAAACAAAACCGGCTTCCAGGCGGCGGTCGACGTTCAGGGATTCCTGTTCGTGCCAGGATGGACGGTTCTGGGAGCTACGTACGATGCGGTTGTAGTAGTGCCGTTCGTTACGCAAAGCGCAGGCAGTCCGTTGAATGCACAGGCTTCCGGGATGTACAACACATATATAGTCCCGGCGGAACTAAGCTGGAAGATCGCGGATACTGGCTTTCAAGTTAAGACCGGTCTCGGGATGTTTGTGCCTGATGGGACAATTACCGGTCCTGGAGGCACAGGAAACATCGGAAAGCCGTATTGGACGTTCCAGCCGGAAGCGATCGTATCGTATTTGAAGGATGGTTGGAACCTGTCCGCAGCCATCTACGGAGAATTCAATACCGCAAATAGGATCACTGGTTATAGGACGGGCAACATCCTGCACGCGGACTTTACGGCCACCAAGACCATAGGCAACTGGACCTTCGGACCCGTAGGTTACTATGTCGGGCAAGTCAGCAATGACAAGTCCAGCGCCTACTACGGCAACTTGATTCAAAACGCGAACAGATACGACATATGGTCGGTCGGCGGCCTTGTAGGCTACAATTTCGGACCCGCAAATTTTAGCGTGTGGGCGACACAAGAGGTCTCCGCCCGCGCGTCGGGAGCAACTGCCGGTGGCCCTGTGGACGTATCTGGCATTGCGAAGGGATTCACTGCGCTCGCAACCCTCAGCTTTCGGCTTTGGGGTCCAGACGAAGCGCCCGTACCTAAGAGACCTTTGATCCATAAATGATCTCCGAGTCCGCAACGTCGCGACATTCGTCCCAAATACTGAGATGTCATGATCGTAACGGGGAAGGTTGGTCGCAAGACGCCGATCAGGATGCATACAGCACGTTAGCGACGTCCCTTGCTCCGTACGCTGGGAAATCGAAAGTGCCGCAGGCGTAGAAATAGTCGGCGCCTGGGTTGCGAATTCAGCTGAGGTAGTATTCTCAATTTACCAGGAGGTAGTGATGGCGGTAACAACGCAGACGATGACGGACGAGCAACGTAAATCGGTGGCGCTGGAGTATCTCAAGCGTCTCGACCGGGGCGATGACATCTTCGAACTTTTCGCTGATGACGCTCAGTTATATTTCCCGAAGTTTGGGGTCGTCGATGGTGTCCAGGCAGTCAAGAATGTGTTCGCGTCGGTCGGGGAAATTATCGCGGCGGTTAAGCACGACTATGCCAATTTCAATTATATCCACCAGGGCGACGTTGTCGTGGTGGAGGGCACCAGCTCTGGCCGAACCACGAACGGGCGCGAGTGGCGCGCCGGCCTCACCCATGCCGGTCGCTGGTGTGATGTGTTCGAGATTCGTGATTTCAAGATCCAGCGCCTGTTCATCTATCTCGACCCTGACTACGGCGACGAGGACACCGCCCGCTATCCTTGGTTGACCAACAAATAATGTTTTGAGGACTGAGGATCGCGAGATGGGTACTTCGGCGGTCTCGGCGCGAGGCCGCCGATCACCAGAAAGGTACTTCGGCGACCTCGGCGCGAGGCGCTCCCGCATCAGTCGAGCTTCAGCGGACTGTCCTGAACCGTATCGCTCCGGCAAGTGATCCGGATGACATTGTCGCTTTGAAAGAGGCACTCGCGGTCGAGCGCGCGAAGTTTGGAGATCGCTGCCGAGCTCGCGGTCGCCCGCGAAAGCGTCGGAAGACGAAGCGCTGATGGCTCAGCAGAAGCTGCAGATCGCCAAGTTAAACCATCAGATCTAAGGGCAACCGTCGGAGCGTTCGGCGCGGCTGATCGAGCAGTTGGCATTGGCACTCGAAGGGCTGGAAGCCGACGCCACCGAGGACGAGCTGGCGGCGGAATAGGCCGCGGCCAAGACCGGCGAGGGTGCGGGAAGTTATCCGCAAGCGCGCCGAGCGCCCGACCTTCCCCGACCACCTCCCCGGGACCGGGTGGTCATCGACGGGCCGACCGCGTGTGAATGCTGCGGCAGCAATCGCCTTCGCGCGAGGACGTGACGCGGACGCTGGAAGTGGTGCCGCGCCATTGGAAGGTGATCGAGACGTTCCGGGAGAAGTTCTCCTGCCGCGACTGCGAGAAGATCAGCCAGGCGGCGGCCCCGTTCCATGCCATCGCTCGGTTAGGCTGGCCCGAGCCTCCTGGTGATGATCATGTTCGAGAAGTTCGGTCAGCATCAGCGGCTCAACCGCACGTCATTCGGCTTGACTATCGCCGATCAACTGTTTGGAAATCAAACAGTTGCTGGGGCGGACCGCCAATGAGCGATGACTCTAATTTGGCGTGTGAATTCGACGAGCCTCGACCTTAGCTTCGATCTCTGCTGCGAGTCAAAGTTTACTAGGCGGCAGAGCTCGCCCTGTTGGGCGAGACAGATGCTGTGCTCCAGCATCTCGCGACGCAATCGGCGGCACCATGACGGGTAAATTGTCGGTTGCTCAGTTGGTATCGAGCTGATTGCGGCTGCGCTCGCCAAAGCGGCTCATCGCTCTCGAGCACCCAAATCGTAGGTTAGATGCGGCCCGCACGCAAGTTTTAGAAGCGACGCGTGACCCCTCATTCGATGGAGATGCTCGCCTGCCTTTCAAGGGCACAGCAGGTATATTGAACTGTGCGCTATCAGAGAGGCGCGGATGCCAAGACGCGCGATCCCGATGCTAACGAAAACCATAGCGGACATTGCACTCGCCTGCGGTTTCAAGCACGAGAGCGTCGGACGCCAATGTTGCAGCGTTGCAAGGCGTGACCCCGGCCCGCAATCGGATCTACGCGGAGACAGATCGGGACCGGGACTCGATCGGATATGATTTTTTCAATTTCGTGCAGTTTCCAGTTGATTTCGTGCAGGCCGGAAGTCGGAGCCGTCGCTAACTTCCACCTACAAGAAATTGGGAGAAAACGTCATGAGCATCGATGGCATGGCCATAGCGCCTGCGCGCCCCTCGCATTCGAGCCGTCTGAAACAAGGCTCGGCCACGTGTGCTTACTGCTCGCAACAATAGCGCGGTGTTCGGTTCGGGAACGGCCGTGCCGCTCGACACGGATTTCCTGAATGGGAGGACATGGAGATGCGCGTCGGTGCGGGAGTCGTCCTGCTTTCAGATGTCGCTGGCGTCTCTATGCTCGTTGATGCGGTCAGTCGTCGCGAGGCGCAATGAAGTTCACCATGCTCGGACGATGCCGCGTCGGGACGCCTGGCTGATCCAACTTGGTGTCGACATCATGGATGCGTGCCGAGCCGATTATCTTTCGTACCGTCACCGATTGGGCCGGAGTGAGGGCCCACCGCGACTCGGAAAGCAGGGTGACCAAGCCACCAAACAGAGGACGACATGAACACTTCAAGCAAACCTTTGATCGAGACTGACGTTCTCGTAGTCGGCAGTGGTCCGGCCGGTGCGACCTCAGCCGCGTTGCTTGGCATGTATGGCGTAAAGCACCTACTCGTGACTAAATTCGGATGGCTGGCTGATACGCCGCGCGCTCATATCACTAATCAGCGAGCGATGGAGGTCCTCCGTGAGCTGGGCGTCGAGCAGAAGGTCATCGCTCAGGGAACGCCACAGAATTTAATGGCTAACAATGTTTTCTGCGACAGCCTTGCCGGCGAGGAATTTGGCCGCCTCTATTCGTGGGGTAACCACCCGACGCGCCGCGCCGAATACGAGCTGGCGAGTCCCACCAGCATGTGTGATGTGCCGCAAAATCTTCTCGAGCCTATTCTGCTGGAAGCTGCCGGCCAGCGCGGAACTGCGATCAGATTCAATAGTGAATTCGTTGATCTGGTCCAGAATTCCGATCACGTCACGGCGACGATCACCGATCGGCTATCTGGCGAGAGCTACCAGATCCGCGCCAAATATCTAATCGGCGCCGACGGCGCGCGTAGTCGTGTCGCCGAAGTTGTCGGCTTGCCGATGGAGGGTCAAATGGGACTCTCTGGCAGCATGAACATTGTGGCTCAAGTCGATTTGACCAAGTACGTAGCCCACCGTCCAAGTGTACTTTACTGGGTCCTGCAGCCTGGAGCGCGTATGGGCGTCGGGGCTGGCGTCGTGCGCATGGTACGTCCTTGGAACGAATGGCTGTTCATCTGGGGTTACGACATGGAACGAGGAGCCCCCAAGATCAGCACGGACGATGCAGTGCAAATCGTCCGTAACCTGGTCGGTGATGAGAGCTTGGAAGTCACCATTCGCTCGACCTCGACCTGGACAGTAAACGAAATGTACGCCAGCAACTACGCGGCGGGACGGGTCTTCTGCATGGGTGATGCTGTGCACCGCCATCCGCCGACTAATGGGCTCGGTTCCAATACCTCGATCCAGGACGCCTACAATCTGTGCTGGAAGCTGAAGCTAGTGCTCGAGAACCGGGCATCGCCCACGTTGCTCGATACGTACTCCGCTGAGCGGCAGCCCGTGGGTAGGCAAGTCGTCAAGCGCGCCAATAAGAGCATCAGGGATACAGGGCTGATTTTCGAGGCGCTCGGTCTTCTATCATCTTCTGATCCCTTGAAGGCGCGAGAGACTATAGAGGCGCGCAAGGCGCCGACGCCAGAAGGCAAGAATCGACGGCGCAGCATCTACCAGGCGATTGCGAACAAGAGTTATGAGTTCAATTGCCACGGCGTCGAGATGAACCAGCGCTATGCTTCGTCAGCCATAGTATCAGATGCTTCGCCTGAGCCGCCATTCCTACGCGACCATGAACTTCACTACCATCCCACGACTTGGCCGGGCGCACACCTTCCGCATGCGTGGGTCGAACAGCGAGGCAAGCGGAAGTCTACACTGGACCTTGCAGGCAAGGGCCGCTTCACGCTGCTAACTGGTATCGGCGGCGGGTGCTGGAAGGATGCAGCGGTCGCCGTCGAAGCGGCTTACGGACTAGAAGTCGATGTGGTCAGCATCGGTCCCGCAGGGTGCGATGCGCTCGATATCTATGCAGACTGGTACCGATTGAGTGAAGTCGATGAAGACGGTTGCGTCGTGGTCCGGCCCGACCTGTACGTGGCGTGGCGGGCAAAAGAAGCGATTCCGAATGCGTCTGACGTGCTGGTCGAGGTGTTCGGGAGGGTGCTCGGCCGGCGAACAGAAGTCACTGATGGGCCAGAGGCCGTCGGAATCGCTTGAGCACAGGGTAGGACTCTACGGATCATCCATCCACGCCATTCGAAAATCAGGGCAGAGGCAAGATGCCTAAGCCGCCGAATTGCGGTCCAGGAGTCCATTTTCATGATGAAAGACGTTCACACGTGTCAACAGATGTGGCGCCGCCGCAGCGGCGACAGGGAGGATCGATCATGAACAAAGACAGAGGAAATGCCGCAAACGGACGCAAAGTACCGCGTCCGAATCGACGCCGAGTTTTGCAGGGTCTTGTCGGCACAGCCATCGGCGGGACATTGACTGGGTTCAGCTCAGCAGTTCAAGCCGCAAAGCCCATCAAAATCGGCTACGTCTCACCTAAGAGTGGACCATTAGCCGGATTTGCGGAAGCCGATGAGTTCGTACTTACAGAATTCCGAAAGTCGCTCAAGGACGGCATCAAGGTCGGCTCACAAACACGTCAAATCGAGATCGTCGTCAAGGATAGCCAGTCTAATCCAAACCGCGCTGCGGAAATGGCCAAAGAGTTGATAACCCGTGACGACGTTTCTCTCATGGTGGTCGGGGCTACGCCAGAAACCGTAAACCCCGTTGCGACGCAATGCGAGCTAGAGCAGATCCCCTGCATCTCAAGCCTCGCGCCTTGGCAGACCAATTTCATTGGTCGCCAGGCGAATCCAGCAGACCCGAAGAGCTGGAAGCCGTTCGACTACACGTATCACTACTTCTGGGGCCTCGAGGACGTCATCGACGTATTTACGGGGATGTGGAGCCAAGTCTCGACGAACAAGATGGTGGGGGCGCTCTTTCCGAATGATGCCGACGGCAATGCATGGGGTGACCCAAAGATCGGTTTCCCGCCGGTGCTCGCCAAACAGGGGTACAAGTTCACCGATTCCGGTCGCTTTCAGAATCTCACGGATGATTTCAGTTCACAGATTGCGGCTTTTCGCAATGCAGACGTGGAAATCGTCACCGGCGTAATTATCCCACCGGATTTCACCACCTTCTGGAACCAGGCGCGTCAAAAGAGCTTCAAACCGAAGGTCGTATCCGTCGCTAAGGCGCTCCTGTTCCCGACTGCGGTACAGGCACTGGGTAAGAGTGGCAACAACATCTCTACCGAAGTTTGGTGGACGCCAACGCACCCCTACAAATCCAGCTTGAACGGCACAAGCGCGGCAGAGCTTGCGAGAGGCTACGAACAGGCTTCGGGCAAGCAGTGGACCCAGTTCATAGGCTTCGTGCACTCGCTTTTTGAGGTAGCCGTAGACGCGATCAAGAGATCCGATGATTCGGGCGACGGCGCAGCGATTTCAAAAGCGATCGGCGCGACTAAGCTCGATACGATCGTTGGTCGGATCGAGTTCGGATCCGACAGAGTGCCGTCGTTCGCTGCCAAGAACATCGCCAAGACACCACTGGTCGGTGGCCAGTGGCGCCTTAAGGGCGATAAGTACGACATGGTCATTACCGAGAACAGACACGCGTCTCAGATACCGCTCGGTGGCGAAATGCAAGCTCTTAGCTGAGAGCCGGCTCGTTCGGGAATATTCATGCTTGAACTCAACACCGTCTCCAAACGGTTCGGGGCAATCGTGGTCGCCGATAACATCGATTTGCGAATCTCCGAGGGCGACGCGCTGGGCGTGATCGGTCCCAACGGCGCGGGCAAGTCGACCCTATTTAACCTCGTCACCGGAATGGTGCGGCCGGATTCAGGTCGCATTATTCTCGACGGTAACGAGATTACACATCTTTCGCCCCAGGATCGCTGTCGCGTCGGCATCGGACGATCGTTCCAGATCCCACAGCCTTTCGACCATCTCTCGGTGTTTGAGAATCTTTCGGTCGCCGCATTGTTCGGCGCCAACATGCCTGAAGCCGCGGCCGTTCAGCATTGTGGGCGGATCCTTGTCCTAACGGGCCTCGAAGGCAAGGCAAATCGTTTGGCCGGTGCCTTGCCGCTCCTCGATCGCAAGCGATTGGAGTTGGCTCGGGCGCTCGCCACGCACCCGCGCGTGTTGTTACTGGATGAAATTGGTGGCGGCCTCACGGACGCCGAGTGTCACGAGCTGGTCGAGACGATACGCACAATCCATCAACAAGGTGTCACCATCATTTGGATCGAGCACGTGGTCCATGCACTAGTTGCCGTAGTGCAGCGCCTCGTCGTGCTGAACTTCGGTAAAATTGTCGCGCTTGGCCATCCATCTGAGGTGATGCGCTCTCGAGAGGTTCACGCCATTTATATGGGAGTACCTGCATGAGCGCGCTCGTCACAGCCGCAGCGCTCGATGCATTTTACGGCGATTTTCAGGCGCTGTTCGGTGTCGATTTTGAAGTGCGTAAGGGCGAAGCTGTTGCGGTGATCGGGGCCAATGGCGCAGGCAAGTCGACGTTGTTGAAATCAATGGCTGGTCTGGTGCGCAACCGTCCCGATACCATCCATTTCGTCGGCCGCGCCATCGGCGACAGCTCTGCAGCCAGTGTCGTCAGACTTGGGCTCGCGTTGGTACCAGAGGGGCGGCATCTGTTTCCCTCGCTCTCCGTCGAAGAGAATTTACTGATCGGGGCCTATGGCGGCGAGCGGACGACCCCCTGGAATGTGGAAGCAGTCTACAAGATGTTTCCAGTCTTGCACGAACGCCGCCGCAGTGCCGTGACCGTTCTCTCCGGCGGCCAGCAGCAGATGGTCGCAATAGGCCGCGCGCTAATGTCAAATCCGTCCGTTCTGTTATGCGACGAGATCAGCCTTGGGCTCGCTCCCATAGTCGTCGAGCATATCTACCGAATGCTGCCGAAGATTCGCGAAAGCGGCACCGCAGTTGTGGTGGTTGAGCAGGACGTCGCCCGCGCCCTACGTTCTACGGACCGGTTCTACTGCCTACAAGAGGGTCGGGTGACGCTACAAGGCCGATCATCCCAAACAGACAACGACGCGATCCGGGCAGCCTACTTCGGGATGTGAGGTGAAGATGAACGGCATTGAGACGATCATCGAAGGCGTACTCCTCGGCGGCGTCTATGCACTGTTTGCGCTTGGATTGTCGTTGATGTTCGGAATCATGCGACTGGTAAACCTCGCCCACGGCGATCTGATTGTACTTGCCGCCTATCTCATGCTGGCCCTAACCAATGCGCTCGGTTTGCCTTTGATCTTAGCCGCTTCTCTCATCATTATCGTAATGTTCGCTGTTGGCTTCCTTCTGCAGCGCCTTGTGCTGGAGCGCGTGCTCGGGGACGATATACTTCCGCCGCTGCTGGTCTCGTTCGGTCTCTCCATAATCATTCAGAATGGGCTGCTGCTCGCCTACGGCGCTGATAGCCATCGGCTTCAGGGAGGCGCGTTCGAATCCGCTTCGATTGCTTTGGGGCCGGACCTGAATATCGGTCTCGCGCCACTCACAGCTCTCTTCAGCGCAATTGCCGCGGTCGCGCTCTTGGAATTGATCTTCTATCGCACGTCGCTTGGCCGAGCGTTTCGTGCGACCGCCGACAATCCAATAGTCGCTCAACTAATGGGCATTGACGAGCGTACGGTATACGCCGTCGCCGTCGGCTTATCCTTGTCGATTTCCGTCATCGCCGCCGTGACCTTTGGTATCCGCGCGAATTTCGATCCGTCGATCGGTCCAGCACGACTTCTATATGCGTTTGAGTCGGTCATCATCGGCGGTCTTGGCAGTCTATGGGGTACGCTCGCGGGCGGCATTGTACTCGGCCTTGCACAGGCTATCGGGGCACGCATCAATCCGGAATGGCAGATTCTGGCAGGGCATTTGGCGTTCCTCGCGGTTCTGGTAATGCGCCCGCGGGGACTTTTTCCGTCGAGGCGGCAATGACTCTTGCAAGCGTTCAAGCTCCAGCTATGTCCGAAGGGACTATGACTTGTTCTCCTGTGTGGCGTGTTCAGGTCGGCACTCGGCAATCTACGATGGCCGCAATCCTTGCTGTCGTCCTCCTGGTCGCGCTTTGCGCATTGCCAGCAATTGCACCGCGAAATCTGATCCAGGATCTGATCTTCGTCTTCACAGTACTTTCGCTCGCGCAATTGTGGAATTTGTTGGCCGGTTGGGGCGGATTGGTTTCAGTGGGTCAGCAGGCATTTGTCGGTGTGGGCGCTTACTCATTGTTTGGCGCGATCCTGATCGTGGGAATGGATCCGTTGACCGCGGTGATCCTCTCTGGGGCTATCGCAGCCGTATTGGCCGCGATATTGGGGCCGTTGCTGTTTCGTCTCGAAGGACCGTACTTCGCAATCGGCAGCTGGGTGGCGGCGGAGGCTCTCCGCCTTGTCTGTGCTCAGTTTAAGCTCCTTGGAGGAGGTACCGGCATCTCGATCGCGCCGAACGAACTGTCGCAGATGATCGGATTGAAGACGGTTCAATTCCTGTTTGGCTTGCGCCCCGCAGCTGCACGGGACGTGCTGATGTATTGGTCTGCTCTTCTACTCGCCATCGGGATAACGGTAGGCATCTATTTCTTTGTACGTTCTCCCATGGGGCTTGCGCTCGCGGCCAGTCGAGACAATGCCGCAGCAGCACGCAGCGTCGGTGTCCGTACCGGCCGCATCCGCTATTTTCTCTGGATTGCTATTGCGTTTGCCACCGGCATGGTCGGAGCGCTTGTTTATTTGCAGAAGGCGCGACTCTCGCCTGATGCCGCCTTCAGCGTCACGGATTGGACGGCCTACGTGATTTTCGTCGTGGTGATCGGCGGGGTGCGTACGATCGAGGGCCCGATACTTGGCGTTCTGATCCTGTGGGCGCTCACCTTCTACCTGTCGCAGTTCGGCAGCCTCTATTTGGTTATCCTCGGCGGACTCGCCGTCTTTACCATGCTGTTTATGCCGAGAGGCGTATGGGGAGAGATTACCCAACGTTACCAGGTGCGCTTGCTCCCGACGCAGCGGGTGTTGCAACGGTTAACGTGATTGATCTCGAGACAAACCGGAGACAAAACGATGCGCTTCGTGTCAGTTGCTTTGAATGGACGGCGAGGCCTGGCTGTGGACGCCGGCGCCGGAAGATTTGTCGGACGTTACTCCGGCGACCCTGAATATCCGGGCGACCTCAACAAGCTGATCGAAGCAGGTCATGCGTGCTTATCAGCGGGCTTTAACCGACTGCTCAATGGCCCTGCGATCGACATGTCGTTGGTCCGGCACCTCCCGCCGATCGGAAACCCAGGAAAGATCATTTGCGTCGGGCTGAACTATCTCGACCATACCAGCGAGAGCGGCTTCGATCAGCCGGACTATCCAGCCTTATTCACACGTGTGAATTCGAGTCTCATCGCCCACGGTGACCCGATCGTGCGTCCATCTGCCTCGGAGCAACTGGATTACGAGGGAGAGCTTGTTGCAATCATCGGCCGATACGGCCGTCATATCCCGCAGCGAGAGGCGCTCGACTATGTCGCCGGGTACTCGATATTCAATGACGCGTCGATCCGCGACTACCAAAACAAAACGCCGCAATGGACGATCGGTAAGAATTTCGACAGTACTGGCGCATTCGGCCCCATTTTCGTAACTGCGGACGAACTGCCGCCCGGTTGCTCAGGACTAAAACTGGAAACGCGCCTCAATGGAGCGATCGTTCAGAGTGCAGCAATCGACTCGATGGTATTTGACGTCGCAACCCAGATATCAATCATCAGCGAAGCGATGACGCTGGAGCCGGGAGATTTGATTGTCACAGGAACCCCTTCCGGCGTCGGAGTGGCGCGCAAGCCGCCGTTGTGGATGAAACCAGGCGACATCTGCGAAGTCGAAATCGAAAAAATCGGCGTATTGCGAAATCCCGTCGCCGAGGAAGCCGGCCGGTAGCAAATACGGCAGTGAGGAAACATGACCCAGATCAAAAGTTATGTCCAGCCAACACGGCGAGCCGGAGAACTCGGAGTCCATTCGATCGATCATTTCAGTCTGACTGTTCCTGCGCTAAAGGATGCCGAGCGCTTCTACTCGTCATTTGGTCTTGATGTCCGCACCGAAGGAGCCGGTCTGGCGGTGAGAACTCACGGTGCTTCGCACTGCTGGGGCATCGTCACCGAAGGCTCACGGAAGAAGCTTTCTTATTTATCCTTTGGTGCATTCGCCGACGATCTTCCGAGGTTTCGCGAACGTCTGAGGTTAAACAATGTTCGCCAACTCGATCCTCCGGCCGGCTTCGAATCCGATGGGATCTGGTTTCGGGATCCAGATGGGCTTCTGATCGAGATCAGAGTCGGGGAAAAGACCTCCCCTAATGAGAAGCCCGCTTGCTTCAACGAGCAAGGTCTCGTCGGCGTGCAGAATGCCCCAAAACGTTCCACAGTCTCGCCAGTCAGACCGCGACGCTTGGCGCATATCCTGATCTTCGCATCCGACGTTTCGCGCACGATCCAGTTTTATGGATCGGTACTCGGCTTGAGACTGTCGGATCGATCAGGCGACGGGATCGCGTTCATGCACGGGATTCACGGTAGCGACCATCATCTTATTGCCCTGGCCAAGTCTACTGGTCCGGGATTGCACCACCTAAGCTGGGATGTCGAGTCCATCCATCAGATCGGCATGGGCGCCATGCAGATGGCCGACAAAGGGTTCTCGGCGGGATGGGGGCTCGGCCGCCACGTGTTGGGATCGAATTACTTTCACTACGTTCGGGATCCGTGGGGAAGTTATTCGGAGTACTCATCCGATATCGACTACATTCCCGCTAACTATGATTGGAACGCGGAAGATCACCCTGGCGAAGATGCGTTCTACGTTTGGGGACCGGTCCCTCCAGCAGATTTCGCGCTCAACTATGAGGCTGCGACCCCGTGAGCGCTGCGTGCAAGAATGCGAGCGAAGATGCTTGGCTCTCGATCGGGCGGGAGGACCAATGCTGGTGATTACACGTCAAATCAAGGCAGCGCGGTCTCTCTTGGGCTGGCAGCAATATGAGCTCGCGCTGCAGTCAGGAGTTGCGATTTCCACGGTTCGCAGACTCGAGGGTCTCGAGGATGGCCCCATTGGCGCACACTTCGAGACGATCGAAAAAATACGGAACGCTTTCGAAAAGGCTGGCATCGAGTTCATTGGCAACCCGAACCCAGGAGTTCGCTTGAAAGGAGAGTCCTCGTAAGCGGGGCAGTGCTACGTAAGTCGGCCTCAAAAGTTCAATCACTGGACAGGCCGGCAGACGATACGAACATTTACGCGGTTAGCGCGACCGTCGCGTCGTTGATTGCGCTCTGAGCGAGGAGAAGATCACCATGCGTAGTTCAAGCGACTTCAATCTTGTCAGCGTGCTCAAGAGTTTCCTCGAGACCGGAGAGGATATACTCCATCGATTCGATCAAGCATGCTCAGGCAGCGCGCAACGCGAAAGGGACGCGCCTTCCTTGGGGGCCTTGCCGTTCCCTGATGCACAGAAAAGGTATCTCCTGCCAGCGGAGCATCTGTGGGAAATGTGGAGAAGCATCGTTCTCTCGAGCTTCGGTCTCGAAGTGAAACCATCAGCAGCGGAGCGAAAGGCAGACACCCGCTTCAAGGACGCTATGTGGAGCGAGATCCCGTACTTTGAGACGCTCAAGCAGACCTATCTCGTTGGAATAAATTCTCTGCACGAACTCGTTGAACACGCGGCGGTCGATCAGCGGACGAGGATGAAGCTACGGTTCTATGCTCGCCTTTATGCGGAAGCTATCAGTCCGAGCAATTTTGCTGCGACCAATCCCGAGGTTATCCGGGAGGCTGTACGCTCCCGTGGCGAAAGCCTGATGAATGGCGTCAAGAATCTGATCGAGGATATTCAGAAAGGTCATATTACGACGACCGACGAGGGTTCATTCACAGTCGGAGGGAATCTCGCGGTCACTCCTGGTTACGTCGTGTTCGAGAACGAGCTCATCCAACTTATCCAATACGCACCCGCGACAGAAGCCGTCGGCAGTGTGCCGATCCTGATCGTGCCGCCTTGCATCAACAAGTTCTATATTTTTGACCTCACTGAGGATAACTCGTTCGTTCGTTATCTGCTCGGGCAGGGGCACTCGGTGTTCCTGATTTCCTGGCGCAATCCGGATTCGGCGCTCGGGCATCTAACGTGGGATGACTACGTCGAACTCGGCGTGCTTCAAGCCCTCAATGTTGTGGTCGAAATCGCCGGAAGTCCGAAGGCTCATGCCCTCGGATTCTGTGTTGGGGGGACTATACTTGGATGCGCTGCGGCGGTGCTCGCCGCGCAAGGAGAGGAGAAGCTTGCAAGCCTGACGTTGCTGACAACGATGCTTGATTTCGACGATACCGGAGATCTGGGCCTCTTATTAGATGAGCCATATGTGTTGGCATGCGAAGCTAAGATTGGCAAAGGCGGATTGCTGCCCGGCAAGGAGCTCGGTCTTGTCTTTTCAATGTTAAGGGCCAATGACCTTATTTGGTCGTATGTGGTGAATAACTATTTGAAGGGAGCGACCCCAGATGCCTTCGATCTACTCTACTGGAATTCTGATTCGGTAAATCTTCCAGGGCCGATGTACTGCTGGTACATCCGCAATACGTATCTTGAGAACAACATCAAAAGTCCGAACAGGACCACGCAATGTGGTGTCCGTATCGATTTGTCGCGCATCGCGGTCCCGACCTATCTGCTCGCCGCTCGCGAAGACCACATCGTTCCCTGGCGCACGGCTTACGCGACATCGCGGACAGTCGGCAAGCGTACTCGCTTCGTGCTGGCGGCAAGCGGTCATGTTGCCGGGGTGATCAATCCCCCTTCACGCAACAAGCGCAACTATTGGGTCAATGAAGAGCTCTCGCCGACAGCCGAGGCATGGCTGTCCAACGCGGAAGAGAGGTCTGGCAGTTGGTGGCCCGATTGGGACCAATGGCTGAAAAAGCAATGGTCCGGCACCAAGCCGGCTCCGACGGAATTCGGAAATGCGAGATTTCGGCCAATCGAGCCAGCGCCGGGCCGTTACGTCCGAGTAGAAACAGAATGAGCCGTTCTCGATGATGCAGCGGATGGGAGGGTTGAATGCGTGTTGCATTAGTGACTGGGGGGACCCGCGGAATTGGGGCAGCGATCTCAAAGAGCCTCCAAATGCAGGGCTTCAGAGTTGCAGCGAGCTATGCAGGCAACGATGAGATCGCTCGCAACTTCAATACACAGACGGGCATCGCGGTCTTCAGGTGGGATGTTGGAGACTACGATGCCTGCGCGGACGGAGTAGCGAGGGTTGAAGCAGAGATCGGCCCGATCGAAGTGTTGGTCAACAACGCGGGGATCACGCGTGATGGCTTTCTTCATAAAATGACGAAGAAGCAATGGTCAGATGTCATCCGCACCAATCTGGATTCCCTCTTCAATATGACGCGCCCGGTGATCGAGGGGATGCGGGCACGTTCCTGGGGACGCATCATCGTTATCTCATCGGTCAACGGACAAAAGGGCCAAATGGGGCAGGTGAATTACTCGGCCGCGAAGGCCGGTGACATCGGCTTCGTCAAGGCGCTTGCTCAAGAAAACGCCGGTAAGGGCATCACCGTCAACGCGATTTGTCCTGGATATATCGGCACGGAGATGGTGGCGGCAATCGAGCCGGAGGTACTCAAAAGCAAGATCCTGCCTCTTATCCCCCTGGGACGTCTCGGCGAACCCGAGGAGATTGGCCGTGCGGTCGCATTTCTCGCTTCCGAGCAGGCCGGCTTTATCACGGGTTCGACTATTTCTATCAATGGTGGCCAGTACATGGCGTAGATGGTCGCGCGAAGAAAGTTGTGATCGACGAAAAAGGGCGATCGGGAACAAAGCACCGCAGGAGCAGAGAATGAAAAAGGTCTATTCGGACGCGGTAGGTGCCCTCACCGGACTGTTGCGGGATGGAATGACTGTCATGGCCGGTGGCTATGTGGCATTCCGGAGGTGCTTATCGAGGCAGTGCGACTTTCGGGCGTAAAGGGTTTGACCGTTGTATCGAACAACGCGGGCATTGACGGCGTTGGGCTTGGTGTTCTTCTTGATACACGACAGATCAAGAAGATGATCTCCTCTTATGTCGGTGAGAACAAAGCGTTCGCACGGCAGTATCTAGCAGGCGAGCTGGAAATTGAATTCAATCCCCAGGGAACGCTTGCGGAGCGTGTTCGCGCAGGAGGGGCCGGTATTCCGGCGTTCTACACGAAAACGGGGGTAGGCACGGTCGTCGCTGAAGGTAAGGAATTGCGCGAATTCAACGGCGAAACCTATGTGATGGAGCAAGGCATCGTTGCTGATCTCGCTCTCGTCCACGCTTGGAAGGGCGACACGGAAGGCAACCTTGTCTACCGGAAGACGGCGCGTAATTTCAATCCGGTGATGGCGACCGCTGCGAAGGTAACGGTCGCAGAGGTCGAGCATCTTGTCGACTCTGACGAGATCAATGCCGACCATGTCGTTACGCCTGGCATTTACGTTCAACGGATAGTCCATGTGCCGAATATCCGGAAATGTATAGAGCAACGCACGACGCGCGACCGGCACGCGGCCTAGGAGAGCATCATGCCCTGGAACCGCGAACAAATGGCCGCGCGGGCTGCCAAAGAACTCGGCGACGGATTCTATGTGAATCTCGGTATCGGCATTCCGACCCTGGTGGCGAATTACATTCCCGCGGGGCTTAGCGTTCAGCTTCAGAGCGAGAATGGTATGCTCGGTATGGGACCGTTTCCGTATACAGGGGAAGAAGACGCCGATCTCATCAACGCCGGCAAGCAGACGATTACGGAATTGCCGACGACGAGTTATTTCTCGAGTGCTGACAGTTTTGCGATGATTCGTGGCGGTCATGTCGATCTCTCTATCCTCGGTGCCATGCAGGTTTCAGAGAACGGCGACCTAGCGAACTGGATGATTCCCGGCAAAATGGTCAAAGGAATGGGTGGGGCTATGGACCTCGTCGCCGGCGTCAAAAAGGTCGTCGTCGTCATGGAGCACGTGGCGAAGGCCAAAGATGGCGCGCTGGATCCTAAGCTCTTGAAAGTCTGCAGTCTGCCGCTGACTGGAAAGAGCGTGGTCGACATGGTCATCACGGATCTTGGCGTCTTTTCGATTGATAAAAAGAACGGAGGGATGGCCCTTGTTGAACTCGCTCCCGGGGTGATGCTCGAGGAGATCACCGCCAAAACCGGAGCGAGCTTTCGCTCCGCGCTTGGATAAGTGGCGTAAGAGTGTCTCAGTGTCTACCTCGCTCCGCACGTGGTTCGGTAGGTTGCCGAAAGGCAACGCCCCGAAAGCCAATCTTGAAAATTCCCGCCGCACTCGATCCGTCCGACAATCCCGAACAAGATCATCGCTTGTCTAGCCGCCCCAGCAGCATGAGCATTATCAGGCCAAAGAGATGCGTAAGTCGATCAGGAACTGCGGACGCGCATCTGTGTACATCGCTCGGGTATTTCGTATCAGTCGCTCACAAGGATTGGGGTCGATATCGCGACAGCAATTCCCGGAGTAGACGTCGAGTTTTGTGAAAACCATGAATGGCTCAGTTATGAAGATTGCGATTGCCAAAGAAATCGATCCGTCGGAGCCGCGGGTTGCCGCTTCGCCTGATACGGTCAAGAAGTTCAAAGCGTTGGGCGCCGAAGTCGCGATTGAGCCTGGCGCCGGCATGAAGTCCGGCCTGCCGGATTCCGAGTTCACCGCCGCCGGTGCCACCGTCAGGGCCGATGCGCTCAAGGACGCGGATATCATCATCAAGGTGAAGCGCCCGGAGGCGTCCGAGCTTTCGCAGTACAAGCGCGGCGCGCTCGTCATCGCCATCATGGATCCCTATGGCAACGAGGCTGCGCTGAGGGCTATGGCCGATGCCGGCGTTGCTGCCTTCGCGATGGAATTGATGCCGCGCATCACCCGCGCGCAGGTGATGGACGTGCTGTCCTCGCAGGCCAACCTTGCGGGCTACCGCGCCGTGATCGAGGGCGCCGAGGCGTTCGGCCGCGCCTTCCCGATGATGATGACCGCGGCGGGCACGGTTCCCGCCGCGAAGGTGTTTGTGATGGGCGTCGGCGTCGCCGGCCTCCAGGCGATCGCGACCGCGCGCCGCCTCGGCGCGGTGGTCACCGCAACCGACGTCCGGCCCGCGACCAAGGAGCAGGTGGAATCGCTCGGTGCAAAATTCCTCGCCGTCGAGGACGAGGAGTTCAGGAACGCGCAGACCGCCGGCGGCTACGCCAAGGAAATGTCGAAAGAGTATCAGGCCAAGCAGGCCGCGCTCACCGCCGAGCACATCAAGAAGCAGGACATCGTGATCACCACCGCGCTGATTCCAGGCCGGCCGGCGCCGAAGCTCGTCAGCGCCGACATGGTCAAATCGATGAGGCCGGGTTCGGTGCTGGTCGATCTTGCTGTCGAGCGCGGCGGCAATGTCGAGGGCGCCAAGGCCGGCGAGGTCGTCGACCTCGATGGCATCAAGATCGTCGGCTACACTAACGTCGCCGGCCGCGTCGCGGCCTCGGCCTCCAGCCTCTATGCCCGCAATCTGTTCTCCTTCATCGAGACCATGATCGACAAGAAGGAGAAGAAGCTCGCCGTGAACTGGGACGACGAGCTCGTCAAGGCCAGCGCCCTCACCAAGGACGGCGCCGTGATCCACCCGAACTTCCAGCCGAAGGTTTAAGGAGACCCGTCATGGAGCATGCTGCACAGGTCGTCGACCCCTTCATCTTCCGGCTGTCGATCTTCGTCCTCGCCGTTTTCGTCGGCTATTTCGTGGTCTGGTCGGTGACGCCGGCGCTGCACACGCCGCTGATGAGCGTCACCAACGCGATCTCCTCGGTGATCGTGGTCGGCGCGCTGCTCGCGGTCGGCGTCGGCATGGTTTCGAGCGGCTCGGGCTGGGCGCGCGGCTTCGGCTTCGTTGCGCTCATCTTCGCCTGCGTGAACATTTTTGGCGGCTTCCTTGTCACCCAGCGCATGCTGGCGATGTACAAGAAGAAGTCGAAGTAAGCGGCCACCTCGGGCTGAAGGGATCAATGGGGACCTGAGATGAGCGCCAATCTCTCTGCATTCTTGTATCTCGTGGCGGGGGTGCTGTTCATCCTGTCGCTACGCGGGCTGTCGAGCCCGGCATCGTCGCGCCAGGGCAATCTGTTCGGCATGATCGGCATGGCGATCGCGGTCGCCACCACGCTTGCCAGCCATCCGCCGGCGGACGGCCTCGCCTGGGTGCTCGTCATCGTCGGTATCGCCATCGGCGGCGCGATTGGCGCGGTCGTCGCCCGCCGTGTTCCGATGACCTCGATGCCGGAGCTGGTCGCCGCCTTCCACTCGCTGGTCGGCATGGCCGCGGTGCTGGTCGCCGCCGGCGCGTTCTATGCGCCCGAGGCTTTCGATATCGGTACGCCCGGCAATATCCACACCCAGAGCCTCGTCGAAATGTCGCTCGGCGTCGCCATCGGCGCGCTGACCTTCACCGGCTCGGTGATCGCATTCCTCAAGCTGTCGGCAAGGATGAGCGGCGCTCCGATCATCCTGCCGGCCCGCCACATTATCAACATCGCGCTCGCGGTGGCGCTGGTGTTCTTCATCATCGGCCTGGTGCTGTCCGGAAGTGCATTTGACTTCTGGATGATCACCATCCTGGCGCTGGCCCTCGGCGTGCTCATGATCATCCCGATCGGCGGCGCCGACATGCCGGTCGTGATCTCGATGCTGAACTCCTACTCCGGCTGGGCCGCGGCCGGCATCGGCTTCACGCTCGGCAACTCCGCGCTGATCATCACCGGCGCGCTGGTCGGCTCCTCGGGCGCGATCCTGTCCTACATCATGTGCCACGCGATGAACCGGTCCTTCATCTCGGTCATTCTCGGCGGCTTCGGCGGCGAGACCGCCGCGGCCGGCGGCGGTACGGGCGAGCAGAAGCCCGCCAAGCTCGGCTCGGCCGACGATGCCGCCTTCATCATGAAGAACGCCTCCAAGGTCATCATCGTGCCCGGCTACGGCATGGCGGTGGCGCAGGCCCAGCACGCGCTGCACGAGATGGCCGACATCCTGAAGAAGGAAGGCGTCGAGGTGAAGTACGCCATTCACCCGGTCGCGGGTCGCATGCCGGGCCACATGAACGTGCTGCTGGCCGAAGCCAACGTCCCCTATGATGAGGTATTCGAGCTCGAAGACATCAACTCCGAATTCGCGCAGGCCGATATCGCCTTCGCGATCGGTGCCAACGACGTCACCAACCCGGCGGCCGAAGAGGACAAGACCTCACCGATCTACGGCATGCCGGTGCTCCAGGTCTGGAAGGCCGGCACGGTGATGTTCATCAAGCGCTCGCTGGCCTCCGGCTACGCCGGCATCGACAATCCGCTGTTCTACCGTGACAACACCATGATGCTGCTCGGCGACGCCAAGAAGGTCACCGAGAACATCGTCAAGGCGATGTAGTCCGACCGACCGGCCTTTGTCGCGCTTGGACCAAAGATGAGTGACCAAGCGCCAACTGTCTCTTCTAGAATGCGAATGCCTACTACCGGTTTCTGCCTGCCAAGTGTTTGCGCAGACGACGTTGAGTCGCGTCCCCCCGACTCCGGTGAAGAACTGGAGAATACTTCTGCATCTGCAGCTGCAATCTTCAGAATTCGTGCCGCGGTCTTGCCGTGCAGGCTTCTAAGCTTTTCTGCAACAGGAGACTGGCTCGATGAAAAGAGTTCTTGGAGTCTACAGCAATCCAAAGCCATATTGGCTAGGCGATGGTTTTCCCGTACGCTCATTTCTGTATTATCAAAATCAGAATCTCGGCACGCAAATCACACCATTCCTGCTCCTCCAATACGCCGGTCCGCACCACTTCGAACCTAGGACGGTCCCGCGCGGTATTGGCCCCCACCCGCATCGAGGCTTCGAAACGGTCACGATCGTTTACGACGGTGGGGTCGCACATCGAGACTCGATGGGCAACTATGGCATCATCGGTCCGGGAGACGTCGAGTGGACGACCGCCGGCCGCGGCATCATCCATGATGAGTTTCACTCGCCCCAATTCACGAAGACGGGTGGCCCCTTTCGAATGATCCAGCTCTGGATCAACTTGCCAGCAAAAGATAAGCGAGCGCGTCCGGCGTACCAATCGATCGTGTCGGCCGAGATCCCTGAAGTCGAGCTGCTTGGAAGCGATGGAAAAGTGCGGGTCATTGCCGGAGTGTTCGGCGGAAGGAGGGGCCCGGCCAAGACTTTCACCTCCATCAACGTATGGGATGTTCGATTGAACGCGGACGCTTCGGTGACCTTGGATGTTCCCGACAAACACAACAGCGCTGTCATCGTGGTCTCCGGTCGCATCAAGTTAGCAGGCTCTCGGGCAGCCAGCGAAGCCGAAATGGTGCTTCTTTCGAAGGATGGAGCGGGCGTCGCTCTACATGCAGAGAGCGATGCGGTGGTCCTCGTACTTACAGGAGAACCGATTGACGAGCCGATCGCCGGATACGGACCGGTCATTATGAACACCGAGGCCGAAATCCAGGAGGCTTTCGAAGACCTAAGATCAGGGCGTTTCGGCGGGCCTGCCAATGCGTCGCCTCTTTAAAGGCGGTGCTCCGGACAGGATTCGGCCTTGGGGAAGAGATTGGAGGTAGCATTCGAGCTGGCAGGCCACGCTTTGCGAACTCGGTGTTCGGCGTTGTCGAACCATTTTCGTGGCGCGGCCAAATCGTAATTCGATCTGGTTCTGCCGTTACACGGTGCTCGCCCTGTTGTCGCGTCAGATAACTATACGAAAATCCGCAGGAAATTACTTTGTGCATCTCTTTGGTTGTTCTGAGTCCTCCTACAACGGGACCTACCTTTGGGGGGCTACATAGGATGCACCAAGCAGTTTCGCCTGCAAACTTGCTGCATCGCAGCGGCAATGGATTTACAGAAGCACTTGTCTTTCCATCGCCATTCGCTTTGACTTGGCCCCGATCAACGGTCTGCCTTCGGGACAGTCATGGCATCGAAACCGGTATTTGGAATCGAGGACACGCACGGTATCCTGCAGCAGTTCAAGGCTGACATTCGCGGCTCAAGCGAAGGGCTTAACTGGTCTTCCGCGTTTGCCTCGGTACAACGCGAGCGGCCTTACGAGGGAAAGCTGCGTCCCATTCCCCATGGCCTCATGGTTCTGCATCGCGACGGCCCAGTCGACATCACTTATACAATCGGAGGCAAAACCTTCGCGCGCCAGGTTCACCCGGGAGGAGTCTTTTTCTTGCCGGGGGACTACGAGTGCGACGCCAACCTGATTGGGCCACTGGATTCGACGCACATCTACCTACGTTCGGATCTCTTCTGCCATCCCGAGACAGCACAAAACCTGATATGCGGCGTAGCTCCGCTCTTGGGTGAGCCGGATGCCGTGCTTCAGCATCTCGCCACCGCGATCGGCGACACTATCACAGGTCGATTGCCCGCATCGCAGTTATTCATCGAGCCGATTGCGAACGCGATCGCTAAGCGGCTAATTGCCATCAACTACAATAATTCTACGCCTGAAGTCGGAAAGACGTCGCACCATCGACTCACTTTTCGCCAGATGCAGCGTATACGCGAGTTCGTCGAAGCTAATCTTGACGCCGACATCCGACTGGAGACGCTCGCCTCGCTCTGCGGTCGCAGCAGGGTATACTTCATACGCTTGTTCAAGGCGACGACAGGCATGTCGCCTTATCAATATGTACTCAACCTGAGGGTCGAGCATGCCAAGATGCTGCTCGCTGATGATACGAAAAGCATAGCGGATATTGCATTCGCCTGCGGCTTCACGCACCAGGAGCACCTGACGCGAATTTTCCGTCGCTTCACGGGCGTGACCCCGGCCCGATTTCGGCGGATCCGATAGGACTTCGAATCTCGTGCAGAACTCGTCGCTCAGGGCGACTGTCGCTCGGCGGTCCTTTCATAACAAAGAGAGCACCTCCGAATAACAGAGAGCGCCATGAGCGTTTGAGCGGCCTTCGACTAAGAGTCTGACTGGGTGAATCGTAGCAGTCTTGCACAGCTTTCCATGCGCGAAGATTCGTCCGAGAGAGTTCTTCTTGGAACTCATGATATTTTGCGTAGTTCTTACGCTCACGCTCGACCTGCACCAGCGGTCCTCTGCAGCCAGAAAACCGAAAGCCGCCCGATCTCGCGCTCGAGAGCTTGGAGGCGTCCTGCACACCCGCTTGTCGATATCTGCGGGGATCGCCTCGAAATCGAGGTTGCAAGCAACATTCTTCGCTCGTGGCTTTGCCGAGGCTAGAGTCGACGGAGCTTTGCCTTACCAGAGAGTCATCAAGACACGCTTAGTCCGACGGCCAGTTGCGCTGTGCTGGAGGTCGCGGCCTCGCGGCTTTATCCAGATTGATGCTCAATTCGCCTTCAGTCAGCAGACGCATCGCCATGCGGCAATCGTCCTCAAAGAGGATACTACCATTGCGCACTACCGCGACCTCAGAGTGGAGCTCATGGCTTCGGCCGGCGAGATCGCTCAATTGCACCATCGCTTGCGCCTGGCCGGATGGTTTTGTGAAAAGACGGTCAGCGAGGACCAGGGTCTGATCGGCGACGACGACATAGCGGCCGACATGCTGTGCCGAAACGCTTTCGCCTATGCGCGCGCTATCACGGCAGGGGATCGAAGTACTCAGGGCTCGAGGTGCACGCTGAAATTGGCTTGAAATACCGAAAGGCCAGATCGATCGCTAAGATCTTGTTTTCGGCCTCACCAAGATTGCCTCATCAATCTAAAGCCTGCTTCCCCAATCTGACCTGCACACTGTCGGACCGAGACTCAGGCCGGTGCAACCTTCTTTTGTGGTCCAACGACGGTGGTTCATAAAGCAGCGCCGCTGCGAAGGCGGAGATGCCCGCATTACTATAGATATGAAATACAGATTCTAGTATTTCAGATGCAAGTTATCGTATTACTGTGGTTCAACGAGCTCATATCAAGTGAAATAGAGTAATTGTGTGATTCTAGTGTTGAAACGACGCGGACTGCGTGGCGATAATTCTCGTCGTCGGATCGATCCAAAAACTCCAACTGTTCTGGACGATCTCGTGCTGGGGCCCTGGGACGGCCACGTTTTTCTTGCGACGCAAAGGGGACGTCATGAAAATCTCAGCTGGTGTTGCCGCAGCTGCGCTCATTTCAACGCTGTCGTCGGCTCATGCGTACGAATTTGGCTATCCAGGTTGGGCACAAAAGCCAGGTGTAGTGCTCGGCAACGCGGCGTCGGCGCCCCCGCCTGGCCTCTATATGTTCAATCAAGTTTTCACGTATCAATCGAACATCGTGGGGCCGGGCGCTCCCGACTTGGGAGGGAGGGCCACTCCGGTTCACGCCGCCGTTGAAGCGTCAGGTTTTCTTTGGGTGCCTGGCTGGACGTTCTTGGGCGGCACCTACGACGCCGTTATCGTGCAGCCATTTATCATGGCCGACGTCGGCTCGCCGGTGAACATCCAGCAGGCCGGCATGCACAACACGTATATCGTTCCCGCGGAATTGAGCTGGAAGTTAGGCGATAGCGGATTCTTCGTCAAAGCGGGACTAGGCATCTATGTGCCGGATGGCACTACCAAAGGTGTGAATGGACTGGATAGCGTAGGAAATCCGTGGTGGACCTTTCAGCCAGAATTCGTTGTTTCTTATCTGAAAGATGGATGGAACCTGACGGCAAATATTTTTCAAGAGGTAAATACACGAAGCAGCCTCACGAAATACAAGAGCGGCGATGTCCTGCATGCAGAGTTTACTGCGACGAAGACTATCGGAAACTGGACTTTGGGCCCTGTCGGCTACTACGCGGGCCAAATCACAAACGACCAATCCAGCTCGTTCTACGGTGGCGCAATTAATGTCAATCGCTACGACATTTGGGCGGCAGGCGCTCTGGTAGGTTACAACTTCGGACCTGCTACGCTCAACGTTTGGGCCCTCGACGAGTTCTCCTCCCGCGCAAGGGGAGGAATTGCCGTTGCCGACACGGCTACGATAACAAAGGGGTGGAGTGTTTTCGCGAGCCTGAGCTATCGGCTATGGGCTCCCGATGAAGGGACGGCGGCACCCAAGAGGCCTCACTTCAGCAAATAGGACACCTCCCAACTGAGGCGCTACAGGCGCCTCGTTTTTTTGGTGCGCGAGCTCTCGCCGCACGACGTACGCAGGCATCATGCGTAGGGTACCGCTCAGGCCAGTCTAGCCCGGCCTTTGCATTAAGGATCGTCGCTGTGAGCGCGTTGAAGATGGCATTATCCGTGTGCACAAATTTCGCTGAGGACCGCAGTGGCGCTTCGTCTATTGCATCGTCCAAACATCTCTGGTTCGCTGAAACAGGTGCGCTGCACTGCGCCTTGATGTTTTCTGAACGATTCGCAAATTGCGGATCACCTCGAGTACTGATCAGACTGGGATGGCATGAGGAGCTGGGTGCTGTCGGTCTCGAAGGCGGTTGTATCCGTCGCCCCGCTCGGTGCCTCAAATTGACAGCGAGCTCAGAATTGCTCGCCTGAGACCAGATATTGGAAGGCGCAATCGAATGCTTGAAGTCATTGCCCAGCTTGAAGAACGTCGTGCCGGCGCAAAGCTCGGCGGCGGGGAGAAGCGCATCGAGGCGCAGCACGCCCGTGGCAAGCTGACCGCGCGCGAGCGCATCGAGCTTCTGCTCGACAAGGGATCGTTCGAGGAGTTCGACATGTTCGTCGAGCACCGTTCCACCGAGTTCGGCATGGAGAAGACCAAGGTGCCCGGCGACGGCGTCGTCACCGGCTGGGGCACCGTCAATGGCCGCAAGACCTTTGTGTTCGCCAAGGACTTCACGGTGTTCGGCGGCTCGCTGTCCGAGACCCACGCGTTGAAGATCACCAAGCTTCAGGACATGGCGATGAAGGCGCGGGCGCCCATCATCGGCCTTTACGACGCCGGCGGTGCCCGCATCCAGGAGGGCGTCGCCGCGCTCGCCGGCTATTCCTATGTGTTCCGCCGCAACGTGCTCGCCTCAGGCGTGATTCCGCAGATCTCCGTCATCATGGGCCCCTGCGCCGGCGGCGACGTCTATTCGCCGGCGATGACCGACTTCATCTTCATGGTGAAGAACACCTCTTACATGTTCGTCACCGGCCCCGATGTCGTGAAGACCGTGACCAATGAGGTCGTCACCGCCGAGGAACTCGGCGGCGCCTCGGTGCACGCAACGCGCTCCTCGATCGCGGACGGTGCCTTCGAGAGCGACGTCGAGACGCTCTTGCAGATGCGGCGCCTGATCGACTTCCTGCCCTCCAACAACACTGACGGCGTGCCGGAATGGCCGAGCTTCGATGACATCGAGCGGGTCGACATGTCGCTCGACACGCTGATCCCCGACAATCCGAACAAGCCCTATGACATGAAGGAGCTAATCCTCAAGGTCGTGGACGAGGGTGACTTCTTCGAGATCGCGGAAGCCTTCGCCAAGAACATCGTCACCGGGTTTGGCCGCATTGCGGGGCGCACGGTCGGCTTCGTCGCCAACCAGCCGATGGTGCTCGCCGGCGTGCTCGACAGCGACGCCTCGCGCAAAGCGGCGCGCTTCGTCCGCTTCTGCGACGCCTTCAACATCCCGATCGTCACCTTCGTCGACGTGCCGGGCTTCCTGCCAGGGACCGCGCAGGAATATGGCGGCCTGATCAAGCACGGCGCCAAGCTCTTGTTCGCGTACTCGCAGTGCACCGTGCCGCTGGTCACCATCATTACCCGCAAGGCCTATGGCGGCGCCTTCGACGTCATGGCCTCCAAGGAGATCGGCGCCGACATGAACTACGCCTGGCCGACCGCCCAGATCGCGGTGATGGGCGCCAAGGGCGCGGTCGAGATCATCTTCCGCTCCGACCTCGGCGATCCCGAGAAGATCGCCGCCCGCACCGAGGAATACGAAGACCGGTTCCTGTCGCCCTTCATCGCCGCCGAGCGCGGCTATATCGACGACGTCATCATGCCGCATTCGACGCGGAAGCGGATCGCGCGGGCGCTGGCGATGCTGAAGGACAAGAGGGTGGAGGCCCCGGTCAAGAAGCACGACAATTTGCCCTTGTGAGAATAACAGTGCTTAAGAAGATTCTGATCGCCAACCGCGGCGAAATCGCCTGCCGGGTCATCAAGACCGCCCGCAAGATGGGAATTCAGACGGTTGCGGTCTATTCCGAGGCCGACCGCGATGCCCTCCATGTCGAGATGGCCGATGAGGCGGTGCTGATCGGCCCGCCGGCTGCGGCCGAGAGCTACCTGGTGATCGAGAAGATCGTCGAGGCCTGCCGCAAGACCGGCGCCGAAGCGGTCCATCCCGGCTACGGCTTCCTGTCCGAGCGCGAGGCGTTTCCGCGCGCGCTGGAGGCGGCCGGCATCGTCTTCATCGGTCCGAACCCCGGCGCGATCGCTGCGATGGGCGACAAGATCGAGTCCAAGAAGGCCGCGGCGAAGGCCAAGGTCTCGACCGTGCCCGGCTATCTCGGCGTCATCGAGGACGACAAGCATGCGGTCAGGATCGCCGACGAGATCGGCTATCCCGTGATGATCAAGGCCTCCGCCGGCGGCGGCGGCAAAGGCATGCGCATCGCGCATTCGAAGGCCGAGGTCGCCGAGGGCTTCAACCTGGCCAAGGCCGAGGCCAAGGCCTCGTTCGGCGACGATCGCGTTTTCGTCGAAAAATTCATCGTCGATCCCCGCCACATCGAGATCCAGGTGCTGGGCGACAAGCATGGCAACGTGATCCATCTCGGCGAGCGCGAATGCTCGATCCAGCGCCGCAACCAGAAGGTCATCGAGGAGGCGCCGTCGCCGCTGCTCGATGAAGCCACCCGTCGCAAGATGGGCGAGCAGGCCGTCGCGCTGGCGAAAGCCGTGCACTACGATTCCGCTGGCACCGTCGAGTTCGTCGCCGGCCAGGACAAGAGCTTCTACTTCCTGGAGATGAACACGCGCCTCCAGGTCGAGCATCCCGTCACCGAGCTCGTCACCGGCACCGATCTCGTCGAGCAGATGATCCGCGTCGCCGCCGGCGAGAAGCTCGCCATCGCGCAGAAGGACGTCACGCTCACCGGCTGGGCTGTGGAATCGCGCCTCTATGCCGAAGACCCGTTCCGCAATTTCCTGCCTTCGATCGGACGGCTTGTGAAGTACCGCCCGCCGGCGGAAGCCAGCAAGGACGGCATCACGGTCCGCAACGATACCGGCGTGCAGGAGGGCGGCGAGATCTCGATCCACTACGATCCGATGATCGCAAAGCTCGTCACGCATGCGCCCTCGCGCGCGGCCGCGATCGAAGCGCAGGCGACCGCACTCGACGCGTTCTATATCGACGGCATCCGTCACAACATCCCGTTCCTGTCGGCCTTGATGCATCATCCGCGCTGGCGCGAGGGCCGGCTGTCGACCGGCTTCATCGCCGAGGAATTCCCCAAGGGCTTTGCCGTGCGCGTGCCCGAGGGCGAGGTCGCGCGGCGGATCGCCACGGTTGGCGCTGCCATCGATCACGTGCTCGGGGAGCGCAAGCGGCAGATCTCGGGCCAAATGGGTGGGCGCGTCGTGCAGCGCGAGCGCCGCCGCGCGGTGTGGCTCGACCGCCAGGAGATCTCGCTCGAGGTCGGCCGCGAGGGCGATGCAATCGCGATCCGCTTCGTTGACGCCGAGGGCAAGGTCGGCAACCCGCAGCTGTTGCAGTCGCCGTGGAAGCCGGGCGATCCGGTCTGGCAGGGCACAGTCGACGACCACCTCATTGCGGTGCAGGTGCGCCCGATTGCCAACGGCGTCCGTCTTGCGCATCAGGGCGTCGACGTGCCGGTCTATGTCTGGACCGAATCTGAGGCGGCTTCCGCGCGGCTGATGCCGGTAACGACGGCGTCCGATAGCGGCAAGAAATTGCTCTGCCCGATGCCCGGCCTGATCGTCTCGATCGCGGTGAGCGAAGGGCAGGAGGTCAAGGCCGGCGAGACGCTCGCGGTCGTCGAAGCCATGAAGATGCAGAACGTGCTGCGCGCCGAGCAGGACGGCACCGTGAAGAAGATCCACGCCATCGTCGGCGCGACGCTCGCCGTGGACGCGCTGATCTTGGAGTTTGCTTAGAGTGCCACCAGAGCCGCCGTGTCTACCTAATCATCGGGTTGCTGACGACTGTCAGGTTTCGGATCGTATTAGTGAGGGCTGAGATGAGTTCGTCTGATCTGTCGCTGGCGGCTGAGTTTCGGCAATCGCAGTATGACGACTGGCGCAAGCTGGTCAACGAGGTGCTGAAAGGAGCGCCGTTCGAGAGGCTGATCAATAAGACCTACGATGGGCTCGCGATGGATCCCTTGTACGAGCGGGCTCAGGATTTCGTACCGCTGGTAGGGCGCCCGGCCGCGGCGCCTTGGCAGATCGTGCAACGGATCGACCACCCGGACCCGGCGATGGCCAATGCGCAGGCACTTCAGGATCTGAAGAATGGGGCGACAGGCCTATCGCTCGTTTTCGCGGGAGGCAATGGCAGCCACGGCTTCGGTCTGGATCAAACGGCCAGCGTGGTCGCACGAGCATTGAAGGACGTTCACCTGGATGCTGGCATCGGCATCGAACTTCAGGTTGGCAAGCACTCGCGCAAGGCCGCAATTCACGTTGCCGAGTATGTAGATGCAGTTGGTCTCGATCCCGGGGCCTGCGACATCCGCTTCGGGCTCGATCCCTTAGGCGCGTGCGCAGTCCAGGGCCAAAGCTCATATACTTGGGACGAAATTGCACGGTCCGTGACCAGCGTGGTCAACGGGCTTGTAGCGCTCGGCTTCAGGGGGCCCTTCGCCTCAAGCGATGGGCGGGTAATCCACAATTCCGGCGGATCGGAAGTGCAGGAGCTCGCCTTCGTGCTTGCCTCCAGCGTCGCATATTTGCACGCTATGGAGGCCGCCCGCATTCCACTGGAGCAGGCGCAAGGCGGCATCTATGCGCGGCTTGCCGCAGATGCCGACCAGTTCCTGACGATGGCAAAATTCCGCGCCCTGCGACTGCTCTGGGCGCGCATTGAGCAGGCCTGCGGCCTAACGCCGAAGCCGCTGTTTATCGCCGCCGAGACTGCCTGGCGGATGCTGACGCAGCGCGACCCTTACGTGAACATGCTGCGCGCGACCATCGCGACATTTGCCGCAGGCGTCGCCGGCGCCAACGCGATCACCGTACTACCGCATACGCTGGCGCTCGGGCTACCCGATCCGTTCGCGCGGCGCGTGGCGCGCAACACGCAGCTTTTGCTGCTGGAAGAGAGCAACCTCGCCAAGGTCAGCGATCCCGCCGCCGGCGCCGGCGGCATCGAGACGCTGACGGCGCAGCTCTGCGACGCAGCCTGGGCGCTGTTCCAGGAGAGCGAGAAGGCCGGTGGCGCCTTCGCAGCACTTCAGCAGGGACTGTTCCAGGGGAAGGTCGCGGCGACGCGAAATGCGCGCGCGGCCAACATCGCCAAGCGACGCGAAGTCCTGACCGGCGCCAGCGAGTTTCCGAACCTGAATGAGAGCGAGACGGCGGTGCTGAAGACGACGCCCGTCGCGCTCGCGCCTTGTGGCGAGGCCAAATACAAATTCGATGCCCTCGCGCCGATCCGGCTGGCGCAACCGTTCGAAGAGCTGCGCGACAAATCCGATGCGGCGCTGAAGGCGCGCGGCACGCGGCCCAGCGTGTTCCTAGCCAATCTCGGCACGCCTGCCGATTTCACGGCGCGCGCGACCTTTGCGAAAAGCTTCTTCGAGGCCGGCGGCATCCAGGCCGTCGAGAGCGAAGGCTTTGCCGATCCGGCCGAGCTGGTGGCCGCCTTCAAGGCCTCCGGCGCTGCGCTGGCCTGCCTCTGTTCCAGCGACAAGGTCTATGCCGGTCAGGCGGAACCGGCCGCCCGGGCGCTGCAAACGGTGGGCGGCCGCCATATCTATCTGGCAGGCCGCCCGACCGATGGCGAGGCGGCGCTGCGCGCGGCCGGCGTCACGGGCTTTGTCTTCGCCGGAGGCGACGCGCTTGCGACGCTGCAAGACGCCTATCGACGGATGGAGCAGCCATGACTGAAACCGGCAAACCCGTTCTCACCGGCGGCTGCCAATGCGGTGCCGTGCGCTTTGCAGTCATGACGGCACCGACCAGGATTTCGATCTGCCATTGCCGGATGTGCCAGAAGGCGAGCGGCGCGCCGTTCGCCTCCTTTGCCGATATCAACAAGACGGACTTTGCCTGGACGAAGGGACAGCCCTCATTCTTCCGCTCTTCCACCATCGCCGAGCGTGGCTTTTGCGCCGGCTGCGGCACGCCACTGAGTTTTGGCCGCATCGACGGCGACCGGATCGAGATCATGACCGGTACCTTCGACCACCCCGACCGCGTCATCCCGACGCGGCAGTTCGGCACCGAATCCCGCCTCGGCTGGGTGGTCGGCATCGCCAACCTGCCGAGCCAGACCACGCAGCAGAATTACGGACCGGAGAAGATGGCGACCATCGTCAGCTATCAGCATCCGGATCATGATTGAGTGCTTTTGATATGATTGAAGCCATGAGCCGCATTCCCAATTTCGCCGACGTCGCCTTCGACCGGACCGCCCCCGCTGCGCCAGCCGGCAGCGCCGAGCCGTGGCTGACGCCCGAGGGCATTCTGGTGAAGCCCGTCTATGGCGAGGCGGATCTCGCCGGGCTCGATTTCCTCGAGACCTATCCGGGCATCGCGCCGTTCCTGCGCGGGCCCTACCCGACCATGTACGTCAACCAGCCCTGGACCGTCAGGCAATATGCCGGCTTCTCGACGGCTGAGGATTCCAACGCGTTCTACCGCCGCAACCTCGCGGCGGGGCAGAAAGGCCTCTCGGTCGCCTTCGATCTCGCCACCCATCGCGGCTATGACTCTGATCATCCGCGCGTCGGCGGCGACGTCGGCATGGCCGGCGTTGCCATCGATTCCATCTACGACATGCGCACACTGTTCGCGGGCATCCCGCTCGACCAGATGAGCGTGTCCATGACCATGAACGGCGCGGTGCTGCCGATCCTCGCGCTGTTCGTGGTGGCGGCCGAGGAACAGGGCGTGCCGCCGGAGAAACTGTCGGGCACCATTCAGAACGACATTCTGAAAGAGTTCATGGTGCGCAACACCTACATCTATCCACCCTCGCCATCGATGCGGATCATCTCCGACATCTTCGCCTTCACATCGCAGCGGATGCCGAAATTCAATTCGATCTCGATCTCCGGCTATCACATGCAGGAGGCCGGCGCGACGCAGGATCTCGAGCTCGCCTATACGCTTGCCGACGGTGTCGAATATCTTCGCGCCGGCCTTGCCGCCGGCCTCGACGTCGACCGTTTCGCGCCGCGGCTGTCGTTCTTCTGGGCGATCGGCATGAACTTCTTCATGGAAGTCGCCAAGATGCGCGCCGCTCGGCTGCTCTGGGCCAAGCTGCTCAAGCCGTTCGGTCCGAAGGACCCGCGCTCGCTTTCTCTGCGCACCCATTGCCAGACCTCGGGCTGGTCGCTGACCGCGCAGGACGTCTTCAACAATGTGATGCGCACGACAGTGGAGGCGATGGCGGCCACCCAAGGCCACACTCAGTCGCTGCACACCAACGCGCTCGACGAAGCGCTGGCCTTGCCGACCGATTTCTCGGCGCGCATCGCCCGCAACACCCAGCTGTTCCTGCAGCAGGAGAGCGGCACCACCCGCATCATCGATCCCTGGGGCGGCTCCTATTACGTCGAGCGTCTGACGCGCGACCTCGCGGCCAAGGCGTGGGGCCACATCCAGGAGATTGAGGAACTCGGCGGCATGGCCAAGGCGATCGAGGCCGGCGTGCCCAAGCTGCGCATCGAGGAGGCCTCGGCCAAGACCCAGGCGCGGATCGACGCCGGCAAGCAGGCGGTGATCGGCGTCAACAAGTACAAGCCGACCGACGAGGTCCCGATCGAGATCCTGAAGGTCGACAACACCAATGTCCGTCGCCTTCAGATCGACAAGCTGAGGCGGCTGAGGGCCGAGCGCAACCAGAAGGACGTCGATGCCGCGCTCGCTGCGCTGACGCGGTCGGCCAGCGAAGGCAACGGCAATCTGCTCGGGCTCGCGATCGACGCAGCTCGCGCGAAGGCGACCGTCGGCGAGATTTCCGACGCGATGGAAAAGGTGTTCGGCCGACACCGCGCCGAGATCAAATCCATCACCGGCGTCTACAAGCGGGAGGCGTCCAGCATGGGCAACCAGGTCGAGAAGGTTCAGGCGCTGATCGATGCGTTCGAGGAAGCCGAGGGCCGCCGACCACGCATCCTGGTCGCGAAGATTGGCCAGGACGGGCACGACCGGGGCCAGAAGGTGATTGCATCGGCCTTCGCCGATATCGGTTTCGACGTCGACATCGGACCGCTCTTTGCCACCGCCGACGAGGCCGCACGGCAGGCGGTCGAGAACGACGTCCACATCCTCGGCGTCTCCTCGCTCGCGGCTGCCCACCTCACCGCCGTGCCGGAATTGAAGGCCGCGCTGAAGCAGCAGGGCCGCGACGACATCATGATCATCGTCGGCGGGGTAGTGCCGCCGCAGGATTACGATGCGCTCTACGCGGCCGGCGCCGAGGCCATCTTCCCACCCGGCACGGTGATCGCGGACGCGGCCGAGGAGCTGATCCACAAGCTGAATGCTCGGCTCGGCCATAGCGAGGCAGCATAGATGTCGAGCCCATCTAAGGCACACGCAGTGCAATCGAAGGCCACCATGACGACCATCGATCGACTTCGTCACGAGATAGGTCAGATGCGCCTTCAGCTTGGACGGCACCGAAGGGAGACCTCTCGCCTCCGATGTGCGGGATTAGATGTAGCCGCCACGGAAGCGCTCATAGGTAGGATACAGACTAGAATTAGGGAGTTGTGCGCTCAACGCGATGAATTGAGAAAGGTCGAACCCAGCCCTACGAAGGGTAAAGTCGGTCCACGAAAGTGGTAAGACGTCTCGAGCGCGTACTCGAATAGCCGGAAGTGGTCCAGTACGTGCGCGCCGAGGGACTTCGCGGGCGGCTCTGGTCACCTCGAGAGCCCCAAAACGCGTTTCCAGTGAACAAGTGGGATGCGATGATAGGCCAGGTGGCGGAACCGATGTCGTCAGGGGGCACCCTCGGCATCGCGTCCATCGCCGACATCCCCCCTCTATGACGCCGACCTTGAAGCGCGCGATTGGATTCCCGAATCTGTTGAACCGCTCAAAGACGCGATCGCCCAAGCTGATGGGCTCCTGTTAGCGCCCCCGGAATACAACAACGATATTTCGAGCCTGCTCAAGAATGCTCGACGGGGGCTTCATGTCCAGCCTACGAGATGCCTTCCGCGGAAAGCCCGTCGCCCCGATAGGGCCTCGCCGGGAAGATTCGGAACTGTACTTGCCCAGGATGGCTGGCCTCCGCTCCTGCGCACGCTTTGCGTGACTCCCTGGTTCGCCGGCCGGCTCCTGGTACCAAACGCGCGTGTTCTGTTCGATGCACAACGGAATCTAGTCGATGATGCGATGCGGAACGTCTTCGGACCTTTTTTACCGGATTTGTTCAGTTCGTGAAAAGTCGGACAAGGGAAACGAAATAAACGCGCAATATGCGTTGCGGAAGGGCGCGCCTACTCGACCACGCGAAGTTGAGATGGCTCAAAGCGAACCGCGTTCGGAGGCGTTGAGTTGGCTTCGTACCAAGCGGCATGCGCTCGCGCCGGTGCTCTTACGGTTGCGGAGACCCGGAGTCCTAGGCACTCCGCCCACAGTTGCGACCGCAGACATGGTGTCGGCTCCGAGAGCGACCCGCGGGTACGTTCGAGGAACGAAACCCGGCACTGCGGGTTGGCTGAGCTACCACAGCATTTGGACCGTTTGAGCGCACGATCGGCCCCGGCAACAATACGGCTGCCGGGGCCGATCTGCATTCCAACCTATTCTTCGTTCGGCGCGGCGGCATCGCCGGGCTCGAGCAGGCTGAGCGCGGTCGCTATCTGCGCCAGCAGCCGTTCGATTTCCTCACTTTCGTTCGGTCCAGGATCCCTCTCTAGCCGCTCCATGAGAACCCGCTTGCGCGCAAGCGGCTTTGCCACCATCGACATCGCACCTCCCAGCGTTTGGAACCTACAAACGATTTGGTCCGCCGCCGAGCAACTTGCCAGCCCCGGGTGGGCGTGAGCGGACAAACTGGATCAGGCGGAGCGCTCACCGCGATCGGCCTGGCGGCTGCTTCGCTCTCGGAGCAGCTTGCCGGTCGTGCCGTTCACGAAGTGGAATGCCATGCAGGCCGGCAATGGAAGAATCTCTGTTCGATCGATGATCCAGAACGTCGGCTTGTGGGGAGTGTCCTATTTGGCGGGGGGGGGGCCCCCGTAGCGGGCTCTCTGCCCATTTGCGAGCCGAAGGGTCCTGCAGCGGGTCGGCATCGCAGGTGCGACAGACAAGATGTTCGACCACGTCGCGCACCACCGTCATCGGCTTGCCGCACGTCGGGCACAGCTTCCCCTCGAAAACAGCCCACCCATCGGATTACCCTGCCGGCTGCAGCGTAGCTCCATCGGAGCAGCCGGTGCAACAGTGTCGCGGAAAATGGTCCGCGATCGCCGTCGCAGCGGGAGACCTCTGCGAGAGACATCACCACGGCTCGACTTGGACCTCGAACTGATGCCGCTCGGGACGCTGATCGAGCTCGGACCCACGGCGATCATCCAGTTAACCGGCCTCCGGATACGCCCTGTGTTCCTGATCGATCGCTTCCGAGCTGGCCTGAAACTGCACGTGCTCTCGTCGGCGGAAACGGGCCCTACGTTCAAGTGCAGGGTCCGGGGCGTGGTTCGGTTCGGAGGGAGGTCCTCGCCGACGATACCCCGCGGGTGCGCCTCCCGTCCACCTCGTTTGAGGTCTTGCAGGCGATTCGAGCTTCGAAGGCGACCGGTAGATGCTCCTTCTCAGGCTAATGTCAGTCATCATGCGCCGGCTCTCGCTTCTCGACGCTCGAGACCGCGATGGCGCTGCAATCGCGGAAAAGTCGGCGGCCATCACCAGCTTTCAAAACGAAATTGTAGCGAATGAGATCACCGGAGAACAAAACGCGGTGTTCGGATCAGACGAACATTGCGAGCGAAAATTCTCTGGTGGCTGAACCTTCCGGGGTCTAGATGAATCAACGTGCTACTCGTGGTTATCATCGACGAAATTGCTGTGAAGAGCGCCTACGTCACCGATGCGATCCACGACGATCGAAATTAGTTCGGCGCCGGCGGTCACATATGGCCAGCCGACCGTTCATTCAACAGTGAACGTGAGTGACGGGCCTGAACAAGCGCCCATCCCGCGGTTACAGAAGGCGTTGAAGGAAATCCCGACCGTCGACCGCATTAGCATCAATTCTGGGAAGATGTCGAATTCCGCAAGGCGGTCGAGAAAGACGGGCCAAGAAGCTGATCGCATGCCGAACTCTAGACTGAAGCATACCCAAGGTTTCCTGGGATCGATGCGCTCGGCGAGAAGGACCAAAACCGAGCGGCCGCTACCGACGTATCACATGATGGGAGCACATCACTTGCAGCAACCAAACAGAGCAATCCACAGGCCGTCTGTGCGGGCTCCATTGTTACTTTCAAGTGTGGCGGTTCTTGCCGCCGGACTGAGCATTGCCACTGTCCCGCCGGCGTCAGCCCGATCGATCTATGACGGCTCTTGGGATCTAGTATTCGTCACGCAAGCAGGCGCATGCGATCCCACTTACAACTTCACCGTCAATATAAACAACGGCATCGTTACGCATCCCAATCTCGTGAAGTTTAGAGGCTACGTGTCGGGTTCAGGAGCCGTTCGTGCTTCGGTGACCGTCCACGACAAGCACGCATCAGGCACGGGTAGGCTCGTGGGAACGTACGGCCGGGGAAGTTGGAGAGGCTATGCGGGGCGGGAACGATGTTCAGGCTATTGGACCGCACAAAAGAATTAGAGGAGAGCGGCGGCGCTGAAAATATCGTGAGGTCGGCCCACGTTTCAACCCAAAGGCCCTTGGAGTTCGTATGGCATAGGTCCGATCAGAAAGGAGAGATGAGATGGACAAGAAAATCCTCGGGCGCTATGGCAATAATCACGGCCACTGGGTGGGCGACGGCTTTCCGGTTCGCTCGCTCTTTTCCTATGACTCGCTCGGGCAACATATCAGTCCATTCCTGCCGCTCGACTATGCCGGGCCACACCATTTTGAGCCGACCACGCGGCGCCGCGGCGTTGGTCAGCACCCCCACAGGGGATTCGAAACCGTTACGGTCGTTTATGATGGTGAAGTCGAACATCGTGACTCGACCGGGAGCGGCGGAATCATCGGACCAGGTGACGTCCAATGGATGACGGCGGCCAGCGGTATCCTCCATGAGGAATACCACTCGCCTGGATATGCCAAGACCGGCGGCCCATTCCGGATGGTCCAACTCTGGGTCAATCTTCCTGCCAAAGATAAGATGGTGCCGGGCGGTTATCAGGCGATCCTGAATGCCGACATTCCGGTTGTCGAGCTGCCCGATGGCGCAGGTCACGGGCGCGTCATCGCGGGCCAGTTTCTAGGCGTGAAAGGACCAGCGCAAACGTTCACTCCCATCAATCTGTGGGATCTGCATTTGAAGCGTGATGCCGACCTAAAGCTCGCCTTGCCCGAAGGCCACACCGCGATGATCGTGATGCTGACGGGACATATCAATGTCAACGGCACGCAGGAAGCCTCGGAGGCCGAGATGGTCTTGTTGGACCGTGAAGGCAGCGACGTCACGATCCGTACCGAAGGCGAGACGATGCTGCTTGTTCTGACCGGCGAACCCATTAACGAACCGATCGTTGGTTATGGGCCGTTCGTTATGAATACCGAGGCAGAAATCCGTCAGGCTATTGACGACGTTAATAGTGGTCGCTTCGGCAAGGCCGCGGCGTGAGAGCCGGGCCGCCTCCGCCCCCAAGGTTCATCGCGAGGCAAAATTGTTCTGTACACTCGAACCCCGTGTTCGCGAGATTTGGCCATCGGAGTTCACGTTTAGTCGCTATCACTCTCAAGCGTGAAGCGGCGCGCCTCCTCTACGCCCCGGTGCGCGCTCGGTTCGCTAAACTAGCGTCGTGATCGCCGGGCTCCGACCAGCAGTGGTCGGGGCCCCTTTTTCGAGGGCAGCGAGCGTTTCGCCATATGGCCCTTGAGGAGCCTGAATATGAAGCTTAGTGTGGGCCATGTGTTTGGTGCGACTCGATCGGGGCCGGCTGCCATGCAGACCGCCGACGACCACTAGAAGCCGAGCGGCAACGATGCCGGACCGCCATCCTTCGTCGGTGCATCAACAGCGGCAACGCTCGAAGATACGCCGAGGGCAAAAGCAGGCCGTGTACCGTCCTTGGTCTCGCACTATCCTTGCTCGGCAACGATCGGGCGACCCGATCGAACGACATACGGCGCGCACCCAGGGGGCCTTCGGTAGCGAAGAACGACAGATTGTCGAGCCTACAGCGGTCACGCTGGCCGTAAAAGAGCGACATCACGATCGAGGAACAGAGGTCCACATCGTTCGCCTCGCCGGCAGTTTGCGAAGCGCCCCGCACAATCGCGTCCTTCTTCGCGCCGCAGCGGTCCGGACTCCAGAACATTCAACTCTGGACATCAGGACTGTCGCGGGAATTCCTTTCTTCAACGAAGATGATGAAGTTTCGCTAGGCATTCCTCAGAAGGTAGCGGAACTCAGGGACACCATCGCGGCGGCCGACGGAGCGATTCTAGCTACGCCCGAACAGCGGCATCCCGCGTGCCGTCGAGTATACGCTCGAGTAGGGTTCTCGCCCGCCAGGAGACATTCCGCGGCACAGATTCATGGTTTGGAGCGCGTCGGGTCGTGTCGCGCGCAGGCGAGCTTGTTAACGACGGCGTTCGCGAGCATCTTCATTGCACACCTGCGGGATTTGTACCGCGGGCGTTGCTGACCGAACGTCGTACCCGTACGCAAGTCCCGTTTCGTTTTGTTCGTCTTTGGAGGCATATCCCATGAAGAGTTTCGGAAGAGAGGACCCCGCCTGGGTCGACAGAATACTAGACTGGCGCTGGACCTGGGTGATCGCCCGAAGCGCAATGGTCGGAATCTTCTTGGTCAGTGCTGTCATCAAGCTGCTTAACTTCCCTGCCGCGATCATTGAACAGGAAAGTCTTGGGCTTCATCCCGGCGCCTTCTGGGCTGGTCTCACCATTTTCGTTCAATTGACTGGGTCGCTGCTCGTCATTTCGGGCCGCTTCGTCTGGCTTGGCGCTGGGGCGCTCGGCGTCTTCACGGCCGTTGCTGCGGCCATGGCTCATGGATTCTGGACGATGCAAGGTCAAGAGCAGTTTGTCGCGATGAATATCTTTCTTGAACACATCGGTCTAATTGGCGGCCTCATCATGACTGCGCTTGTCGCCGAACATGCCAAACGAGAAGGGCGCTTCTGAGCTTTTCGCGTTATGCCGATGTTTCGATCAGATTCGCCACGGCAAACCAGTTGTTGATCCTATCTGGGCGCGTCGATCCGCGCGTGAGCGTTGCCTTCGGGGGCTGCCGATGCTTTGTTTGAAATTAGCAGAGTCTTCATCGCAAAAACAGAAGCGCTGGATCTCGCGGAATACCAGGGCGTGTATTCCCGCCGCCAGAGTTTGGAGAGTACTCTAGAAACCCTTCCAGTCGTTCGTAGAGGGGCTATGCCATCTCCGGGTGGGCAATTGCAGTGATGGTCTGCTGGGTCATTTGAAGGCGCTGGGGTTCAGTCCATTGAACACAGGGGGTCGACAAATATAACTTGCGACTAGGCGCCAGCCTCTTCAAGCTGGATGTGGTTACTCGTAGCGGCTCGAGAATATCCTTCTTCATCCCTGAGTTCGCCGGCTGGGGATGGTGTCGATACATATGGAGTAGGAGAAGCCGTGTCGGAACTTCTTGATTACACCGGGAAAGTCGCTTTGATCACCGGCGGA
The DNA here is from genome assembly GCF_029909975.1 of Bradyrhizobium sp. ISRA430. Lineage (NCBI taxonomy): Bacteria > Pseudomonadati > Pseudomonadota > Alphaproteobacteria > Hyphomicrobiales > Nitrobacteraceae > Bradyrhizobium > Bradyrhizobium sp. ISRA430. The sequence goes on from NZ_CP094516.1 coordinate 7,525,658, forward strand.
GGTTCCGGGACGGATCAGCGCGTCTGGCGCCACTATGCATGGAACGATTTCATGGAAAATTCCGCATCTTTTTTGCAGGAGGCGTAAGCCGGAATCGCTGCGATCCGTGGCGCCCCCAGCTGGTTATTGATGCTGATCAGAATGAGCTGCGCTTCTGTGAGATCGGCATGGTCTCCAATGTGGAAAGCACTCGGCGGAGCCTCTTCCGCCAGCCAAGTCGAAGACGAATTGGAGTGTGACTATGCGCGCATTTGCAATTGACCGCTTCGGCGGACCAGCCTCCATTCAGGAGCTGCCGGAGCCGTCAATCGGCCCGGCGGACGTGCTGGTGCGAATCAGAACAGCCGGCGTCAATCCTATCGACTGGAAGGTAGCAGAAGGCGCGAAGGCCGGGCTCGATATTCGATTTCCGTACGTCCTCGGGCAAGACGCCGCTGGGGTGGTCGAAAAAGTTGGATCCGAAGTCGCTCGATTTAAGGCGGGCGATGAAGTGTTCGGCGCGTTTTGGCTCTCTGGCAGTTATGCCGAGCTTGTTCGCGGCTCGCCGAAAGCTGCCTTAGCCCTCAAGCCGGCTAACGCAGATTTCGATAGTGCGGCGGCCCTTCCGACGGCGGCGTTGGCTGCATTAGCAAGCGTGAACGCCGTTGATGTTAAGCCAGGCCAGATCGTTCTTATCATCGGAGCGACAGGGAGCGTGGGGGGCTATGCGCTGCAAATTGCGGCCGACCGTGGCGCGTATATCATCGCCACCGCTCCCGAGGATGATGCTGATCGCCTAAAGCATCTTGGTGCGTTCGAAACGATTGATTATCATAAAGAAGATGTGTTCGACGCTGTAAATCGATCCCATCCCGAACGTCTGGATGCCATTATCGATGTGGTAAGTGACAGAGCCGCGCTTGCGCGCATGGCAGGACTTCTGCGTCCCGGCTCTCGACTGGCAACAACTGTCCATGCCGCCGATGTGAAGTCGATGGCGGATCACGGCATCAAGGCCGCAAACGTGGATGTGCTGGGAACCACAGAGGGCCTCGATGAAATTGCCCGCTTAATCGATGCACAAAAACTGAAAGTAATGATTGAGAAGGTGTTTCCCTTGGATCTGGCATCGGAAGCCGTGAGTATTAGTCAACGAGGACGTTTGCGCGGCAGGGTTCTGATCAAAATATCATGAGGTCATCTATTGGAACGTACTCGGCGGCACATCGATCGATGTCGTCCGCGAGCACGCGATCGCGAAAGACAAATCCACACGGTCCCATCATCGGAATTAGAAATATTTCTCGATCCGTTCCCCTTCGATTGGCTTGATTGCAACACTACGCCGTCCTGAGAAATGCGGAGTTTGTAGATGCCTTCCGTCGGCGCAAGGTCAAAGCAACATGGACGTCAACTCGCGGTTCATGCGTCAGCGTGGTATCCAATCTGAAGTGTTATCCGACGAGCTCCGGCGCCCGGCAGACGTCTTCTGGACGTTGGCGTTATGGGCTCTACGATCGGGCGTGCTGCTGTCGAGGCTACGCAGCAACGCGAGTCTTGAGTGCTCCGACCAGTAGGATAGTGACGTCGGTCAATCGTCTGCGTGAGCCGAGCGGCTAGGTCCAAGCTCCGGATGTGTTAAAGCAATCGGGCCGACCCTGAACCAGACCGTTTGCATAAGCCGAGAGCAGCTCTGTTTCTTGACAGGACCAGGCGGCCGAATAGTCGAGCTTTGTCGTTGGTGCCTGGATTTCCAAAAAGGGCCCGCTTAGGGCCAGCCGCTTGGGAACCCGCGATCCTTCAACCTGGCGTAAGCTTCTCTCGAACGGCGGTGGTTCGGAAATCCTCTGATCTCTCCTGGTCCGACGTGACTTCTCCTCTGGGGCCTCTATGGGACGAGCCAGTTCTAATGAATGGAGCTCTCCAACACTGGCCAAATGGACCTCTGTGGCAAACCCAGAGTTCGTTCCGAGAGAACAGTCTACGGCAGAAGCGCATGGCGCTAGTCGGAAGCGATCAGTAAAGTCAGAAACGCGCAGGCTACTCAGGTATGTAGGCACAACTCCTCAAACTCTGTCCGTTGATGGGAATACAAGGGAGCCAACCTGTAGAGCAGTGGTCTAAATTTTGGTACCGTACTCTCGCATGAATTGCGGGAAGTTGTTCACGATGAAACCGGAAAGGATAAATCTTATGGCAAGCGAACCAATTCGTGATCCGGCCAAGGACCGCCTTCTGACTCCGAAGAACTCGGCATTCGTCATAATCGACTACCAGCCCGTCCAGGTCAATTCGATCGCTTCAATGGACCGGCAACTCCTGCTCAACAACATTGTCGGTTGCGCCAAAGCCGCCGTTGCGTACGGGCTACCCATCGTCCACTCAACGGTTAACGTGAAGACTGGCCTCAACAAGCCGCCGGTCCCCCACATCCGGAAGGTCCTCAAGGAGGTTCCGACTGTCGATCGCACCTCGATCAATTCCTGGGAAGACGTCGAGTTTCGGAAGGCCATCGAGGCGACGGGTCGAAAGAAGCTCATCATGACGGCGCTCTGGACTGAGGCCTGCCTGACGTTTCCCGCGATCGACGCCTTGGCTGAAGGCTATGAGGTCTATGTGCCGGTTGATGCGGTTGGTGGCACGTCGTTGGCGGCGCACGAAGCGGCGCTTCGTCGGATCGAGCAAGCCGGAGCCAAATTGATCAGCGTCGTTCAACTGTTCTGTGAGCTGCAGCGTGACTGGTCCCGGAAGGAGACTGTTCCTGAGTTCATGAACCTATTTGTCGAAACCGGCGGCACCGCCGGCATCCAATTCTCCTACGATCGCGCCGAATAGATTCACGACTCTGCCGACGTCCCGTCTCAGCAGGCGGGACGTCGGTTGGACAAGTACCAACATGGAGCGGCAATGTCGGAGTTGTACCTAGTCGTTGGTCTCCAAGCGAAAAAGGGCAAGGAAGATCAACTGAAACAAGATCTGATTGCGGTCGTCGAACCATCTCGGAGAGACTTCGGGAATCTCCGCTACGAACTGTATGTGGATGACGCCGATCCCGGGCAATTCGTATTCGTTGAGCACTGGGTCTCGGCGGAAGCGCAGGAGGCGCACCACACTCAATCTGCGCATATCCAGCAGTTCCACCTAAGTGGTGCCGCCAACGTTGAAAAAACCACGTTTTTGCATCGTTTGTCACGAATAGCTTAGGCCTTTTGCATCGCTTTCGTAGCGGAGATGTGGAAGGAGGATGTTACCTCATCGAACACCATGTTCGGCGCAAGTGCCTGCTTGCGGTTCTCTGATCTGCCGAAGCTGATGAAGACGAGGATGGGCATCTAGGCAACGCAGGGCCCTCGCTCCGTCTCGGAGGCGCGCGATGAAATCGAACCGAAGTAAGCTGTTCTCTTTTGCTTTCGCCGTTTCTCAACGAACGACGCGTCGATCAGTAAGATCCGCGGCGTGTGTTGGAGGATTTCTGCTTGGAGGCCTAATCTTCATCAACCCGGCCGCTGGTCAACCGCCAATCCCACATCCTCCCATCGCTTTAGGTACAACAAGCTTCTTGGATGGCGAGGGGCATCCGGGATTCGTTCTTGAGACCATTGGAGACGGCTATCAAGCCTGGTGTCTCAACGATGCAACCGGTAGACAAGTATCTGACAGCAATCGACAGTCGGTCGGCAGTATTACCTTGCACCCGATATACGTCTCGAATTTCCAAATTCTTGGCGGAAATCTCGGCTTCGATGCGATCCTTCCCCTCAATCGCATCGTCCGCCCGAGCTTCAATGTTCTGTCGTAAAATGTTGCGACGCCGTCTTTGATACTGACAACAGGTCTCGGCCCATGCTGTTGCAGACATCTAATCTGCGGTGTTCTGGTCGAATACACGACTTGGTTGAGTAATTGTAGTTTGCTGCTCCAGTGTTGACGCTGCGCTCAGTAAAAATGGAGAGCTTGTGATGAGTTGGATGCCATCAAAAGATCCTGTCCTTGGCGACGCGTCGTCCTGTGACGCACTTGAGCTCGTGATAGTCCCGCGCATGCGTGATCTTGGCGGTTTCAACGTGCGACGAGCGCTGCCGCACGGCCGTCGTCAGATGGTGGGCCCATTTATCTTCTTCGACCACTTGGGGCCGGTTCAATTCATAGCTGGACAAGGAATGGACGTGCGACCCCATCCGCACATCGGGCTCGCAACTGTGTCCTATCTTTTCGATGGGCGAATTTTGCATCGCGATAGCGAGGGAAATATCCAGGAGATTCTACCCGGCGCTATGAACCTGATGACGGCCGGGCGGGGAATCGCGCATTCAGAGCGTACCCCTGACCTTGTTCGCACGAGCGACCACGGCATGTTCGGTCTTCAGACCTGGATCGCGCTGCCGCTGGAACATGAAGAGATCGCGCCAAGCTTTCAGCATTTCGACGCGACCGTTCTCCCGGTCGTGGAGGATCGAGGGTTAAGGGCACGTGTAATAGCCGGCTCGGCCTTCGGAAAGACTGCGCCAGTCACAATGCTGTCTGATTGGTTCTACGTGGAGGTAGTGCTGGACGCGGGCGCTTCGGCCCCGCTGGATCCAGATCATGAAGAACGCGCTATATATGTGGTCGACGGGGCGGTTGAGATTGCCGGCGACCGATTTGAGGGGCCGCGCCTGCTTATCTTCCGACCGGGGGACCGCATCAGCGTGAAGGCTGTCCATCCGTCGCGCATCATGCTCCTGGGCGGGACCGCCTTGGAGGGACCGCGCCACGTATGGTGGAATTTCGTTTCCTCGCGCAAGGAACGGATCGAACAAGCGAAACAGGACTGGAAGACCGGCAGGTTCGATCCTGTCCCTCAGGAAACTGAGTTCATCCCGCTGCCGGAAGGCAAGCTCGGTTAAGGTCATGCCGAACAGCTCCACCCTCGTGGATCCGGGTCGTCTATTCATGGCGAACTCGTGGGCTTGCAAACTTCCGTCCGTTCGTTATGGTCGAACAATGAGATGGCGGTTCGACGATATTGTAACTTTTATCCGTGTGATGGAGGCTGGCAGCATCACGGCTGCCGCTGCACGTCTAAACCTTTCTAAATCTGTGATCAGCAAGCGCATCAGCGACTTGGAAGCCGCTCTTGATGCGGAGCTTTTTCAGCGGTCGACCCGACAAGTGCGGCCAACCGAGAATGGACAAGCGTTCTACGAACGAATGGTGCCGCTGTTGCACGAGATCGATGCAACGGCCGAGAGCCTTTCGTCACGGCGGATGAAGTCCTTGCGCGGCCAGCTGCGGTTAACGACTCCGATGTCGTTCGGAACGATGTATCTGGGCCCAGTGATCGCGGAATTCGCCCGCCGGCACCCGGATCTCGAAGTTGCCATCGACTACGAAGATCGACATGTCGATTTGATCCGCGGGGGATATGATGTTGGCATCAGGATCGGACACCTGCGCGATTCAAACCTTAAAGCGCGCCGGCTGTGTGAGTGTCCACGAATTGTCTGCTGCAGTCCAGCCTATGCGCGTCAGCGAGGCATTCCTAAGAGCGTCGATGAACTTGTGGAGCATACGAGCATTGACTACGCTTATGTGCACGCGACGCGGTTTTGGCAATTCGAAAACCGCAAGAGGGGCGGAAAGCAGCTTTCCGTTTCAATACGCAGCCGAATTGTTGCAAACAATGGAGAGGCAGTTCGCGACATGGTGCTTGCGGGGCTGGGTATAGCTCCAATGCCGATGTTTCTGATCGCACGGCATTTGCGTGAGGGTACATTGCTTCCGATACTGCAAGATGCAGTCTTGCCTCCGTATACGATCGCCGCAATTTATCCGCCAACTCATCACGTATCCACAAAGGTTCGAACTTTTATCGATTATCTCGTGGAGTTTTTTGAGGCTCCGCTTCCGTGGGAACGGGATATGGAGCCTGTTGAGCTTCGTTCAGCCTGAGAGGGAGCGAGCGTCCCCGCGCTGCGTAAGCTGGTGGCCTTACCCCTTCACCGGGTTCACTGCGGGTGGGCTCGGTGACCGCAGCAGCACTATAACTACAAGGCTTCCGATTGTCGCGAGCCCGATAAAAGTAAACGCGTCGATATAGGAAAGGACGTTCGCCTGGATCTGAACTGCTCGAGCAAGCAGTTCCGTTGCTCTCGCATGAGCTTCCGCGGCACCGACGGATCGAGAAAGAACAGCTCTGGCGTACTCATCAAGGCGTTCGTCGGTGAGGTAGGTGCCACCCGTCACGTGAAGACCCAGAAAATTGGAGTGGATTTGTTCGCGGACGCGCAGGTATGTCGTCATAAGCGCAATCCCAAGCTCTCCGCCAAACAGTCGCAGCGTTTGCAGAAATACGCCGAACGTAAAGGCGTCTCCGACGTAGAGATGTCTGGTGGAGAACCAGATCAGCGCAGTAAAGCCCAGTGACTGCCCAATCGCCTGGACAATCTGCGACGCCAAAAAGTCGTCGGTGGCCCAATGCCTGGTAAGCGCGGTCGCCATGAAGCAGGCGACGCCTATCAGGGTGAAGCCCAGCGCCAGCGGGATGCGGGCGTCGATATGTTGGAGCATCTTCGCAACGAGAGGCGCCATGATGAATTGCGGTAGTGCGATCCATAACAGGACGTCGCCAGTCTGGAGTGCCCGAAACCCTTGAACGGTCGTCAAATACTGAGGGATGATGAGCGACGTCGAAAGCACCACAAAGCGAAAGCTTATGATGAGCAAGCCGATGAGTGGCATGTTTCCAGCTATCATCCATCGCAAGTTGACAGATGGTCGCTCTGAAAAAATTTCATGAATGACGAACGCTGCGACGAGTACAACGCCTCCCAACAACAGGCCACAAATCAACCCGGAATTCAGCCAATCGAGACGATTGCCTTGATCGAGCGCCGCATACAGCATGCTAAGGCCGACGCTCGAAAGCAGCATGCCGAACCAATCAGCCGAGCGAAGATGTTCGCGATTGATCGGCTCGCGCGGGATGCCGTACCAGACGCACAGCATCATCAGGGGCGCCAGAAAGGCGTTCTGCCAGAAGATCCATTGCCACGACCAATGCTCGGTAAACCACCCCTCGAGAGACGCTGCAATGTTTTGCGAAAGCTCCGAATTCATCGCATAGGCAGATATGCCATAGACGGCGAATTGTGCAGGAAGGTTGCGAAGCACGAAACTCACAGTGAGCGGGATAAAGGTGCCGGAGGTCAATCCGCCGACCGCATAGAGTCCGATGAAGGTCGGTAGATCGGGCGAGAGTGGCAGGAGGATCGAAGCGAGCGTATAAAGCCCCGCTGAGACCAGCAGCACGCGCCGCGGGCCAAAGGTCGCCCCGAGCCAGATCGTGGGAGGGCCGATCAGCATCTGACCTACGGTGAAGGCAGTACTGATCCATGCTCCTTCATCGAAGCCGGCGTGGATCGCGCCACGGATGTCGGCAAGGCCGAAACTAGTGAGACGCCCTGCAAGGGTCGAAATAATCGCGCCGACAAGCACACCGGCGATCCCAATCAGCGGTCGGCTGCAGATGGGGGGCTTTGGAACCCCGATAAGCGCTGGAGACGGGGATGAACGCCCGATAGCGTCTGACGCGGTGCTCATGGCGCTAGTTCAGATATGGGGCTGCCTTTGATGTCCGAACTGGTATCGATGGTCGCAACAACTGACATTCCCGGACGGAGCAAAGGTACGACCGGATTGTCGAGGTCGAGAACGATCTTGACGGGGATTCGCTGCACGACCTTCGTGAAGTTCCCGGTGGCGTTGTCGGGAGGTAGCAGACTGAATTGGGAACCGGTTGCAGGCGACCAACTGGCGACATGGCCTTTAAGGACGGTGCTTGGAAAGGCGTCGACCGTAATACTGGCCGCCTGCCCAACCCGAACCCGCGTCATCTGTGTTTCCTTATAGTTTGCCAGAACCCAGATATTGGGCAGCGGTACGATGGAGATGACTTGGGTACCCACACCGACGTACTGTCCCTCCTTCACCAGTCGCTGTCCGCCCATGCCGGCGACGGGTGCGACGATATGGGTATAGCCGAGGTTGATCTTGGCCAGCTCAAGTGCCGCTTGCGCAGCTTTGAGCGCAGCCCGAGCCTGCCGCTCTTGTGTGCCAAGCACGTCGAGCTGTTGGCGCTGCTGGTCGAGTTGTGCGCGATTGAGATCGAGCGTAGCCGCTGCCCGCTTATAGCTGTTCATCGCTTGTTCGGCGGTTTGCTGCGAGACGACGTTTGTCCCGAGCAGTGCTTGATAACGCTCTGAGTCCCGCTGATAGCGCCACACGTCCGACTCCGTCGCAGCGATCGTTGCGTGAGCTTGCCGAATCAAAGTGTGCTGCAGAAGCTTTTGGGTTTCGATGTTGGCTATGGCTGCAGTCGCCGCCTCAACATTGGCCGCGGCTTGATCCACTTGAGCGCGATAGTCCGTATCGTCGATCTCAAAGAGAGCGTCGCCAGCCTTGACGGTCTGAAAATCGGTCACATCGATGCGGCGGATATAACCACTCACCCTTGCAGCCAAAGGCGTCAGGTCCGCCTGCAGATAGGCGTCATCGGTCACCTGCCTTCTCGCGGACCCTGACCAGCTGTTCCACTCAATTGTGAATAGTAGGACGAGGCCTGCGGCCAGTGCCAAAACAAAGAGACGCAGCGCCAAACCGGGCCAGCGTCGATTCTCACCTGTACTTGGCGCGTCCGGTCCTTTCGAAGGCGATCGCGTCTCTGCGGTTGCCGACTGGGAGCTGGTGCCGACTGTATCAGAAGCATCGCCAGAACCTCTTCGCGCAGGCGTCCTGTCGCCCATCAGATCTTGAGATGACTGGCTTCGCAAATCACCGGACGTCATCGCAACCGGCTGCGAAGTCTGCACGGAAGGACCGTGCCCAGTGTCCCAGGTGTCAGCGGAGGAGGAATTCAAGGCCATAACTCACAAGCGCCATGCACGCCACGCCGGCGACATAGAGACCGATCGCCCACGCCACCTCAACCTTCGCCAATTGCTCCGACATGCCAAATTGTGCCTCATCGCTCATTGGCTGCAGCCAATGGCTTCCGCCGAAAGGTCCAGTAGACGTAGACGGCGTTTCCCAACACGGCTGGCAGCATGCAGGCGATGCCACCGAGCAAGAGGAGCTGGCTACCGGGCGGTGCCGAAGCGTCCCAGATAGTTATCGAGAACGGCACAATAAACGGCCAGACGATCAGCACAATGCCGACCAGAAATACGCCAATAAGCGCGCTTGCATAGAGGCGTGCACGACCAGGCGCGTTGCCGATCGCTCGCCAGCACAGGATCCACAGCGCACCGGCAACCACTCCGAGCCCGACAAACATTGGTCGGTGCTCAATCCATGCCTGGGCAGCAGGGCTCGCGCCCGTGACTAGCGCCGCAATGCATAGGCATGCCAGCAGCGCGAATATGCAAGATGCCCTGCGAAATGCGATCGCAGCTCTTTTTTGAAGGGAATCGTTAGTCCGCCAGTTGAGCCATGCCGCGCCTAGCATCGCATATCCCACGACTGTGGTAACAGCTGTCAGGAGTCCGAAACCTGAGAGAAACGAGAACGGCCCGCGGTCAGAAGCGGCGATATCCGCAGGGAGCCCATTTAAGGCCGATCCAACGATAAGACCTTGGCAGAATGCCGCGACGGTGGATCCGCAGCTGAATGCTGCATCCCAGATCTTTCGATAGCGAGTTGTCTGAAATCTAAACTCGAAGGATATGCCGCGAAAGCCGAGCGCTATCAGCATAATCAGGACCGGCAAATAGAGAGCCGGCAGCACAGTGCTGTATGCTATTGGGAACGCTGCGAGAAGGGTAACGCCAACTAGTATGAGCCATGTTTCATTCCCGTCCCAAATTGGCGCGATCGATTCCACCATCGCATCGCGTTGAGCTTCGTTGCGACTGGTGAGCAAGAGGATGCCGACGCCGAGATCGAACCCGTCGAGGAGGACGTACATCCCCAAAGCGAACACGATCACGAGGGCTCCGAGCACCGGGAGAATCATTGCAATTGTCCTTCCTGCATCGCAGCCGGCGCCGGAAGAGGAGCCATGATCGCTCGCTTCGGCGAGCCGCCGCTATAGGGTGATGTACGGGGACCATCGATGGGCCCTCGGGCAATCAGCCGGAGCGTCAAGGTAAGGAAAGCAGCGGAAAAGATGGCGTACACCACGCCGAAGAGCAGTGTAGTGGTGAAGACCGAGGACGCAGCCACCGGCGACACCGCGTCTGCCGTGCGAAGCTGTCCGAAGATCACCCAAGGCTGGCGACCGATCTCTGCAGTATACCATCCGGCCACTGTCGCCACGAAGCCTGCGGGTGACATGACTATGATAAACTTGTGGAACCAGCGACTCGTAAACAGGCGATCCTGCCAGCGGAGCCAGATACTGATGCATGCGGCGCCGAACATCAGTAGCCCAAGCAGAAACATCGTCCGGAACGCATAAAAGACGGCCGCCATGGGCGGTTGATCGGCCGGCGAGGTCTCTTTCAGTCCAGGGACGGTCCCGTGCAGGCTTCGTGTGACGAAGAGGCTTCCGAGATAGGGGATGCCGATTTGAATGTGATTGGTCTGCGCCTTCTGGTCGGGAGCTACGAACACCAGGTACGCGGCACTCGGCGTTGAATCCCAATAGCCTTCCATGGCCTGGAATTTGGAGGGTTGCAGAGGGATCATCCTTGCAGCCACTGTATCGCCCATGAAGAGCTGTGCGGCGATAAAAGTGCTGACCAACCCCATTCCGATCGAGAATGTACGTCGCGCAAAGTCGAGGTGTCGGCTCTTCATAAGATACCAGGCCCCCACACCGGCAACCAAGAACGATGCCGAGATGTAAGCCGCAAGCAGCATATGAGGCAGCCGGTAAAGGTAAGATGGGTTGAATATGACTTGCAGCCAATCGGTCACGACGAAGCGTCCATCGTGGATTGCGACACCGGCAGGGGTCTGCATCCATGAGTTGGCGGCAAGGATCCACGACGCCGAGATCGTCGTTCCGAGGGCGACTAGGAAGGTCGCGGCAAAGTGGAGCTTCGGACCGACGCGCCCCATGCCAAACAGCATGATGCCGAGAAAGCCCGCTTCCAGAAAAAAGGCGGAGAGAACTTCAAGACCGATCAGCGGTCCGATAACGGGCCCAGCCAATTTGGCGAAAGTTGCGAAGTTTGTTCCGAACTCAAACGAAAGGACAATACCCGTCACCACCCCGACGCCGAACCCCATAGCGAAAATCACGAGCCAGAATCTGTATATCCTCAGATAAAGCTCATCACTTGTTCTCAGCCACAAGAACTCAATCACCGTAAGAAACATCGCGAGCCCGATCGACATGGTCGGGAATATGATGTGAAATGTTACGGTGAGGCCGAACTGGATGCGTGACAGCAGTAGAGGGTCGGCTTCCATCTTTGACGCTCCTTAGTCGTGAAGTCCTTCGTTCCCCTTCGTTCTCTGCCACGCGAAGGTGCTGATACCAATGAAAACGAGGACGCCGATAATGCCGGGTACTGCCCCGAGCAAGTTGAGGCATATTCCGGCCCACGCCACGACGACGATTGGCAGAAGGATAGAAGGCCACAGTGGCGTCGTGGAGCCTTCGTCACCGCTCGTCGAACTGCCATCCATTCGCATACACTCCCAATTCAGATTAAGAGTCCCTCGATACTTCCAGTTGCATTCCGATGATCCGCGCTGATCTTGCGACGGTGTCTCCTTGGAATGGTTGGAGAATATCATGGGGGGAGAATATCGATGCGGAGGAAGCAAAAAGGCAGTCGCGAGTCAGGCGAACTCCGTGTTCGTTAGGTGGAAACAGTCGACCTAGGACGCTTGAATGTAGTTCGCATAGATGCGGCTTTACCGAAACGACGGCTGCCATGCCATCGTCAACTGTAGGCGATGTGCGTCGCGCCGCAGTCGTCGCATTGCTCGACGTGGCCACCGAGCACGGTTGTCCGACACGGGGTGATGGCGCCCACCACGCGCCGTCGACGCGGCCGAGGTGATCGGCATGCGCGTGTCCAAAGGCTCGCGGGGGCGGCGGAATACGTCCGCCACCCCCATAAGCGCTCACAAAGTCTCTGGCGCGAATGGCAGGAAGTCCCCTAGCGTTGGGGCCTTAAATCAGACCTGATGCATAGTGTTCGCGACGCAGGCCTCTGGTCCCTCCTCGGAGGTATCGTATCGAAAGCAGCATCCTCGGCTTCGGGATTAAGCTTGTGAATCAGCCTGCACGAGGCGTCACAGTGATTCCAGCGCTTTAATGGTCTCAACCTACAACAAACGGTCGCCAGTCAGGCACTGCGTGTACATCTGTGAAGGACGTTAAGCGTCTGGCCGCCACCGTGGCTGGCAACGAACGGAACCTCTGATCGCCAGCCTCTGGAGCGGGGCCGATCGGCGCCTGGGCTGCCAGCCAACCCCGACGGAGGCAACGCCCCGCCCTGCGTTGGTGCCAGCGCGACGTCTTTCGGTCGCGTGCGGAGCTGCAATCGGAGGGACCATTTTTCGGGCATTCCGCGCCAGATCGACTTGCAGGGAAGATGCATACGCCGATCACCGGCTCTTGAGTCGAGCATCGCTCGCGGCATAAGCTCCCGGCCGAAGTGGTTGTAGCCGAAGCTGGTTTCCAGATAGGGTTAGAACGCTGGTGGCATCCGGAGACGAAGACAAGAGATTCAAGCTCCTCGCCGAAAACAATCTTGACATGATCTGCCGGGTCGGTCCCGATTTGATCATGCAGTATGCCTCCCTGTCTTGCGAACGGATCCTGGGCTGGACCCAGGGTGAAATGTGCGGCAAAGGCCCGGACACATTCGTATTGGCTGAAGATCTCCCTATCGTCGCCGCCGCGCACGAAAAACTTATGATGGAAGGCTTCGATCGGTCGCCAACCACCATCCGCATGAGGAAGAAAGACGGCGGCTTCGCATGGATAGAGGTGAATGCCCGCCTAATGCGCGACACCGAAACGGGAGAGCCGGCGGATATCGTGCTGACCATGCGGGATGTCACGGCGCGCAAGCTCCGCGAAGAGGCATTGGAGGCGCAGCTTGCCGGCTACGCTGCAGGTCAATCCGGAGGGCGGAGCGAACAGGATTGGATCAATGCCCTGCGCGAAAGCGAAGAGCGCTTTTCCAAGGCGTTCCGATTGGCGCGGACGCCGATGGCGATCCTTACGCTCGATGGGCTTCGTATCCTTGATGTCAACGACGCCTTCATGACGGTGCGTGGCCATGCCACCGAAACAGCCGTGGGCCGTACGATCCGGGAACTTAACCTGATAGTTGGTCCTGGGCGTGTGGAAGCGGAAAAGATGCTGCGCCAAACTCGCGCGATACAAGATGTTGAGCTTCGGATCGCCCTCAAGGCCGGCGACCCGATGGACTGCTTGGTGTCAACCGAGGAAATGAGTTTCGACGGGCGGCCCTGCATCCTGATGGTCCTGCAGGATGTTACGGAGCAAAGGCGATCCGAGACGGATCTGGTGGCGGCCATTGAGGCGGTTGTGCGCGATGCCCAGTTTGGCCGCAACGTCGTCGAGAAGCTGGCGCAAATTCGTCGCTCTGATGAAGCGACTGCTGCTCCGGCCCAAATCGGCGATCTAACTAGACGGGAACTGGAGATCCTTGGGCGAATATCGCAAGGCCAGAGCGACGAGAAGATTGCACATGCTTTGGCGGTGTCTCGCAATACGGTCCGCAACCATGTGGCATCCATCTATGGTAAGATTGGCGTCCACCGGCGAAGCGAGGCGGTCGTCTGGGGCCGCGAACGTGGTCTGACCGGACGACCTTGAGATCTGCATTACCAGGCTTGGCGACGACCGGCTGCATCGGGGTCTTTCCGAAGCACCACTAACTACTAAGCGCTTCTGACCATTCTCAAGGTCACGATCAAGATTACACTCCGATCGTGATGGCTCGCTGGTCTACTCGGCCACGGGGAAGGCCGACTAATCTCCTCGACCGTCCCCCCTGGCGGGCCAGCTTGATCCCTTTCACCGACGAGACCTGGGACCAAAACCAGCAAGGCCCCACTTGCGCGGATGGGGCCGAAGGGCGAGAGCGCGGGGTTTTGCCCCGCACGGCCACTGGTGAACGCTGACTTTCTCGGCGCTCTGCTCCGCGATAGCCTCACGGCCCCTTGCGTTTTCGATGGGCTGATCGACGGCGAGTGCTTCCGAGCTTATGTGGAATAGCAGCTCGTTCCAGTTTTCAGGCCCGGCGACATCGTGATCATGGACAAGGGCGGCGGCGGCACTGGTAGGCCTTACTCACCAGACCTCCATCCGATCGAGCGGGCCTTCGCCAAGATCAAGCACTGGATGCGCATCGCCCAAAGGCAAACTCTCGAAGACACTTGGCGTCACATCGGTGACTCTTGTCCCAACTATCAGCCCCGCCAATGTAGCAACTATCTCGCCAACGCCAGGTTACTCCCGTCATATCGTCAAACGCTCTGGTACATCGCGATCATCATCCGAGGGGCCGGCCTTAGCGGACTGATCGAGGATATCTATAAAACGACAACGCATGGGTCCTTAAGGATGACCGACAAAGATCGGAATGAACTCGAGAGCCCTGCCGCCGACTTGGGCAGTACCATGCCAACGGAATCCATTAGTATTCCAGACGAGACACTGAAGAAGTGGCAGACGATCGCCGACACCATGGCCGAGATCGTCGGTGTTCCGGCCGGCCTTATCATGCGCGTTGTCGCGGACGACATCACTGTGCTGGTGTCCAGCCGCACGCCCGGCAATCCTTATCGCGTCGGTGACGCCGAACACTTTCTCGGTTCGGGTCTTTTCTGCGAGACGGTCATTACCCAAAGGTCGCACCTCGCCGTGCGCGATGCGCTGGCGGACCCCCGATGGCGAAACAATCCGGACACTCAATCGGGAATGTTGTCCTATCTCGGGTTTCCCATTCTCTGGCCAAACAACGAACCATTCGGAACGATCTGTGTTCTGGATAGCCAGGAAAACAACTATTCGGACGCTTATCGGCGACTGGTCGAACAACTCCGCGATCTCGTTCAGCTCCACTTGGCTCAGGTCTACGCGGACGTCGCGCGCCATCGGCGCAATCAGGAGGCGCTTCGGTTGAGCGAGGAGCGCTTCGCCACGGCCTTCCGTCTCGCGCCGGTGCCGATGGCGATCGCCGCGCTCGAAGGCTTTCTGCTTCTAGCCGTCAATGACGCCTTCTTGGCCGCCACTGGTTACGACGCCGACGAGGCAATCGGACGCGACGCAACGCAACTCTGGCTGTTCAACAGCTCGTCTGAACGCAACCAAATAACACAGAAGCTCGAAGGATCAGTCCTGGTTCGCAATTTGGAGATGCAGCTTCGAGCCAAAGACGGCCGACTGATCGACTGTCTCACCACCGCCGACACAATTACCCTCAACGGTCAGCGCTGCGTGCTATCCGTCTTTCAGGATATCACAGAGCGTAAGCGCACGGAAACCGACCTTATCGCCGCCATCGAGGCGGTCATGCGCGACACGTCCTGGTTCAACACCAGCGTGATGGAGAAGCTGGCGCAAATTCGGCGGTCTCCCGACGTCGCGGCTCGGCGGGCGGTCCTCTCGGAGCTAACGCCGCGAGAATTGGAGGTGTTGGGTCTTCTTTCTGAAGGCAAGGCCAACGAGACAATCAGCAAAATCTTGGGTTTGTCACGCAACACGGTGCGCAATCACTTGGCGACCATCTACGACAAGCTGGACGTACACCGCCGAAGCGAAGCGATCATTTGGGCACGCGAGCGCGGTGTTCTTCGCTATTCACCGCCGAAAAAACGCGGCAAACCGCGCCGGTCCCGCTGATCCCTTTCAGAAATACTAGTCGAGTTAGTACGGGCGATACTATCAGGCGCCCACGTGGACGCTGTATTGACCATTCGATAGGCTAGGCAGACCTCTCCTCTTCGTGGAATTCGTCCCATGCCTGTTGAACTGGTTCGCGACACCCTCAGGAGATCATCTCTCATGGTAGACCCGTTGAAGGTTTCTTCCCCGACCAAGTTGCGCCGCAGGCGCGACGCAGAACATTACGTCTCGATTATCGAATCTTGCGAAGACGCGATCATATCAACGGATCTTGAGGGCACGCTCGAAAGCTGGAACCCAGGAGCCGAGAAGCTCTTCGGCTATCGGCCGCACGAGGTCGTCGGCAGGTCGGTGACCTTGCTCATTCCGGCTGATCGGGAAGGCGAAGAGGATGTCATTCTCGATCGAATTCGGCGCGGCGAGCGCGTCGATCACTACGAGACCGTCCGTCAGCGCAAGGATGGTAGTCAGGTCCATGTCGCGCTCACGATTTCTCCGATCCGGGATGCCTCGGGAAGGATTGTGGGCGCTTCAAAGGTCGCTCGCGACATCACCGAGCGACGGCAGGCCCAATTGCAGCAATCTCTGCTGCTACGAGAGATGGATCACCGGATCAAGAACCTGTTCACAATTGCCGGCAGCCTTGTTACGCTCAGCGCGCATAGGGCGTCGACGCCGAGCGACCTCGCTGCTGCCGTCGGGAAGCGATTGGCCGCCTTAGCGCAAGCTCACGCCCTCACACTGTCGAATGATCATGCCGGTGGCGGCCACACGACACTCCATGTTCTTATCAACACAATTTTGTCGCCGTTCGATCGGGAGGACAAGGCTGAGCCATCCCGTTTCAGCGTCACTGGCGTGGACCTCTCTCTGAACAGCTCCGTCCTGACCAGCTTTGCTCTTATTCTGCACGAACTCGCCACGAATTCCGCAAAATACGGTGCGCTGGTGCGGCCGACGGGGCGCGTAGACGTTTCCTGTTACGGACAGAAAGGCCGATTCGTGCTGACCTGGGAGGAGCACGGTGGACCGATCGCCGAGCCGCCGCGTTGCGGGCAGGGATTCGGTAGCTATCTGTTGCAAGCTACGAGCCGTCAGCTCGACGGTCACATTGAACGCGAGTGGCGTCCGGATGGCGTTGCGATTCGTCTCTCCGTGCCTTGTGCGCTCCTTCGCACCAATAAAGAGCAACGCCCATCGCGATCAGATCGAGCCGCGCTCCTCGAAGCCCGATGACGATTGCCATCGTGGGGTGAACTGATCACGCTGATCTTGTTTCACCGAGCGAGCATGCCGAACGACGCGAGAGGCATCAGAAATGCGGACAACCAGGTCGGCAAGCCTGCCGGGCCGAAAAGCAGCATCTTCACTGAATGAGCTCCACTGCTGAATTTTGTGAGGTCTTCCGCAAAGCCAGGAAGTGAACCACTCCACCGACCGGACCAGCGAAGCGATGGGAGTCTGGAGCCAATTGCAGCTTCAGGGAAACAGCCGCCAACCTTCGAGTGAACCAAACCAGAATGAGGGTCGCCCATGCCGATTGAGCGTATGTACTCGCCGAAGTATTGGCGGATGCGAGCCGAGGAGTTTCGGACCAAAGCCGGCAATGCGGAGCATAGTCAAACGAAGGAAAGCCTGCTGAAGGTGGCGCAGAATTATGAAGAGTTGGCAAGACGCGCCGAAAAGATCCACACCGTTCGAGACGAAGTTACGGTGCGTACTCGCGCTTAGTTTGTGCGCTCCAGGCGGTCCGCACGGGGTTTAATTGCCCGCTTCATCCATGTTCCCGGCCACGGCTTGTTCTGTTCTGCCGCCAGAAAAAACAGGAAGTCTCTCAATTGCGCTTCGTCCGGAGCGGTCACGCCGCTCATCGAGTGAAGAATCCCGATGCGGATCGGTTCATCTGCCGACGCCGCGCGAACGCCGAGCGTCAAAAAATGCCAGCAGCAATGCAAGAGATGCACCGAGCATCCCGTGAAGCTCTCATCATTGAATCGCTCCATATCCAGCGTCCATCGAAGCGGCTTTGATTGACCAAAGGTGCATTGCTGGAGCCTAGCCTACCAAGCGCAATCCGCACGCGCCAAGCGAAAGCGTTTTGCTACCGTAGGCTCTACTCGCGTTCGGGCGTGTCAACTAGGAGAGCTCCTAGCTCGCGATCATCTTGTCGTGGCCCACTATTTCCCGCCGGGAGCAGGGGTGGGGAGGGGAAGCCATGGCGAATACGCGTCCGAAGAGGAAGCCGCGAAAGCCGAAGAGCGTAGCGGCGGGCGACGTTTTTGCAGGGACGACGTCCCGCACCATCAGCCGGGATGAAATCTATCACCGCCTTGAGTGGTACTTCGACAAGAGCCACGACCCGCACGGCCCTCACACTATTCCTTCCGCAACGCCGATAAGCGCCCTTCTGCACAACCTCGGCCTGGAAGATCTTTACGTCAATCTCTGTAAAGCTTCACAGATGTATGTGCCTGCGTGGAATAGCCAGCTTTTCCACGGGGTGGCGATTCCTTGGATATCCAAGGCCGGCATTGCCATCGGGATTAAGGACGTGAAAACGATGGGCGATCTGATCAACAGCTTCGTCCTGTCCTACAAGCACGCTGGTTGGCAGGTGACGGAGGGCTAGGGTCAACATGAGAATCGCGGGCGCTCCCATTCTCCTAATCATTGTGGCGATCACCGGCCTCTTTGCGGTCCACCCGACATGGGCTGGCCCCGACAAGCCGACACCGGCAGCACCCGATCCAGTTGAGGACGCGAAGCAAGTCGAAGCATTGCTCGATCAGCGAGATCAGAAGATGCTCGCGCAATTGCGCGCCAACCGTCAGAACGAAATTCTGTACTATAGAGGACGCAAACGATCGGAAATCTTGAAGGCGCTTGGCCTTTCGTCGCCAGCGGCCCCCGCATCGAGGCCGGCCCCAAAGCCCGCAAACGACGCTGCCGCGCCGGCGCTCCCCATTGGGCCGTGCGCGGCGGGGGTCGACCCGCTCCTCATCCGGCGCAACCGTCTGGATACATTTCAGCTTCGAGGGGAGGCCGGTCCCCTCGCCAGTGCCAAGGGAGCGTCGTTCGGAGTCACTCAGGACGGTATCGGGCATACCACGTCCGCATCAGTGAACGCTCGGGTACAGGCCATACTCTACTATCAAGACCCGCTCACTCCTTGCGTAAACGGCAAGCTTGGCGACCCTTACACGCCGATCGATTTCAGCAAGCCTCAGTTCGGTTGGGTCATCGCGCCGTTCGTTGATGCTCAAGGCACCGAAACCTTTCCGCTTAAGAAATCCGATACCAGCAATCTTCAGGCGGGCGTCGACTTCCAGGCTTCGATCTACGGCGGGCCACTTTTCGATCATCAGTACCTGATCGCGACGCCATACTACCAAACTGATTTCTGCTGTCGAAAGGCGGGCTCACCTGGTTCGATGAGAGAGGACTTGCGCGCCATGACATACTGAGCGTCACCTGGCGGGCCATGCAATCGCGAACCGTCGGTTGTTCAACATCTAACAAGCGTGATGCCTATCCGTCGATCAAGCTTGGACTAATGAGCGGCAATGCTCATTGAACGTCAACCGGTCCGCCCCCCGCTGGTGATTAGCGGCGGTAATCTGTCGCAAGCTGTCCTGGCCTCGGTCACCTGACGTGCCCTGCGGAACAGCGCTGTCGCAGTCCCGACTATGTTAGCATTCGTACGTCGGGAAGCGGGCTAGAGGGGCACATTACCCGGTCTATGCCTCTGTGATGGCAAGCCGATTCCAAAATGGCGGGCGATGGTACAACACTTGCTGTGCTCTTCGCAGCTGTCGCAGCTTTTGGAGCAACACCGTGCACAATGTCGTCTGCATCAAACAGGTTCCGGACTCGGCGCAGATCCGCGTGCACCCGGTGACCAATACAATCATGCGTCAGGGAGTGCCGACCATCATCAACCCATATGACCTCTTCGCGCTCGAGGCCGCGCTGGAGCTGCGCGATCGGTTCGGCGGCGAAATTACCGTGCTTACAATGGGACCGCCATCGGCGGAAGATTCTTTGCGAAAGGCGCTGACTTATGGCGCCGATCGCGCCGTCCTACTCACCGATCGCTGCTTTGCGGGCTCCGACACCCTGGCCACAACGTATGCACTTGCAACAGCCATCCGAAAAATTGGTAAGGAATATGGCCCGACAAACCTCATTTTCACGGGAAAGCAGACGATCGACGGCGATACGGCGCAGGTTGGGCCCGGTATCGCAAAGCGGCTGGGCGTACTGCAGCTAACCTACGTTGCGAAAGTCAGATCCTTAGATCTCGCTGCCCATACAATTGAAGCGGAACGACGCTCCGAAGGTGGTGTCCAGGTGCTGCACACGAAGCTGCCCTGTCTCATCACCATGCTGGAGGCAACGAATCAGATTCGGCGCGGCGCGATGGCGGATGCCTTGCGTGCCGCGCGTGCCCAAATCGTGAAATGGAGCGCAAACGATGCCGGTATCGAAGACGTCTCCAAATGCGGCCTCAAGGGATCGCCGACCGTCGTCAAGCGAGTGTTCGCGCCCTCTGCGCGGGCTGAGAAGGCGGCGCTGGTCGAGGCCGCCGAGCAACCGGCGCAGGCGTTGATAGACGCTATTTTCAAGCATCAACCGAAGCTCGAAGCCGATCTTGCTGCACTTGTCCGTGACGCTTGATCTGGACAGACCTGATCGAAAACGGTCCAAGGATGTACCAACACCATGAGGCACCCGCGTCCAGTGAGCGCGCAAGATGTAGCTAGGCATCTCAGTCCGCGAACTGCGCATTCTGGTCCATGGCGTTCTTCGATTGCTCGCGATCAGCGGGGACTACATGTTCCGTAGACCGCGTTATGGCCTCGATCGATGCCCGGAGTTGGCCGCGATTGTCAGGCGCATCGACAAAGGGCTGCGCATGCGTCCAGATCCCACTATATGGTCGTGTTCGACGGCCTGAGGCGGCTGCTTCGCGTAGTTGTCACGAGCGAAGACGGATTACGTCAGCGACCGGGACCACCATGCTAGCGCCCGAACGCCCAAAGCGCTGTCGCGCTGTTAAGCGCGCGAAGCCCACCTATGTGGCACCTTTGGACCACCCTCGCGATTCAACAGCCCTATACCCGTTGTGAGTGGCGGCTGGCTCTTCGCCGTCTGGTTTCTGACGGCCGTGCAAGCGCTGTCAGGTTCAATACAATTGCAATGAGGAGTCGGTCGCGAGCGTTTTGTCAATGTATTCAGAATCTGTGGTGTGAGTGCACGAGTTGGCACGGTGATTGCTGTAGACGTGCAAGAAGACAGCGTGGTGGCGCGTCGCGGACGCGAAACCTAGCGGCGGTCTCTTTGAGAAGTTGGTGCCGGCCAGCAGCCCGTATTTCGCGCAGCTTGCGGCCGAAGGCCCCGAGAGCCAGGTAGATGCGGATAGTCCTTGCAATGCTGTACGAAGCTCATAGCGGTCCATCAACTGGCAGGAGCAGCAACCGCGAGGGCCTGTGCGGCGTAATATCTCACCATGACTCTGCAAGCGAATGCTGGCCGTGCCGGGAATTCGCGGCATCGAAACTTTTCGTGGACCGGAATCCGTCTGGATCGCCGCCGCTCAGTTGATCTACGCGTTCCCTTCGATGCGCGTGAGCAGGACTGAGCATGCCGCTGTCTGCTACCGCGAAGGCGGCCACCAAGAATGTCGCCTGGATGGTGAACGCGAACACAAGCTCATCGAAACCAACGAACTCGCGGTAGCCAACAGTTGGCCCGGATACGAAGTTGCTCCGTCAAGGACCGTTCTCTCCTCATCGCCAGGGGTCAAATGACATCTCAAGCGTCTCGATTTACACCCGATCAGCCTCCGCAGATATGCTGCGAGTATTTGACTGAGCAAGCGCGAGCCCTGTTCGGCCCGCACCCGTTCGCTGCGGAGATGTCCGAGGACCAGGTCGCTAGCCTGCTGCCTGAATATCTGGCGATGTCACAGGCGTTCCCGTACCTGCAGGCGGGGTCGCAAAGGGATCTCATATTCGATGCAATGAATCACAATCGAGATCTTGCGAGGGACATTGAACTGACCAGCGTGGTCGCAAACTTCATCTGTTGGGATGAGACAGGTGGTTATGGCCAAATTCTCCAGGGCGGCAAGGCGGCGCTACCCGATATTCTGGTGACTGAGAACTTCCACTCCAACCTGTTTAGAAGGGATGCGTCGAAGCTACTCGGCAGAGCAATACGGCCCAACTACAGCGCCACGACGAAGCGGTACCTGCATTCTCTCTATGCCGGATTGTCATCGAAAGATCCCTTAGTGCGTTGCGCCTACATGGTCGCTTTTGAGCTACATGCTGCGGACATGATCCAGTCGCTATGGACCACTCTGGTCAAAACCTTTAAGGCGCGGCCTGACGATCTTGAGTACTTCCGCAGCCATGTCGGCGGAGAAGATCCCGCGGAGAAGTATCACGGAGAAATGACAAGCCGGCTGATTGGCGAACTTGTCCCGGCTGACCGTAATCATCGCTTTTTGGATGAATTCGATCGAGCCTATCGGCTCAGCTTACAGTGGTGCCGCGATCTGCTCCGAATTGTCTCACTTGAGGGAGATGATCACTCGGAGATCGAACACCATGGCCGTTGTCACTGTGGTTCTGTCAAGTTCTACGTCCGAGCGCCGCGAGAGCTCTCTGCAGTTCGATGCAATTGCTCAATCTGCCAAATGTCTGGATTTCTGCACTTGCTCGTACCTGGCGATAAGCTCGGAATTGAGTGTGGCGAAGAATTCCTCACGGCGTATCAGTTCAACAAGAACATCGCTCGGCACACGTTTTGCCGGGTTTGTGGCGTAAAGCCATTCTATAGGCCGCGGTCGAACCCCTCCGGATTCAGCGTAAATATTCGATGCCTGGATAACAGAACCATCGAACGCATAAGAATAAGCGAGTTCGATGGCGAGCATTGGGACCAAGCATTCCGCTCGATGCACCAGGACCTTCAGTCCTGCGTCGAAGATAAAACCCTGGAGTGAACTCGAATGGCGCGCGCAATGAATCATAAATCCCGTTTGCTTTCAGAAGAAGCTTTGACAAAATACCGCATAGAGCTGTTGGTGAAGGGGACGGTCGTGATCGGCCCCCAGATATTGTTCACCCAAGATGACTTGGCCAAGATCGATCAGCTGCAGGGTGAGATTCCCGAAGAAGAAGTGAGGGAGGGAGATGCCGGCGACTCGCACAATGTTTTTGTCAGACGCGTGAGGGTAGACCCGCCCGGCCACGCTCCTAGCGACGCCAGTGGTGCAGCTCCAGGGCAGATCATGGAACTACTTGAAAGGAAAGACCGCAGCTTCGCGCTAAAAAAGATTTTGGGAGCCACGTCAGATTACGTGATTCGCCGATGCCAGATGCATCGGATGCCTCCTGGTTCCTTTGTTGGCATTCATCTGGATGCTGCGAGCGACCCGGATTTCGAGTACGCGGTGATTGTGCAGCTGGCGAGGGACTTCGAGGGGGGTGAGTTCGTAGTATATCCAAGTGTGTACGAACACCAGGTATTCCGACCGCCATTTGGCGCCGTGCTTGTCACCACATGTAAGCTCCGGCATGAGGTGAAGCCTGTGCTGTCCGGCGAGCGCCGATCGCTGGTCTACTTCTGTTCAAAACGCAGCGGCGCGAACCGCCGGATCGTCGAAAGCTCTACCGCTGGGCTATGAGGTGGGATGGCTGAATTCGCTTTCGAATGAATTTGGTAAGGGGTGAGCTCTCAGGAGAGAGCGGTAGCGTGGCCATCTTGTGCTCAGACGATCCCTCGCAAAGGCTGCCACAACGCCGGTCGGACGTTACGGCTAGCCTTGATGCCTGTAAAAGCGACCACGCGTAATCGAATCTCGGGTTGCTCAGAGTAGTTGCGGCAAGTCATCGTCGCTGCGTCGAAGCGGTTAGGCGTGTCGGCGCGCGCGATGGTGGACTCGCGCTGCGCGCAGGAAGCCTGTGTTGTCGTCAGGTTCTCGACAGCTACCAGACCTAGAAAACAGCCGAATGCTCGGGGCGATTTGGGACGGCATGTGCGCGCACTGGGGCTTTGCAGGATCCATCAGAAGAGAAGACTCTGTGCCCAACGCGCCGGTTGCCTATCACTATGACTCCGCCGGGTCTCGCACAGTACCGTTGCAGAAGAGCTCGCAGCACGTCTGGGCGTCCGCCTGCAACCAGCCCGCATGGCCCGGCAACAGAACGGCCATGATTGCGGAGTCTATGTGGTAGGCGCGACGCGAGCGCTGATTGGACGATTGGCGCAGGGCGAGCGGCCAGACAATGAGCCGCTGCACCTCGAGCACCTCATCGCCGATCGGCCAGCACTTCAGGAGCGACTTAAGGGTGGTCGCGATTGGGGCTGACAGAGCTCGAGCGAGACGAAGCAGACATTCACGTCGCGTAGGGTGGCCGTTTCAGCGCGGATCGAAAGCAGGGGCAAGTTCGGATCAATTGAGCGATTGAAGATATGGTCGCTGGGATCTCAATCAAACCATTCTCAGGAGCCGGTCCTGCAGATCGCGGGCCGCGGGCCGATCGCGCGCAATCACAAGGCACTCCACCGTGCCGGCCTCTTCGTCGGCGGCAAGCGGGATCACGCCCTCCTTGCGTGTGCGGTCGAACAGAAATCCTTCCTTGACGAAACGATCATGCGCTGTTTGGAGGGATCGTGATCGAACATTTCTAGCGGATAAAATAACGTTGCAACCGGAATAGTCGAAGCCCAGCAGCCGGACGGCAATGCTGTGTAACACCGAGCCGCCACCCCAGCGGCCGTTCGCTTCATTAAACAGCAACCGTCCGTCATCCGTGAAAATGGCGTCAATGTTGATCATTCCGCGATATCCCAGGTTTCGCGCAAGCGCCACAAATCGGTAGGCATGCGCCTGAGCAGTCAACCACTGCTCGTTCCCCAGGTCGCTTGGAAGCTCAAGTCCTGTCCAGATCAGAGCTCTTTCGGATCGATCCGTGCTTTTACGCAGACGTATGTTTCCACTGTTCATGAAAACGATTGAACCATCCTCGATTTCATACTCGAGATAGAACAAAGACTTGGCCAGGTGGTACGACTCCACGACCAGCGTCTTACACGATGCCGTTGTCATCTCAGACCAAAGCGCGTCAGGATCAAACGACGGCCATGGAATTCGCCGGGTATCTCTTGCCCCAGGTAGTGGATCGCTTTCATTGCCGGTCAGGATGACATTTCCGACTCCACCGGCTCCATTGTCCAGCTTTACAATGACGCTGCCGGTCTCGGTTCTGAGGGAAGTGACCGCTCTGAATAGTTCGTTTGAGTCCGTCGTGACGGATCCATTGGGCAGCGGAAGTGCGACGCTTGTCGCCAATTGACGGAAGTGGCTCTTGCGGTTCAACAGATCAGGCCCTCGCTGCAGAGCGAAGTCGTCGCCGGTCTGCGGTATGCCCAGCATGGCCGCCAGGCGTGCGACGCCTTCGGTAGAGTAGCAGGGATACAATCGCCAGGTTGATTTCTGACGAATATGTCGGTTGATTCGCTCAACAATAGTCTTGGACAGAAGTGTGCAATCATCAAGGATCGGCGATTGGCGGCCGCCTTCGGGTACAAGCAGACAAAGACTCGATGCGTCGAAATCGAGGGTCGCACCAATGAAGGATAGCAGATCCGCCGGGATGACTACCGGGGAGACTATCAGGTCACCCTCATGAGCAAACCACGCTGAACGGTATGCCGAGTTGGCGGCCAGCGAAAGTTGAGCTGGTGTCAGATCGGCGCCCGACATTTGAGCCGTACCGGCATTCATGATCAGGATCCGCGGCATCCGCGACCTCCGGGCATTTGGGCGCGATCAGACAGGGATCGTGATGCCAACAATGGTGAACTTGCTGCGCCGTGGTGAGGCACTGAGCGAAGCTTGATTTGGCGCCGTCCTGCTCCGAGAGAGGATAGGTCGGTGCTTTCGCATCGAGCATTGCAGCCCCAGATAATTCGGCCTGCTAAAGCTGAGGATCGCGATCCGGTCTCCCCTCTGGACGTCGAGCTGACTCTTGAAGGCGCGAGCGATCCGCCAGTCTGTCGGTTGAGGCTGACGTAGCTGAGAGTCTGCACTTCGAAATGGATCGCAGTGTTGTCGGGAGCATACGGAGCGTTTCGCTCGATCAGTCTGCAGAGATCCAACGCGTTATTCATGCGCGTCAGGCCCGCACAGTACGTTTGCCGCGATGCGCTTCCGCCGCAACCCGGAATTTGGCGAGGCCCCGATCACATGCTTCGGTTGGCCCTTGTACAGGCGATGATCACACGGCCTTGGCCGGACCCGGTTCTTGGTGGATGTCATGGGTTGCGAACAATGGATATTGCTTGAGGGATCTCGGCCGATTGATCACCCATTCTGTTCTGCTGGGCGGCGGTCGTGTGCATCTGTCCGTAGTGATAGACACACCACGAAGACAGTTTCTTGCCGCGTCTTTGATATACAGGCTCGCCGCACATATAGGCCTCTCTGGCATCTCCATCTTTGAAGCCGATGATGCAACGGCATTGGCCTTCAATATGGTCGATCAACAAGACCTTCTTGACGCCGTCGGGCTCTTTCAACTTGCTTCTCCATAATGCCAAGCAATATCTTCCGACACCGCGCTGGTCACGCGGAGCGACAATTGCAGCTCAGGCTCTTTGAAAACCTGCGCAGGCCCGCCGTCTGTCGCACCTTTGCGCGATGGAAATGCCTTGCCACCACGGGAAAGCAGTTTGAACAGAGCGGAAAGCCGGTTCGGCGAACTGATTTTGGCGCGGTGTCGCGCCAGTGGAGGGGCCTGGTTCAGATTCGGGAAGCAGCGTCCCCCCGTA
This sequence comes from Bradyrhizobium sp. ISRA430, assembly GCF_029909975.1. NCBI lineage: Bacteria > Pseudomonadati > Pseudomonadota > Alphaproteobacteria > Hyphomicrobiales > Nitrobacteraceae > Bradyrhizobium > Bradyrhizobium sp. ISRA430. Next base: position 7,552,302 of record NZ_CP094516.1, read on the forward strand.
GGGGGTTCGGATGGAGGTCTACGTCGGTCAATTCTGACCTCATCGGCTCTCTGGTGCCCCGGCCCAGAACAGCCACATAGTCTCGGTTCCGGAATGGCGAACCATTCAAAGCTACGTGCGAGCCATAGCGCCGCAATCGGGACTCGCTGCAGAGCCCTTCCGACCGACCCGCCACCGGGGATGAGGATCATGACCGACCATCGGGACGGGGATCTGACCAGCTGAGACATTCGCAATCCTTCACAATCCCGGCGGCAGACCGAGATAGGTGCCCACCTCAAGATCGTACAACTTAACGTTACGTCCGATTCAAGCCCTTTTAGGCAGCCGTGTGAACGTGGCCAAGCTCTCAAATCGGGCCGCCGGCCGGTCTGGTGTCGCACGCATTCAGCGCTGCGATTTGCGTCAAGAAAGTTCGTCTCCCTTTGAGATCAGGGTCGCTGCCGATGAGCCCATTGTCGGAAACGCTCACCCTTTTGCGACCAATTGCTCGCTACCTTTGCAGCCGATTGCCCGCCTGACCTCCGCTGCGCCGTCATTGATTAGCTCAGTCACTTCTATCCGACGCTGACCCTGCAATGCCAAATGCGGCATCCGACCGATAGTTTTCGATGAGGCCGGCCTGATGGGGGCGCAGCCTGTAGCCCTTGGGGGAGGGCGAGGAACGATCCTGCGAAGTGCCGGCGGCCGTCATCCAACGCACGTCGCGGTCGCTGACTTCGCCTGGTGCGGGGATTATCGCAGCGTCTGATAGAGGCGGTACAGCAGCCGCGCGCGAGGTTCAATCGACGAGATGTAGAGTTGCTCATAATGCGTATGCGCGCCCTTGCCGTCGACGCCAAGGCCGTCAAGGGTCGCGGTATGCGGCGCGGTGAAATTGCTATCGGAGCCGCCGCCGCTGAACGCGTCGAGCAGCTCGAAGCCAAGCTCGGCGGCCAGCTCTTTGGCGTGTGCGTAAAGCGCAGCACCGGCGCTGGTCTTCTCATATGGCGGACGGTTCAATTCGCCTGATACCTTCACGCTGACGCCCTCGGTGCGCGAGCTGATGCCGAGAATCTTCGGCACCAGCTCGTCGGCATGGGCCATGGTCGGGACGCGCATGTCGACTTGCGCATAGGCCAGTTCCGCGACGACGTTGGGCCTGGTGCCGCCGCGGACGACGCCGACATTGACGGTGATACCGCGCGTGAGATCGTTCATCGCTTCCAGCGTCTGGATCACATGGCCGAGTTCCCGGATTGCGCTGCGGCCGTCCTCGGGGCCCGTGCCGGCATGCGCGGGCGCGCCCTTGATGAATACGTCGAAGCGCGCAACGCCCTTGCGCCCCGTGATGACCTTGCCGCCGTCGCGCGCCGGCTCGGTCACCAGCACGTATTTGGCCTTGCGGCCCTCGGCCTCGATCAGCGCGCGCGAGGTTGGGCTGCCGATCTCTTCGTCCGAGACGTAGAGGTGGGTAATGCCGAGCGGCGGGCGTGCGTCATCGGCGCAGATTTGCCGGAATGCGTGATAGGCGAGGTAGGCACCGCCCTTCATGTCGTAGATGCCGGGGCCGAACGCATTGTTGCCGTCGATCTTGAATGGTAGCCGTTCGATAGATCCCATCGGATGAACGGTGTCGAGATGGCTTAACACCAGAATGCCCGGTACGCCCTGCCCCCAAGAAGAGCGGGTGACCAAATGATCGCCGCAGCCGTCACGCCCCGCAACGCGCTCGACGCTGGCCGGCAGGTCGCGATAGCCTGCTGCGACGACATCAGCCAGTTTGTTGATCTGATCCGGCCGCTCCGTCGGAGATTCGATCAGGACCCAGCGGCGAATGCCCTTGAGAATCGGGGCGATTTCGAACGCGTTGCTGGACATGGTTGTCTGACGCCTTTGAATTCGATTGTCATCGCTTCTGCAAGATGATGACATCACCATCTACTCACATCAGAATCGAGCCCGAAGATCTAGAGAGGCGCCATCCGTTGTGACCCCGGGGCGTGCCTCTGGACCAGATCCTGCTGCGGCAACGATGCTACGCGCCTGTCGATCACAACTGAGCTACCAAAGCTGGTAGTTTTCGACGAGATTATGCAGCCGAGGCCGTACTGGAGTTGGACGTTCTGGTGAGCTGTAATTGTTCTGATCAGGACCTTCCTGCGATTTCGGCAAAAAACGCATTGTCCTGACCAGGTAACCCGCACGCGTCTCGACGCGGGAGGTCGCAGGCCGGCGCCAGCATAGCAGGACAGGCGAAGCGCCGAAATCGCCGGAGCTGATGAGGCCTTTCAATACGAGCTCTAATCTGTGAAACCAGTCGCAGCCCGGGCGATTGTTCGATGACCGTCGCTGGAAGCGACCAGCGATTGAGGCCATCCACCGTTCTGCTCTCCCGACGGCATCTGCGCAAAAACCGCACTCAGTCAAGCAGTAAGGTTCGAAGCGCGCCCCGGAAGTTGATCAACGGATTTCCATGGCTTTCTCGGGTCGCGATAATTCGTCCGATCAAGATGGTATGTGTGCCAAAGCACCTTGTGGTCATACAAAACGCATTCGAGCGCGCAAAATGCGTCCGGCAATAGCGGTACATTGAGGACGCCCTGATTCCAGGGCGCGGTATCGAAGCGGTGAACGCCTTTCGCCCCCTCCCGACCGCCAAAACGCAGGGCAAGGTCCTCCTGGTCACTGCGGAGAACACTGACTCCAAAGCTGCCGTTGGCAAGGATCTCATTATGTACCTCGGAGCGGGCTTGATGCCAACGAACAGGCACGGCGGCTCCAAGCAGAGTGACGTCACAGAACTCACCGTCAGTCCACGTCGTCCGGCTGCCGTCCCGGTCGTCACGATGGCGACACCGCTCGCCAGGCTTCGCATGGCATGGCGGAACTCTGCCGGTTGGATAGACGGCACATCCCGAATCGCAGGAGAGAACCGGTGGCTCATGATCTGCCTCTGGAGTTGAACCCCACTTCTAGTGTCTCCACACCCAGAGACGACTTTGATCCCTATTGGGCCTGTAATGGGGTACCCGGTGTGGGAATTGCGTGCCTGGCAGGCTCAGATGAGACCGGGTATGACTTCGATGTCCTCTGGATCAGCTACAGTCAGGACCGGACGGACGTGCAATATCTCGGCGCGTTGCGCCGGATCGGCGATCGCAGCGGCAGAATTGAGAACTGCCGCCGCCACGTGTTTCAACAGGGCCCTCATCAAACAGCAGACCGCGCTGAGCAGCCCGGCGACGCGCCAGTGCACCTGGAGCCGTGGTCGCGATCCGATCAGCTGGGTTGGAACCTCGCTGGGGCCCCGTGCGGACGGGATGATGCCGATTGCGGTACCGCCCGCGCGCCTGCCAGAGCTTCTCCGCATGTAGACGGCATCGGCGCACCTAATGCACATTTAGGAGAACACGCTTTTTTGCCTCGATAAGATGCTCATCGAGCGTTGCGTGCAGCGCACCCCGCAGCTCCGGCGGGATCGAGCTATCTGTATCGATCAATTCCCGAAACTTCCGAATGATGTGTTCCATCACTGCGATAGATCCGAGTGTTTCAATCCTCTGCAAGGACATCATTCGATTGTCTCCTTTGGCGCGCAGCGCGCGCTTCATCGCGGGTCCTCACCTCGGCAACCCGGGCTGCAACAGGCTCTCGTCGATAAAAAAGTTGGCTCTCGCGCGGCGTGCTGAGCGCGAATTGCTTTCGGCAGGGCGAGCGCAGGCGGCGCACGCTCCTTGAAATTCCGCGGAAGTGACGCGCATTCGTGGCTGTAGTGTTTTCGCGCTCGTGAGCAGCAGACTTGGTCGCAATACCGGAACATCGGCTAGCTCGGCTGTCAGGCGTTCGAAACCGCGATCAGACGCTTCAGTCGAGCGGCTGCGGCGCCGCGATCAAGTGATTCTTGTCCAAGTGCTACGCCTTCCTGCAGTGTCGAGGCCCGCCCGGCCACGACCAACGCCGCCGCCGCGTTCAAAAGCGCGGCGTCGCGAAATCGACCTGGTACGCCATCGAGCACATTTTGCAGCGCAACGGCATTAGCCTCGGCATCGCTGCTCTCCAGCGCGTCGTTGCGGCTGCGGGGGAGCCCGGCTTCTTCCGGCGTCACTTCAAAGGTGCGAACTATACCCGCCTCAAGCGCAGCAACAAACGTTGGGCCGGTGAGGGTTATTTCGTCGAGCCCGTCCAAGCCATGAACAACCCATGCCGATTCGGCACCAAGGTTCTTCAAGGCGTACGCCAGAGGCTGCACCCATTCGGGACACAATACCCCAACGATCTGCCGCTTGACCCCGGCCGGGTTGCACAGAGCCTCGATCAGATTAAAGATCGTATGGGTTCCAACTGCGGTCCGGATCTGCCCGATGCGCTGCATCGCCGGATAATGGGCTGACGCAAACATGAAGCCGATGTCGGCTTCCTGCACGCAACGTGCGATGGCCTCAGGCTTGAGATCAACCTTCACACCGAGGCGCGCCAACACGTCTGCGGCGCTTGAACCCGAAGACGCAGCGCGGTTGGCATGCTTGGCCACAGGAATGCCGGCTCCGGCGACGATGAAGGAAGCACACGTCGACACGTTGACCGAATACATAAGGGTCTCGCTTGTGCCAGCGAGACCGACGGGGTCGCATGCCGCCTCGATCCGCGGCATTCTATTCCGCATCGCCGAGGCGGCGCCGGTGACTTCTTCGACCGTCTCGCCCCGGACCCTCATCCCCATCAACAAGGCTCCGATTTGCGAGGGAGTTGCGTAACCCGACATCATGCTGTCGAAGGCTGACGCAGTTTCCTCACGCGTCAGAGTGGCGCCCGTGGCAACTTTGCCGATGATCGATCTAAGCACTTCCATCGAACTTTACGCGTTCCTTGTCCAACCTCGAGCTCTTCCGTTCAGCGAGACATCGTTGAAGAGACGACACGGCACCGATTGCCTTGATGCAGCGGCCCCGCCCCACGCGGCATGGCCTCATTGGCGCTTGAGGCGGTAGTCGGTTGATTGTGGGCACACTTGGCGAGGCTACAACCTGACGCTACGTGAGGGTCAAGCTCCATTTCGGGGGCGAGAGGAGATCGTCGGCCAGTTAGAACACTGCAGGTGCTTGTCGCAGGACCGATGACACTGTCTCGCGCCCGCTTGCCGCGTCCGCAGCGGCCTCTTTACCGCGGTGTTCCGGCCGGATCACCGCCCTGCAGGAAGAGCAGGGGCGTCCGGTTCTTGTCGCACAGCTGAATGAAATGAGCCCCCTTTAGCGCGCTGTCGCCGAACGGCACGCCATTATTGGCAGGATCGCGACTTGAAATCCATGAAGCCGCGCAAAGCGCACACGAGTGATGTCGCATAGTGCGGCTGGTATTCTTGAAATCGGCTGCCATCGACCAGACGAGCAATGATCTCTCGCATGTCGAACGCGCTTGCGCGTCCTTTGGAATGATCCCGTAGAGTTCGGACGCACTATAGGCGGGCGGCTCGGGGCCTACTCGATCGATCGAGGTCTTCGTTGGTTGGTGGAAGCCAGGAACGACATCGCGGGCAATCGCATTTGCCTGGATCTCGGAGCTTGCGAAGTAATCACCGGTGCCCGACACGCTGGCGTGCATGAGGGCGCCGCGCCAACTGACGAGTGCTGCGTGAAGCTCGGGCACGGCGTCGGCCGCTTCGCGGACCGGTCTCGTCAGGAGAGCCGCGGATACACAGGAACGCAGACATTCTGGCAGCAAAGTTGCCCGCTGCGACATGTGGGTGTTCTTCTCGGTATCCCGTATGGAACGGATCGACGAGAAATGCCTCGTCACAAAGAATCCGGGCGAGCAAGCTCGCGTTGGTCTCGCACCCAAGTAGAACCAGTTCGCGAACGGCGCGATGGGCCTTCAGAGCAGCCTCTATGCGGTGGCATGATGATTTCGGCGAGCATGGGATCGAACGCCGGCGTGATGTGCGGGCCTTGCATGATGCCGCTGTCGATCCGTACGCCATCCGGATACTCGAGAAGAAGTACTTTGCCGGTGGTCGGGAGGTATCCGCGTTCGGGAGCCTCCGCGCAGAGCCTGAGCTCGATTGCATGCCCATTTGAAACACGGCTGCGAAAGTGCAGGTTCGCGGCCCGCTGCCGCATAGACTTATTCGGCGATCAGCTCGATGCTGGTGATCATCTCGGTCACCGGGTGTTCGACCTGAAGGCGTGTATTCATTTCCAGAAAGTAGAACTCTCCGCTGCTGGAAATGAACTCGACCGTTCCTGCATTCTGATAGTTCGCTGCACGGGCGATGCCGAGGCCGGTCTCGCAAATCCGGGTCCGCAATTCTGGTGATAACGCTAGCGAGGGCGTTTCCTGGATGATCTTCTGGAAACGGCGCTGCACCGAACATCCGCGCTCGAAGAGGGGCCCCGCGTCAACCTCATGGTAGGAAATTGCAGGACGAATTCCAAGCTTGTGCAGCATTTTAATGATACGTGCGGCTAGTCACGCGAATCTAAAGTTCGCCAAATAATGTCTGCTGAGCTTTGTGACAGAAGCGTTTGACCGAAGCCAAAATCTGGTCTGCGGACTTGGTCCATTTGAAGGGCTTCGGGTTTCTGTTGTGCAGGTCGATGAAGGTACGGATGTCGGCCTCGAGCTGCCTGACGGAGGTGTGGACACCTCGCTGGATCTGCTTTCTGGTCAGTTCAGCGAACCAGCGCTCGACCTGATTGATCCATGACGTGGACGTCGGCGTAAAATGAACATGATAGTGAGGCCGACGTGCGAGCCACGCTTTGATCTTGGGTGTCTTGTGGGTGGCGTAGTTATCCATGACGATATGGACATCGAGCCCTTCAGGAACTTGGGCATCGATCTCTTTTAAAAACTTCAAGAACTCGACCGCTCGGTGGCGCTTGTAGCATTTGCCGATAACGAACCCCGAGGCGACATCGAGCGCAGCAAACAGCGAGGTCGTACCATGCCGCACATAGCTGTGCGTGCGACGTTCCGGCACCCCAGGCATCATCGGCAAGACCGGCTGCTCGCGATCGAGTGCCTGGATCTGGCTTTTCTCATCGATGCTGAGGACGAGGGCTCGGTTCGGTGGAGACAGGTAAAGGCCGACGATATCGCGCACCTTGTCGACGAACAGCGGATCGCTCGACAGCTTGAACGTCTGGCTGCGGTGCGGCTGCAAGCCGAACGCCGCCCACATACGGCGGATCGTGGTGTGGGAAAAGCCAGTTTCCGCAGCCATCGAGCAGATCGACCAGTGCGTCGCATCGGCCGGCGTCATACGCAACGTCCGCTCGATCACGGCAGCGACCTGATCGTCGTCGATGGTGCGAGGGCGGCCAGGGCGGGCCTCGTCAAGCAGGCCATCACAGCGGTCCTTCAAGAATCGGCGGCGCCACTTGCCAACGGTATGTTCGTGGAGGCCGAGTTCGGCAGCTACAGACTTGCTTGGCAAGCCATCCGCACATCGCAGGATCGCGCGGCATCGCTCAGATAGCGACCGGGCAACACGATGACGACGAACTTGCCTCTCCAAGTACGCCCGCTCCTGCGGACTCAGCACTAACGGCGCGATCGGCCGGCCTCGCTCACCTGCATTCGCCACTCGCACTCTCCTCTGTAGAGATTCGAGCTATCAACTAATGTGACGAACTTGCGTTCCAGATGACTAGCTCACCCCTATTGGCAATCAGAACGGTGTCGAAGGGCAATCTGTGCATTCGCCTATCCGGACAAGCGCGATTGAACCAAAGCGTCGGCCAATTGTAGGCGAGCCATGCTCGTCACCTGCCCTCGGGTGACCGCCCTGCAGGTCAGGCTGGGACCATTTCTGGGGATACGGAAAACGAACAGGCCGCCACATCTTCACTTCGAGTCGCTGCTTTTCTTGCTGGTGTCTCGCACGGAGATCACGTAGCGACATTGCTGACTGAGGCTCGCTTGCTTGGATCTGAGGCAGGCAGTGATGGCGGTGCGATCTGGTATGTGGCTGCTACAAAGGCGGAACACGTCCTCCATGCAAGCCTCTTTCTCTTCTGCGGTCGGCGTTTGATCGCGCGCGTTGACCGGCCCGGGGATTACAGCTGTCATTGCGACGACAAGAGCGATGGCGCAGTGGTAGATTTTGAGGCGCGAAGTCAACTGAGTTCGTTGATTTTGAGTCATGATATCCCTTCAAGTCCGTGTGGCTGCGTTACTGTTCTTCCTGCGCGAAGCGCAACATGACCTGTCAACCGGGAAACAGGCCGGAACTGATTAAGTACGGTAGTGTGAGAAATGCGGACGCCGTGGCCGGCGCGGCGCCGGGTTGAAGGGGCCGGGCCAGCTATCGCGAGGCAGAGAGATCAGGCAAAAGCGCAGGTGCGCTCAAGCCACTGTTGATGATGCATTCAATCGTTCAGAGCGAACCATGATGGCGCGCGCCGAGACTAGTTTGGTGTAATCGCGCCCGTGTCCCGCGTTATGTGAAGACGTTGGGTGGGGTATCTGGGATGGAGCCTCCGTCTGGCGTTCCTCTGAGGCTACGGTTATGGGAGCGCTCTGCCGTGCAGAGCTCGAAACGCGCGATTTCGTCCAACCGCGACAGGAATAGCTCCGACGAAGCGCGGACAAGGATGCACCTGAAGGATCTTATCGTCCTGATCGAGTCGCGCCAGGTGAGTTTAGAGGTTTGAAACATTCGCGATTCTCATGACGTCTCCGGAACCGTCTGGATTGTCGGACGTGGTTCCCACTTGTCCAGGATCGTACAATCTAACGCTACGTGCGATTCAAGTCCCTTCGTGCGTCCGATCGTCTGAGGACGGCAGGGCTGTGCATTCTTCGTACGAGCCTCGGCTGCAACGCGCACTTTGGTGTTTCAGAATAGCGGCCGTGCATGGCGACCGTCCGCTTCGGCGACCGAGGCCACGAGCGTCGCTGTTACGTGGTTATACGGAGCGCCGCTGTCGCATTTCTTTGATCTGCGAATTGCATGCTCTCGGCATGAATCCGAAAAGTAAACTCTACCAGCCCGACCACTGGCGAGGCCGTGCGGAAGCAACGCGAAAGAAAGCGGAAGCGCTCGCTGACGGAAAAGCCAAAGACAGGCTGCTCAAAATTGCCGTGGAATACGACAAGCTGGCTCGGCGTGCCCAAGTGTGGCAGATGCACAAAGACGAGGACGATACGTGGCGCGAGGAAGAGCTGTAAAGCGTCGCTGCGGATCATCAAAAGGCTCCAGCCTGTTGATCGCTACCCAATGGCCACGCAAATGTCGCTCAGCAAGCAAGTCAGTGCCTGAAAGGGACGTTGAGGGGCACCGTAGGGCGAGGCATCCTGACGGTCCTGTGCCGCGCTCCAGAGCGCAACACATACGTGAAGGCGGAGCAGGCCGCCTGCCCAACGCTCCTTCAGGTCTACTTGTTTAGTCAGCTTCTCGAAAGCTAATTCTTATATCACGAAAATGCGCAACCCTAGACCTCAATTTGCAGTCAATGCGTCGCGCTTAACGCGGAGGCCCGAATGCCATCCGCGCGGGGACGTGTTGAGCTGTTACAGGTCAATGTTTGGCACTTCGTCGCCGCTGCAATTGGCATATCAGCTTCGCCAACTCGAGATATCTGCGTCATGTCTCAATATTTCCTTTGCGTTCGTCGCAGGGGTGGATTTCCAGGTAGCCGCGCGAAGTGTGCGCTGGAACTAAGTCTGTGAAAGAGATCTCCACGTCCGATCGATGGTACGCACACGGTGCGGCCGCGGCATGCGAGAGGCGTCGGAAAGCCCCTCGCGCGTTTGCCATTTGCAGGATTATTTCAGAAGAACGCTGCGATGATCCAGTAGATACCGGCCCAAAGCAGCGCATTTATGAGGAGTGCGGCCAGCGGCCAAAGGTTCAACCTCCTTTGCGCCTTCCGGGAGCGACAATCGGCGCCGTAATGCTTGATCGTTGGGCGCTTTGGTGCGCGCCAATGCGTCATTTCGGTCCACGGAAAAATGCCGGGCTTTGCATGCATCGTACCACTCATAAGTTCGGAGTCCTCTTTCACAAGGAGAGTATCAGAATCGTTGTCTGTTGCGCGGCGAGCCTCCGGCCGATGGTATGCTCGTGTATGGTCGGTACGGTTAGGGTCGCTTTCCGTCACCGCAGCAATCTACATGCCACGACGCAGAAGTATCAGCACCGCTTTGATGCCAACAAAAGCGCGTATGTCGGGCGTTGTCGACACAGAGCCGCTGCCAGAGGTCGGATTCGCGACGTCCATGTCCGAAAGACAACACCCGCATTAGCAACAGAAGGCTGAGCGTATCGCGAGCGCCATACCGTGAGCAATGCGTTCGGACTTGCATCGTAGTGTCGCGTGAAGATCGGCCGACGATCGCCCTGAATGAGATCGGCTAATCATTGTTTCTGACCGTAAGCTTACGAGGAGAGGCCGAGATGGCAGGCGATCCGCTGGATGTCATCGGTTCGATGACAGTTCATGCCAGGCGTCCACGGCTCTGGGTGCAGGCCGGCTCGACGCCCCCCGTACATTTCAATCGTGTTCACATAGATGGGCGCATTGCCACTGTTCAGTCTCGACGAGAAAGCCGTGAATGATCAGGTACGATCTCACCAAGCAGTAATATCGTCGGTTCAGCTGGAGCCATCACTGGCTTTGCGAGTCATCATGGAATGTAGATGTCAAAGCCCGCTATAGAGAGAATGCCATGATGCCGACCAATTCATTGAAGAGGAGGTGGCGCCAGTTTCTTGTGCTCAAGCGCCATGACATGAATGCGCACTAACGCTTGCTTGAAGCGCGGGAGAGCGATGGCAGACATAAGTGTTGCTGATGCGCGCTCTATTCGGCGAATGTGCGACCAACACTGGCTGGCATCGATGAGTAAGATGCTTCGCATGAGAGGGGCTCGATGACAGAGTTGTATTATGAGCGGGAAGGCGCGTCGGCGGACTGATTCGCCATCGCTCAGATCGTGCTACCTCGCACTCACGTCATCAGTGGCCCCTGAGAGCGTTCGGCCCACGATGCGATCGTTGGAAGACTATAGCAGGAGAACGAGTGATGATGGACATCTGCGGCTTTCTCAGATGGTGCTCTGAAGAGCGGCATAGTAGCGCTTTGCGAGACAACGTAATCTGCGTCGGTTTCAAGGCCCTCCGAAAGGCAAAGGAGCGAGCGTGCGAGCGCAGTTGATAGAGAAGCTGGAGGCCGGCCGCGTGCAACACGGCCGGTTCGCTACGGTTCCGGGATCAGGCCCTTGCGGCGTGTTCTTTGTGCAGGGGCCTTGCGGGTGTGAGCTAAAGATAAGTGGATTTGTCCGTCCTGGCTGGGAGCATGTTGCGGTCTCGACGCCGCGGCGCTGTCCGAACTGGGAAGAGATGTGCTTTGTCAAAGACCTGTTCTGGGATGAAGAGGAGTGCGTCATGCAACTGCATCCGCCATATTCGCAGTATGTGAATAACAGCCGATATTGCCTTCACCTGTGGAGACCGACTCATCGGGACATCCCGATGCCGCCACCGAGCTTTGTAGGCATCGTTGGGCTAGGACCCTCAGAAGCAGCAATGTTGTTCGCGCGGATGAGCGCGGCACCATGATGAGCTGAGTTAGGAATATCCAAGCGGAAGGTGACGCCGAGCGGCTGCAGAAGCACCGATTCGGCGCCGCCGAACTGAGACGTCAAAAGCGTGTATATGTCAGGATCGATCGCCCGTAGCCGTGCGCGGGGGGGCTGAGCCGAATTAGCTACTATCGACTAGGAGCAGCTAACAGTGCACTGATCCCGGTAAAGGTCGCGGAGCCGTGCTGAACGCGGTTCGGCGGCCACAACAGCATATCGCCGGGCCGGCGATCCTCACAAGGCATCACTGGGCGATCCGACGACGCGACTTGCGCACTCTTTGGAGCGAGAAGTGTGTGCCGACCGGCGGCGTAACGCGATGGCTGTGAGATCGAGGCCAAGGCGACGGTCGAATTCATTTTGACGAAGGCGCTGTCGCCCCATCACCCTGACTGCATCCGGAATTGCACAAGGTCGGCCTGCCGTCGCTGTGCGACAGTCATCAGCTCGTCGGCCACAATCCCGCATCTGGAGCGGGGCTCGTGAGCAGAGATGGTTGAGACACAAACTAGGCGTGGGGGCGGTAGCTTCGGCAAGCTTATCTGGTTGTCAGCTCGTCGTCAGCTTGCCGCAAGATCATTCGCAAGCAGAGCGTAAGCAGCCCGCGCTCGCTCTGAGGAAACGTACGCTGAAGAATCAGGCGAACCGGCATGTATAATCGAGTTAGTGGCCGATCCACACGCCCTAATCAAGCTGACGAACCGAGTCGGTCCGCGGACAGTTACGAATTTGCTCAAACATTGACGGATCTCGCTCAACGGGAGAGCCCGCCATCTGGGGAATTGTCCGACAAAATGGGGCTCTGCTGCAGCAAGCCACAGACCTCAGATGCAATCATTTATAGTCCAAGCACCTCGGAGCCCAGCACATCCTCTCTGTCCACCAGCTCAAATCCAACCTCTCCAGCGAGGCCTATCCGTCCTTTGTTCGAATACAGGACTGCTGAATTGTCCGAGGCCAATGTCAACGGAATCTGCGTTGGATTGGCAGCGGAGTGGCTCCTCAATCTCCCGAGCAGCCCATCATCCCGGATGAGGGCGCTGCGCCCGGGGACTCAAAATCACAGCTCAGCGGCCATGCGGCAGCAGCGGTATGAAGACCTCAAGAGCCTGTTGCGAAGGAATAGGGCGGAAGGTTCTCACAACCTTCAGGCAAAAAGTACGATGTTACGCGAAGCCGGCCTAGAGCCGTTCGCCCAAGAGACGCGATATAGGTTTGGTACATCTTCGCGCATTGACCAGATCGTGAATGAGGTCGCCGACAATGGGTCGATCTACTTGGTCAGCTTGCGTTTCGCCGCAGGTGGCGCCCACACAATCGCAACGTCGACATCGAATGGAATGACGACCCTCTTTGATCCTAATTATGGGGAATTTACTGTTCGCTCAGATCAGATGGGTGAGTTGTTCAAAAGTCTCGCCGACCGCTACAGGAACCCGAACCGACATGATATATCGGCCGTCGTCACACAAAGGATGACGTGAGTGTTTCGGAGGTTGCAACAGACCTCGCCGAGGCCCGCGAGTGGATCCTTTCGCGATCGATGCCGGACATCCGCATCGCGTCCGGCAGTGCAACCGGCAGGGAACATGGATTGCGGCGCCCTGAACGCGCGCCCGACGTGAAGCAGAGCTCACCGCCGCCCTTCGGACGTTGGAGGGCCATGCTCGACGGAAGCTCTCTGGAAGTAATGCAGCGAGGGGAGAATGCTCAGAGAGAGGCTGGACGGTCACTCAGGTTGATGAGCTCGTGCCCTGGCGCGTCAAAGCCTGAATGGGCTGCGCTTGCACTCAAGCAGGACCGCTGGCCCATTAGACTTTCCTGAAAGTTGGCTAAGCTCCTCGTGTGGGTTTCGACGCCCTTGGCCCTTGCGCTCAGGGCTCAGGGCGGGCATCACGCATCCAACACAATCGGCACAAGTTGTATTTTCGTCTGCTTCGGAATCGTCGCTGGCCACTTCTCTACTGACCTCGCCAGCCAAACAGCTGCTGTCGACGACAATGCGTGCCGTCGCACCAGCGGACGACCGAGTCGAGGCTCGCCACGAGCTCCGCAGCAATCCGCGCCTTGTCCTCGTCGCTGCGCTTCCGCTGAGGTCCGACTCTGGTTGAAGATCTCAAAACCGGAACCGACAGTGATAACACTATGCACTGTGTTCGTTCCAAGCCTAACGGTCAAACGTTGCGCCGAGCCGACGATAGGTCATTTAACAATTTTCTGAATTTACGGCCTGGAGCCCCTCTCCGCGGAGCGGGCGCAAGCTGCCTATTAGTTTGATCTGGAAGACGTCGTCCGATGATTTACATATGATCCCAGTCTCACACCGGAAGCAGCGCGGGCACGACTCGGCGCTGGTCAGGCTGGTCGATCAGACGCTGTCCCTGCCACGCCCGCGCTGGTTGAAGTTAGCAGAAACGTGACTCGGCGCCCAAAAGCCCCACGCATACACAGGGCAAGCGCTGTCCCTACCACGCGCCGCTAACTTCGACGTCGCTGTACACGGACTAGCTTTCCGAAAGCTGACGAACCCGACGCGATTCACAAAACGAAGGCGGCCGGTGTGGGTCGATGCCCTCCTGTCTGGAACCAACCCATCTGTCCAGCGGACGTCCGACTTAAGGCTATGGTCAAGCTTCAAAGAGGTCGTGAAACTCGCATATGCCATGTGCCGCGAGAAGGTGTCAGCAGAAGCCCATCGATATTTGCGAGGCGCGGCTCTGCGACATCATTCACGAAAGACGATCCATTATCTCTGCGACTTCGACGACACCTAGGCCCACAGCTTCTCGTTCCCGTCGAGATCACGCCGGTGGCGGCTCCGATCTCGAGCGACGCGCCACAACCGGCGTCTTCCCCGTCTGCGCAGCGTGCAAGGGCTGCAATCATCGAGATCGAGCTTGGCGGCGGCTGTCGCGTTCGCGTTGACCGTGACGTGGACGTTGAGGCGCTGCAGCGAGTTCTTGAGCTGCTGCGGCGACGATGATCCCGATCCCGAGCGGCGTCAGGGTTTGGATCGCCACTGGCCACACCGACATGCGTCGCGGCATGCAAAGCCTGGCTCTTACAGTTCAGGAGATTCTGAAGCGCGATCCGCACGCTGGCGATCTCTACATCTTCCGGGGCCGCCGCGGCGATCTGGTCAAGATCCTCTGGCATGACGGATTAGGCATGTCGCTCTACGCCAAGCGTCTGGGTCGCGGCAAGTTCATCTGGCCGTCGGCGTCGGCCGGCGCGGTGTCGATCTCGGCGGCGCAGATGGCTTACATGCTCGAGGGCATCGATTGGAGGAATCCGCAACTAAGCTAGCGGCCGCAGAGCGCGGGCTGAGCGAAGAAACTACGGATGCAGGCAGTTTAGGGAGTCCCAACGCGTCCAATTTGTGATTCACTGCGTCGCATGGATGAGGATCGCGACGCTGTTCCGAATGACGTTGCCGCCCTGAGAGAGGCGCTGGCAGTCGAGCGCGCGAAGGGTTTGGAGATCGCCGCCGAGCTCGCGGTCGCCCGCGCGAAAGCGTCGGAAGACGAAGCGCTGATCGCCCAGCAGCAGCTGCAGATCGCCAAGCTGAAGCATCAGATCTATGGGCAACGGTCGGAGCGTTCGGCGCGGCTGATCGAGCAGTTGGCGCTGACGTTCGAAGAGTTGGAAGCCGATGCCACCGAGGACGAGCTTGCGGCGGAACGAGCCGTGGCGAAGACGACGACGGTGCGCGGATTTACGCGCAAGCGCGCTGAGCGCCAGACCTTCCTTGAGCACCTTCCCCGGGAGCGGGTGGTGATCGAAGGACCTACGGCTTGTGAATGTTGCGGCAGCAATCGCCTTCGCAAGCTCGGCGAGGACGTGACGCGCACGCTGGAAGTAGTGCCGCGCCAGTGGAAGGTGATCGAGACGGTGCGAGAGAAGTTCTCCTGCCGCGATTGCGAGAAGATCAGCCAGCCGCCGGCGCCATTCCATGCCATCGCCCGGGAATGGGCTGGCCCGAGCCTCCTGGCCATGATCATGTTCGAGAAGTTCGGCCAGCATCAAATCGCCCTTGAAAAATGCTATCAAACACTCTAATTTGATAGCATTACAATCAGTCTCCGGAGGGCGCCATCATGGCCGCCGTCACCATCCGCAACCTCTCCGAGGAGGCGCATCGCGCCCTGAAAGTCCGCGCGGCGCAGCACAATCGCAGCGCGGAAGCGGAAATGCGCGCCATTCTGGAGGCCGCCGTGCGTCCTGAAGGCCGGCTGCAGCTCGGCACCGCCCTTTCGGAGATGAGCCGGAAGATCGGCCTCACCAATGCCGATGTCGAGGCACTTGAACACGGCCGCGACGCGCGTCCCGCTGAGCCGATGCGCTTCGAATGATCCTGCTCGATACTAATGTGGTCTCCGAGGCGATGAAGCCCGATCCGCACCCAACGGTCCGTGACTGGCTCGACGCCCAGGCGGCCGAAACGCTGTTTCTCTCCAGCGTCACCATCGCCGAACTGTTGTTCGGCATCGGCGCGCTGCCGCGCGGCAAGCGCAAGGACAGGCTGGCAGCTGCGCTCGACGGCGTGTTGGACCTGTTCGCAACCCGCATCCTGCCCTTCGATACCGACGCGGCGCGGCGCTATGCCGAACTCGCCGTCAAGGCGCGCACGGCCGGAAAAGGCTTCCCCACGCCCGACGGCTACATCGCTGCGATCGCCGCCGCGCACGGGTTCGCCGTGGCATCGCGCGACACAAGTGCGTTCAATGCCGTCGGTCTGACGATGATCGATCCCTGGACCGTGACCAGCTGATAGGGTTGTCGAGCGGGCGCGTCACCGTGACGGCAGGCAAGGAATTGCTGATCCGGGTAAAAACCACCCCCTTCACCAAGCTTGAGCGAGACCGTTCGGAAAAACCTCGGTTGATTGCGAGTTCAACATTGTAGTCCGAATAGCCAAACCCCCGGACTGCTGAAGCGGTGATCCTGCGGCCTACGCCGAATGGATACGTTGATGGTGCGCTCGATCTCGAACAGCGCATCGAGCTGTCTGACCGCCTCCAGCGCGATCGGAGAGAACGGTTTGCCCTGCACCAAGTCGTCGACCGAGCGGGTTGAGACGACGGCGGTGAGCGCCTTCTCGGCCATGCGCGGGGCTCCAGGAAACCCGGAAAATAGGAGCGTTTGCGCGGCTTGGGGACCCGAAGCTCGATCGTGCCGGCCCGGGTCCCTCGAGGTCCGGTCGCGGCAACCGTTGCGTTCGGCCAGACGCTCGGGGGTCTTCTCGCCGTAGGCGGCGCCGGTCTGGCAATCGATTTCCAGCTCCATCAGGGGCTGGGCGGCAAAGCCGGTCATCTCGCGCAACAGATCGGCATCAGAGGTCTTCTCCACGAGCGTGCGCAGGTTCATCACGTCAGCCGGTCATCGGTGGTTCCTTGGTGACGTTGGCATGCAATGCGATCCTACCGGAGAACTGCCGGTGGCCACCGCAAAGCCGCCCGCCCGCTACTGCGCTATTTGGGCGCGCGTCCGGGCGGCTTTGCTCTACCGAGCTACACCATCACTCGGAACACGACCATGAGATGATGATCGCCCTGGATCGGCTCTACGAGAGAGTGTGTGCCGCCCTTTCGCTGGACCACCTGCGAGTGTCGCAAGTTCAAGCGCGGTTAACGAATGGCTCGATGATCTTAGTCGTAAGCCAGACCGTCAGACGGCTTACACATGGCTGATGGGTTCAGTATACTGGCTTCGCCGCTCAGGCCCGAAACAACAGAAGCCTCATGGCATGGCTAAGTCATGGCGATCATCTCCCTGCGGCATGCGCTTCGACGCCCCCGTTCCAATGGAGCGAAACAGTACCAGGAATGAAGGGCGCGGGGCTTTTGAGTGTAGGGCGGCACTTCGGGGCTACATAGCGCTTCTCGGGCGCATTACGAAAAATGTCGGAACACGCATCCCTATCGCGCAGTCGCCAGCCGCGAAAGCACGGTGGCCTCAGTATCGACCGTGGGGACCACGAAACGGTGGCTGGCCATCATCGATAGGGTACCGAACGTGCTCAAGTTGATCGACGCGGCCCATTCTTCTGAAGTGGCAGCGGGTCGAGGAGCGGTGTCGGGTCCTCCTGAACGCGAAAGCCTGCGGCGGCGCGCCGCCCGGAGCGAGATTAGGTTAGGCCCTCATAGCAGAGCCTGCCGGAATTTAGACGTGACAGTGCATCAGGGATGCTTCGCCTTTCCGCAGTTGCATCGTCGCGCGCGGGACCATCAGGTGGAAGACGTCCGGCATCCGCCAGGTCAGACATACTGCACCAGTCTGAGGTAATCGTCCGTGAGGACAGGTGAGCGAATCGAACAAGCCGCGTCTTCAAGGAAGGTGGTCAGAGTCCGACTAGCCCGATTGCGGACTTCGACAGATTGCCGGGCCGGCGCGCGAGTACGGAGAGTTGCAAGTTCGGAACTGACCAGGTCAGCCGCCGCTGCGGCGCAATCTGAGGCAGAGAAGCAGCCAGCAGACATGACAGCTTTTGCCAGCCCCAATGTGGTGAGCCAACCCGCATAGATCAGCACGGCACCGTCTGTCTCATTGAGCCCAGAGAGCTCCTCAATTGCAGCAGCATGGACTGATGCCGCTCCAACTGACCGAAAGAGATCGGCTATTTCGTCACGCGTGGCTTTAGAGAGGAGGCAGCGGCCGAGATGTGATAGGAGCGCCTCAGTCGGACCTTCGAAGATGCGAAGGATGCGAGCGTCTCGATAGATTTTGGCTAAAGGCGCTCCCTCATCGTAACCACGGCCACCTAACAGCTGGACGCATTGATCAGCGACAAGGCCGCACCACTCCGAGGACAAAACCTTCGTTGCCGACGTAAGGTGGACGTTTGGCGCGCCCTGCGCTGAAACAAGTCGGCAGGATGCGGCCAGCATCGCCTTCACGACTTCCCGCCGCAGCACCATCTGCCCAAATAACTGCTCGATGTAGCTGTTCTCGATCATACGCAGTTTACCGAGCCGACGATGGCTTGCATAAGAGGCTGCGACCTGGATAGCGCGCTCAAGGGCTCCAAGACCCATAGCAGCCACACCGACGCGGCCGCGGTTCATACTAGATGCCGCCGCGCCCCAGCCGTCTTGATCGCGAGAGAGCACGTAAGAACGCGGCACCTCGACATCGTGGAACTCCAGGGTATTCTGAATGATGCCACGTAGACCGAGTGTGCGATGCTCGTGCGTGACCTTGAGGCCTGGAGCTTGCCTGTCAACGAGTACACCAACGAGCCGACCTTTCGCATCGGGTCCAGACGCGCGCGCAAAGCAAACGATCCAGCGAGCCCAGTCAGCGAGGCCGATCCAGATCTTGCGGCCAGAGATACGAACTTTATCTTCGCGCATGAGAGCCGAAGCCTCTATATGCCTCGGGGCCGAGCCAGCTCCGGGCTCCGTCAAAGCGAAAGCGCAGAGATCGCCGCGTGTTGCACCCCAAATGATATGCTTTTGTTCGGGGATGTGCGGTGCCGCTTGGATGCAGGGCAAGGCCAGGAAGTTATGGATGACGAGGGTAGAGGCAGCGGAGACATCGAAGGATGCAGTGGCGGAGATGAGGTTGATGGCCTCCTGCAAGGGAAGAGCTAATCCGCCGTGCTCTCCTGGTGTGGTGAGCCCGAACAGTCCATGCCTTGCCAATATGCTGTGTAGGGTTGGAGGGAATGCTCGGCGGTCATCCGCGTCAGCGAAATTCAGCTGACTGAGGTCAGCGATCAAACTGGAGTATAGTGCAGCTGCACGGCCTTCGGCTGTGCGTTCCTGCGCCTCCCTGAATTGGGCGTAAACCTGAGTATACATAGCCATAAGGCCCACAATGAACCCGGTCGCGCTTCGTGCCAATTCATCCCCGTGGCTATCTCGGTTACACATTGGTATAGTGTGGATGCAAGCGCAGTATCAGCACGTTCTCCGGGACTTGGATTTATTGCGGCCGCCGCGCGGGATCTCATCAAGTTGCGTCTTTCGATACGACCTATCGGAGGCGTACGCTCGTTTCAGTGATCTCCCATTCTCCTCAAGACTCACTCAGCGTCGTCGATTGGTGTTTCGTCCCAAAGAGAGCCGACCGGGAGAGATCCGTCATGCACCAATCGGCAGCATAGCGAGGCGAACGTGAAATATGGCATTTAAATCATGTCCTCCGTGGCTGTTCGGCATAGCGTGGACATACGCGCAACACCAACGAACCGAATGATCTTGTGCTCGCGTCTGCAAGCGGATCGCTCGCATCGTGTTCACGGCCGCCTACCTTGATCTCTCGCGATGGGCACCCGGGAGATCGAACGGTGATGTCGGACAATGGTCAAGGAAGGAACGCTTTCGAATGTGAACCGAAAGCCGCGGTTCGATCCCTGGGCTGGCTCCCTGGTGCGGGCCGCCGATCGTCATTTGTGCAGTTCAGCTAGTCCTTGCTCGCGCGTTCGTCGAACGCAACCCCGAAGCCGGTGCGTAATCGGTCCGGCAGTCGTTCGGTAGATTTGATACCAGCGTGGCCGCCGCAACATCGTCGTGAACCGGCGAAGATCTCTTCGTGTACCTCGCAGCGCGACGGTGCTGACGGACAATGTTTCCGATTGCACCATCGCCGCGCTTTAGGCCGCGAACGAGCCCCAATGCGCCGGCGAGTCGCTCGACGGTCAGCCCGAACAATGCCCAGAACAGCCCGCTTTTAGCCCATAGCGCTCGCGCTCTTCGACGGAGAATGGAGGCAGGAACAGGTCATCGACGGCCAGAGCGGTGTCGACGAGAGTGGCGTGGATAGGACCTCGCTGACGCGGTAGGGCGAGCCACTCTCGAACGGATCGATTGCTTGGCGGGCGACCGACGATGATGGTATGATGTCGTGCAGGCGCAGAATGCGGCGGCCTGAAATTTTGTCGTACCCCGTGCAGGTAATCTGGGCCGGGCGCGGCGGTGGACGCTGATCGCGGCAGGGGGCTATCACCCATCACTGCCGTTGGCCACGATCATCGGTCCTGGTACGATCGGCAGCGCGCACAGCTTTGCGATGTGCTCACGCTCTCGGCCTAATAGCTTTCGCGAAAATCATGCTCAAGCAAGAACCTAAACCGCGATCACGATTGATCCTTTGGCGCTGTCTTCGCGGGCCCTTCATCTTCTCAATGTGGCGCCAGGTAGATCACATTCCATGACGCCGGCT
Source organism: Bradyrhizobium sp. ISRA430 (assembly GCF_029909975.1). Lineage (NCBI taxonomy): Bacteria > Pseudomonadati > Pseudomonadota > Alphaproteobacteria > Hyphomicrobiales > Nitrobacteraceae > Bradyrhizobium > Bradyrhizobium sp. ISRA430. The sequence goes on from NZ_CP094516.1 coordinate 7,573,032, forward strand.
TGAGCGTCGCCCGCAACCTCCCGCGGTCAAAGGCCACGCTTTGCAAGGGCGCCGGCTTGACCTTGTCCGGCGTATCCTCGGTATTTGTCGCCATCGGATCATCGTGCCGGAGCTCGAGCCGCTCGTGAACTGTCAGGGGACCAAAGCTTCTGGCCTCGACGCTCACCTCCATCTCCTGCCTCAGATCACGATTGAGCAGAAAGAGCGACAAGCCGCCGCCTTGTTCGGCGACTGCCGCTATCTTGAGATACGGCACGTCAGGCACTGGAAAGGTCTCGGCCGGTCTACCGTCAGGATTGTTGTACGACGCATAGTAGGCCTCCGACTCGACTTGCGCGCGCAAAATCCTGCCGCGGCCAAAGCGGCTCATATACGCAAAAGGAAAGAAGATGGTTTGGCGCCACGCACCTCCGCCTGTCTTGGTCATGATCGGCGCTATGACGTTCACGAGTTGCGCCAGACAGGCAACTCTCACCCGATCGGCGTGATTCAGCAGGGAAATGCAGGCGCCGCCGAAGGCGAGCGCGTCTTCCATCGTATAGATTTCCTCGAGAATGGGTGGTGCCACTGGCCAGCGGTCTACCACCGGGGCAACCTCGTTGCGCGTTCGATACCAGACGTTCCATTCGTCGAAGCTCAGCATAAGACGCTTTTTGGAGCGCCGCTTGGCCGCAACCGCATCAGCTAGGACGATGACCTCATCGATGAAGCTGTCCATCAGGTCGGTGCTCGCGAGAAACGATGCGGTGTCCTGACTGTAGTTCTCCAGATAAGTATGGATTGAAATGTAGTCGACGTAATCGAAGGTGTGTTCGAGGACCGTTTCTTCCCATTGGCCAAAACTAGGCATCTTGCGCGACGATGAACCGCATACCGCAAGCTCGATGGTAGGGTCCACCCGCCGCATCATCTTGGCCGCCTCTCTTGCAACTACCCCGTAAGCGGCGGCGCTCTTTTGCTCTATCTGCCACGGCCCATCCATCTCATTGCCGAGGCACCACAGCTTGATCCCATGAGGCCTCCGCCAGCCGTGCTTGCGGCGGAGCTCCGACCACGCAGTTCCTCCGGGATGGTTGCAGTATTCGACCAGATTGCGAGCGGCGTCGCCGCCGCGGGTCCCCAGATTGACGGCCATCATGGGCGCGACATCGGCGGCCCTGCACCAGTCCATGAATTCATTGGTACCGAAGCTGTTCGGCTCGGTGCTGAACCAGGCCAAGTCGAGGCGCGCCGGCCTCGTCTCCAGTGGCCCAACGCCGTCCTCCCAATTGTAACCGGAGACGAAATTGCCGCCAGGATATCGAACGAGGGTCGGGCCGAGCTCCTTCACCAGCGCCAGCACGTCCTTCCGAAAACCTCTTTCGTCTGCGCTCGGATGGCCGGGCTCGTAAATGCCACCATAGATGCATCGGCCCAGATGTTCGATGAAAGCACCAAACAGACGAGGGTCCGTGTGACCAATGATGAAGTCGCGGTCGATCAGAACTTTGGCTTTCCTCATGTTCTTCTCGGGTGGCTTGCGGTTGATGACAGTTACGAGGTGGCTGCTGCTCTGCGAAAGGGAACGAATCAAGATTCGTGCCGACACTGGAGAGAACTCCATGAAGCCGATCCGCATCTACTGTGGGATTTGCGGAGTGCGAGCATTCCGCGGCAGCGACGTCGTGGAGATACCGGAAAGGGCCTGCAAAGAAGTGGTTTCGACGATCCGCATCGATCAGGGCAGCGAGTTGGTCTCGCGCAATCTTGACTGAGGGCTACAGCGCGGCGTCGCGCTGGGGTTGGCAGCCCAAACACTCGGCAGAGGCAGCTTCGTGAGACTCAAATAGCGACAGGCCCACTTCCATCGCAGTGCTGGACCGGTTTTACCTTGGCCGAGGCCGTGTCGCCGAACGAAAAGTCACAAGCAAATTAGGTCTCATCTCTACCGCCGTTCATAGAGGCCGATGGGTTGGGCCTCTGGCGCGGCTTCCAAGGGCTACGTTGCAAGCTCCCCGACGCAAAAAACCCTGGCATTCCTGCCAGGGTTTCGCATGTCATCGACACTGTGGGAGGTGGATCAGAAGTCCATACCGCCCATGCCGGCGCCCGGAGGCATTGCTGGACCAGCCGCCGCCTTCTTCGGCAGCTCGGCAACCATCGCTTCCGTCGTGATCAGCAGCGCCGCCACCGAGGAGGCGTTCTGGACCGCGATGCGCACGACCTTGGTCGGGTCAATGATGCCTTTGGAGACAAGGTTGCTGTACTCGCCTGTCTGCGCATCGAAGCCATAAGAGTACTGGTCGTTGTCGAGGACTTTGCCCACCACGATCGAACCGTCTTCACCGGCGTTGATCGCGATCTGGCGGGCCGGCCAGGACAGCGCCTTGCGCACGATCTCGACGCCGGTCTTCTGGTCGTCGTTCTTGGTGCGCAGGCCCTTGAGCTGCTCGGAGGCACGGAGCAGGGCGACGCCGCCGCCCGGCAGGATGCCTTCCTCGACTGCCGCGCGGGTCGCGTGCATCGCATCATCAACGCGATCCTTGCGCTCCTTCACCTCGACCTCGGTCGCGCCGCCGACGCGGATCACCGCGACGCCGCCCGCGAGCTTGGCAAGACGCTCCTGCAGCTTCTCACGGTCGTAGTCCGAGGTGGTCTCCTCAATCTGCGCCTTGATCTGGGCCACGCGAGCGTCGATGTCGGCCTTCTTGCCGGCGCCGTTGACGATCGTGGTCTTCTCCTTGTCGATCATCACCTTCTTGGCGCGACCGAGCATGTTGAGGGTGATGTTCTCGAGCTTGATGCCGAGGTCTTCCGAGATCGCCTGGCCGCCGGTCAGGATCGCGATATCCTGCAGCATGGCCTTGCGGCGATCGCCGAAGCCCGGAGCCTTGACGGCCGCGACCTTCAGGCCGCCGCGCAGGCGGTTCACGACGAGGGTGGCGAGCGCCTCGCCCTCGACGTCCTCGGCGACGATGACCAGCGGCTTGCCACTCTGCACCACGGCCTCGAGCAGCGGCAGCAGCTCGTTCAGCGAGGAGAGCTTCTTCTCGTTGATGAGGATGTAGGCGTCGTCCATCTCAACGCGCATCTTGTCGGCGTTGGTGACGAAGTAGGGCGAGATGTAGCCGCGGTCGAACTGCATGCCCTCGACGACGTCGAGCTCGGTCTCGAGCGACTTGGCCTCTTCGACCGTGATCACGCCTTCGTTGCCGACCTTCTTCATGGCATCGGCGAGGAACTTGCCGATCTCGACATCGCCGTTGGCCGAAATCGTGCCAACCTGGGCGATCTCCTCATTCGAGGTGACCTTCTTCGAGTTCTTCTGGAGATCCGCGACGACGGCTTCGACCGCGAGGTCGATACCGCGCTTCAGGTCCATCGGGTTCATACCGGCGGCGACCGACTTGGCGCCTTCGCGGACAATCGCGGCGGCCAGGACGGTCGCGGTGGTGGTGCCGTCGCCGGCAGCATCCGCCGCCTTCGAAGCTACTTCGCGCACCATCTGGGCGCCCATGTTCTCGAACTTGTCGTCGAGTTCGATGTCCTTAGCGACGGCAACGCCGTCCTTGGTGATGCGAGGCGCGCCGAACGACTTGTCGAGCACGACGTTGCGGCCCTTCGGACCGAGCGTGACCTGCACGGCATTGGCGAGGATGTCGACGCCGCGCAGCATGCGATCCCGCGCGTCTACTCCGAATTTGACTTCTTTGGCTGACATAAAGAATTCCCTCAGTTCTTATTTTCTCATCCATCAGCGCGCCCAAGCGGGCGCTCGTCAGGGGGAGCTGTGCGAGCGCTGGGTTAGGCGGCTTTCTTCTTGGAAAACGCATCGGTGAGAACGCCCATGATGTCGCTCTCCTTCATGATCAACAGCTCCTCGCTGTCGATCTTGACTTCGGTGCCCGACCATTTGCCGAACAGCACGCGGTCGCCGACCTCGAGGTCGATCGGAATCAGCTTGCCGGTCTCATCGCGGCCGCCCGGGCCAATTGCAATGACTTCGCCCTGCGAGGGCTTTTCCTTGGCTGTGTCGGGAATGATAATGCCACCAGCGGTCTTCTCTTCTGCGTCGATACGCTTGACCACAACGCGGTCGTGAAGCGGACGGAAATTCATACAGCTCTCCTGAGCGTTTGAACAAGTTGGAGATAGTCACATTGTGACAAGCCCAATTATAGCAAGAGTCAGGCCAAAAATGAGCTGAACGATCGATGCCTGCAGTTCTGCTGAATCGTTGCCTGGCCTCGCGTGTCTTTGTCCGGAAGCAAACGCCCTCAGGTACACAGCCCGCCAAGCTGTTGCGAAAATGACATTGCGTTTCGTCGAAACACCCGGATTGAGCCCAGGGTTCCTCAACATTGCACGCGCGGCCGTTACACCGATCGAAGCGCCGCGTGTCTCAACGACGACGGCCGGGTGCTGCATGCACATGATTGCGTCGTCTGACGGCAGCATCTAGCAACTGACGCCGGCGGACCGTGCGGTGCACAAGACTCATCGATGAGCAGCGCTCGATCAGTCTGACGTAGTCGTAATAATATGCCAACTATCTCGAAAACTCAGGCGATGTTTCCTGTTGGAGGCGGCGTGCTCCAAGAGAGCCCATCATCGAATTGTCGATATCCAGCCGTGGCACGGTTGCTCAAACCTGTTGGATTTACCCCGATCGAGTGATCGAAGATGATCGCCGGAGGCTTGCCTGCGCGCGGCAACGCGTGCGTCGGAGCTTTGACCTCGTACGCTCTTTTCCGAAGAACAAATGATTCCGAAGAAGGGATCACCCGGAGCTGCTCGCAAATTGCGTCAGCGAATCTGAGATGGCGACCGTCAGTCGGCAGAGCACATTTCGCCCAACTGTGATCGAGGCCATTGGCTATTGCTGCGCACGAGAGATCACTCTGCCCGGCACGCTCCACGGAGAATAGCCGATAGGTGACATTCGAGCGAAGCCGATCTTTCGGCCGCCCCGAAAAAGAACCTCCGACGACGATCTAGCTCACAGAGGGCGCGTCTGCCGACGCTGGGTTGGAATTTGCATTGCAGGGCAGTGCTGCACCTGTCGGTCCGAGAGGTTTCCCTTCTTGATGTCGATGGCATCCAAATAGCCGTCATGGATCAAGGGGACTGAGGGGCATATGAATTATATACGTTGATATACGTTGTGCCGGCGCGTCTGGCGTGTGATTGCGGCTTCGAAGTTCGAAATTTACGCGATCTCCGTCCAATGGAAAAAGCACCTGTGTCCTCTGTAGAAGTACACCAGCACATCGTCTCACTTCTTCAGAAGCCGAATCCCGTCATCCTGGATATCGGCTGCAATGACGGGACCGATACGCAACAGTTTCTCAATCTGTGCCCGCAAGCTCAGCTCTACTGCTTTGAGCCGGACCCCAGAGCGATCGCGCGCTTCAAGAAGAAGCTGGGCTCATCCCTGAATAAGGTGAAGCTGCTTGAAATCGCCATCAGTGATCGAAACGGGATGATCGACTTCCATCCAAGCAATGCAGATGGTGATGCGAAGGAATGGGACCTCTCCGGCTCAATACGCCGCCCGAAGAATCATCTTACCGAGTATGATTGGGTTCGGTTCGATCGCCCTGTCTCGGTTGAAACGCGGCGGCTGGACGACTGGTGCAGCGAAGCGGAGCTGAACACGGTCGATTTCATCTGGATGGATGTCCAGGGAGCCGAAGCCGATGTTATCGCCGGCGGCATGCAGACCTTGAGCAACACGCGCTTCGTCTACACGGAATATAGCGACCGCGAGCTCTACGAAGGGCAGTTGTCCCTGCAAGCTATTCTTGACCTGTTGCCATCATTCGAAGTGGCGGCCCACTATCCCCGCGCGGTGGAGGGTGATGTATTGCTCAAAAATACGCGCTTCTAGTGGCGACTCATATCGAGCGCCTCATTCATCGCTGGAAAACCTGACCAGCGCGCTTATGCCGCCCAAAGCTGCACAACGGTGATCATTCGAGCGGATATCGGTGGCCGGACGGGCGCTCCGGTTTCCGGTTGCCATTACAGACCCCGCACGACGTCCGCGTCGGGCGGGTGGTAGGTTTCTAACACTGCCAGCCGGCGCTCGAAGCATTCAATCGTCTGAACGGCTGCTGTGTGGCCTGGTCCTCTAGGAAGCTGGTGCACTGCTTCGAACAAGTGCCAAAGCAATTGCATCAGTTCTCGTAATTCCTTGAGATGGGCGGATTTCAGCACGCGCTTGGCGTCGCTATTGTTGTGTCAATGGGAAAGCGAGCTGAAGTGTGTGTTCATTCCAGAACAAGATCGCCGTGAGGCGTCCAGCATAACTGCAGCAGCCGATTGTCCGGCAAGACGTCCTGGACGCGGCGCAGGAGAAGGCGGCGGCGATCATCAGCGGCCGATCTCGCGCCGGATCGGATCAAGATCGTCATCGCAATCGGGGTTACTTGCCTGCTCATTTGCCGCAGGTGGAGCTGATCATCGACTCTGCGAGCACGGTCTGCCCGTGCGGCTGCGGCGCGATGACGAACATCGGCGAGGACGTCAGTAAACGCCTCGACGTAATCCCGGCGCAATGGCGCGAAGTTTCTCCTAGCCGCGCCGCTCGATCACCCGCAATTCCAGATCGGCCCGATCGGCGTCCGCGTCCAGCATGGCCCGAAACTGCCGCCATTGTAGCGTCCGCCGCGGAAGCCGGGCCGGCCGAAATAGTGCCACTCGCCATCCCAACCGTAGTACTGAGGAACCGCGTCAATATACCAGTGGCGCCGGTCGGCGCGCGAGAGCCGGCGCATCGCGTCCTTCTGCTTGTAGAGCGGAATGCTGTTGCTCAGCGGCTGGCGATATCCGGGCAGGAAGCCGTAACTTTGCCAGACCGGCTTGGGCCGCTTTTGAATTGGCGCAGCGTTCGCGACAACCGGCAACAGCGGCAGGATGATAGTAGCAGTTAGACACACAAGGCGAGACATAGATCGACAATAGTCGGTCGGTTGCGCGGAGGCCATTCAAATTTGGGTGTAGAGTTCTGCGCAATCTTGCGTAGAATCTTTCTCAGCTGATCACGCCCTTTCCTGATCAGAAAGCACGCATATCCCCTGCTGTCACCCACCTGCACGACGCCGAAGCCCGAAGCCGTAGCGCGAGATAATCCGGACGCGAGAGCTTGCCGGGACTGATGGAGCGGCCGACCGAGCGCTCGATCTCGGCCAGCGCCGTGCGCTGCGTCCGGGCACACGGTCGGGATCGTCGACCGGCATCATCACGCGCACGGATCGACGAGATCGTCGAGCGGATAGAGCGTTAGGATGGCGCGGACGGTCCTCTCCATAACTCAATGCCCGGCAGCTGGATCAGGCGCTCCGAGCAGAGTCGAGGCGGCGATGCGGGTGGCCGGCGTCGACGGCCACGACGTCGCCGCCATGGCCCATGGAGGCGAGCAGCCAGAGCAGCTCGGGCGCTAGGATCGGATCGATCGATTTCAGCATGTGACGAACTATCCTCCCAATCGATCTTACGTTTTGTCTCTGTCTCCCTAACCCTTCGCAATCATCAGATACCGCGGGCCAGAAACTCCAAACTGTCGTTCATCGTTGGCAAAAAAAGCCCGGCCTCATTTCGATAGCCGGGCCGAAGTCAGTCGTCGACAGAGGGAGCGCTGCCGACGGTTATTTGCGGCAAAACGTTCACCGCAAATTCCAATTACGAAAGGATCAATGATCGGAGAAATCTGGCGTCGTTTCCTTTTTATCAGACGATATTGATGGAATGCGGCTCAACACCGGCTTGCACAAACCTTGAAGGGGGTATTGTCCGTTGTCCCGAGGATCGTCGAAGTCATGGTGATCAAATGAGCGGCGCCGAACAGAGACGATCCGCAGCTGTTCGAACGGCGTCAACGTGCCGGCCGCAGAGCGCAGCAACCCAGCATCCCCTGGGTTGTGACGAAGTACGTTGTTGTTCGCATGCGAGTACTCGGAGCCGGTTCGCGCGATCCCGCAGGCGAGGGCCCTCTGCTGTACACACGTCGACCGCATTGGTATCATCCTCTCACCGATCGCAGCAAGCAGCGGGCCGGTCCGATTTGACGGGCATCCTCGTCAGCTACTTCGCAATGGTACAACGTGACGCCACGTGCGATTCAAGGCCTTTTAGCTCATCCGCATAAAATTCAGGCCGCCGACCTCTCACAGGCAGCTCAGGGATCCGCAGCGGTCGACGTGCGTCTCGCATTTTGTTTTTGAATGGGCTTGTGCACGCGAGCGCTCAAGGCACATTGCACGTCATATTTCGAAGGGCCGCTGATGCACGTCGCGCGTCAAGCCGCGGAGGTGTCGAAGGAAGGAGGGAGGGGGACATGACCTTACCGATCCGCGGCTCGCTGTTCGAGCAGCGCGACGATAATTCGCGCTGGCGCGCTCGCCCGTTGAAGCGCCGAGCAGCTCGCGGGCGCGCCGGAAGCGAGATTGCCTTGTCTGATGGGCCCCCGCTGATGGACTAGATCAGGCAGCGCCTGTGAAGAAAGATGACCATGTAGATCCGGCATTGATCCGGTCTAGGCACGTTTTTGAAGCGCTTCAAGATGCGGAAACTGTCCGGGAGGCGCGGGCCGTTTTTTGCTTCGCGCCGATGGCAGCCGAGCGGTCGTGTGAGGAAATGGGGCAAGTGCACGTGCTTGTTGTCCGACTGCTCAGCTTCTCGAAGCTAGCTTAGCTAGGAACCCTGACGTGCCGGTAGGGCAACGGCGGATCAGACGAGCCTGCAGGCGAGCTTTGAACAGTAATTGAGCCAGTTGCAGACAACTTTGCTTGATGAGGGCGCTGGAGAAATCCGGAGCGCCGACCTGCGACAAGAGCCGTTTAGCGGTCCGACGGCGGCGACGCCAGGCCCCGGCCCGAACAGCGGGGGACAGCAACCGCGACCCTTGCCGAGCGACTACACCTTCACCGGCTCATAAGTCGCAAACGGCAAGCCGAAATCGTCAGTTGGCGCCGCTCAATGGCAAAGCGCAGATCACGCGGTCGGACCCCGTTGGGGACCCTGGCGAGCCGGCACCGTTCATCCGATTGAAATCCATAATGCTCTCCTTGCTCTTATTCGAACAAAATCTCTTGCCGGTCGTCGAGGGGGTACACCAGGTTCGTCACCAGTCCAGTCATAGGCGGCATCGGCATCTAGAGACCAGGTTCGAATGCTAGGAAGGTTGGCTTTCGAGAATCTGACTAGTGCCTATCTACGGTGATTCTTTGAAAGGTTGGGTAAGCGCGGCCCAAGCGCGAAGTAAGCAACACGTGCGAGGTTCGGGCACGATCGCGCCGGATAGTTACTGTGTTCCAATTGACGTTCCCGTCTTGCTGCCATGGTGGTTGAAAAGCGCCTGTCTGTCCCTGTACCGGTCTGCCGGGCGGACGTCGCTCGCTCCTTTCAGCGACGGTGGCTTCGAAGGTTCGTGAGTTGAGCCGCGAGCCGTTGCGCTGAAATGTAAGTGGATCGTGCTCGACACGACAATGATCAAGGCTGGGGCCTAGAGACCTATGAGAGCGGTCGTTATGTTTGCGACGGGGAAGGGATGCTCCACGGATATGAAGTGGTGTTTTGAGCAGCGCCTGACCGCAAGGGTCTCTCTCTCTCTCTCTCTCTCTCTCTCTCTCTCTCTCTCTCTCGTCCTTTAAACAAGGCCGGCAGGCCGCCAGGTCCTGTAGCTGCAGACAGCATCATATCGCAGGTCCGGCAATCCGTTGCTGCGGGGCGTGCGGAACGTGGATGAACCACTTCATGGAAATCCCGGCTGTGCTGCATTTCCGAGTAGGAGTCGGCCGGCGCTCTGGAGCGTTCCCTCGTTTAAAGCTGCGTGCTGGGCAACCACGAAGCTGTCGCACATGGCGCGCGCCAGATTGCTGGTGGTATAGAGCGACGCACTTCCAGCGAGACCGCTCGCAATGTTGCAGACCTCAGCGCTCTGCCGCGCGGCGTTCGTCGCGGCGAGTCGCATCAGCGTCGCCGTGCTCGTGTTTACCGCACCCTTGAGCGCTTCCTTCCACAGCTCCTCGGTAGCCTCATAAAAGAAGGAACGGGCGGAACGCAGCATGGCTTCGGCTCTGGCCATCTCCAGTTGGACATAGCCGCGCTCTGCCATCACGGGCGCTCCAGTGATTGAGGCGCGGCTTCCGGCCATGGCGATCACCTCGTCTAGCGCGGAGCGCGCAATACCGACGCCGACAATCGCATGCGCCTGCGCAGCGAAAGTCACGGAGGGATAACGATAGACCGGCGCGTCGAGTGTCGGCGGACCGCCGCGGATCAAGGTCCATTCCTCCGGCACAATGACATCGTTGACAACGACGTCGTGGCTGCCGGTGCCTGGCAGGCCGATGACGTCCCAATTGGGGCGGATTGTCACCTTCTCGGCCGGCATCACGGCTACACGCGCAAGGCCACCGGTCGGATCGTCTTCCACAGTGATGCCAACGCCTATCAGATCCGCGCCCGGTGAGCCGCTGGCGAATGGCCACACGCCGTTCACGACAAACCCGTCGGTGCTTCGCCTGGCGGGCTGGAGCGGGAAAAGCGCACCTGCCAACACCACGTCAGGTCCATTCGCGTATACCTTGCGAAGCGTGTCGTCCGGAAGAGCAGCGAGGTAGCGAGCCCCATCGCCGAAGCTGGCGACCCAACCGGCGGAGCCGTCGGCTTCGGAAATGCGCTCGATCAGGCGACAAAAATCGGCCGGCGTTCGCTCCTCGCCGCCGAATCGCTTGGCGGCCAAAGCCCGATAGACGCCAACGCGCTTGAAGCCCTCGATGATCTCGTCTGGAATCTTCTGCGCGCGGGCGAACTCGTTTCGACGCGCGCGGATATCGACTAGTAGCGGCGACAGATTATCCCAGGTCGCGGCCGTAGCGTCAGTTTCTGCAGTGATCTTCTCTGGTGGAGCGTTCATAAGCTGTCCTCCGTGTCTTGAGTCAATCGATGCCGCGATTCACTGATTTGGATTGCGCGCGCATGGCGAAGCCGGCCGGATTGATACCCAGTCGGAAGGGATCGTCGAAACTGTCGCAGTTGATATCGGCTGTGATGCGATTACAGGCGGTTGCCAGTCCAAACCACACCCCGAGCGGATTGACTCAAAGAAAGATGTTGAGGGCCGGGAAGGCTGACGGAGATATGGCTGTCGATGCTGCCATTGAGGCTGAACCGGCAAAGCAACCGATATGCGGCGGCGAGATCGATCCGCCTCTGCTGCACTATGTCTCCGACGGCCGACGGCAGCGCTCGTTTTGTCATGTCTTCTCCAATGGACGATTTGTCACACTTGGGCCCGGCCGGCTCGAACCACGTTGTGAATTCCTGACTTGCCGACCGCGAGGTCGCCCAAGCCGCGGCTCTTTTCCATGTCCCCAGCAATCGACGTGCCATCAATCATGGTCTGCCGGCCGTGTCTGAATCGAGCGAGATCACGTGGCTCATGCCGCGCCGGCAGGATGCTCGCGCCTCCCGTGTCTGATTCCATGCACAAGACGTCATCAACCGAACACGGCGGAAGGAGAATGACTGAAGTGGACCTCGAGCGCGAACCAGTCGGGCTCGGCTTGCCTGCTGGAGTTTCAGGCCCGCTCCGACCTCCTGACATTACCAACAGCGCAATTTACCGTGCTCGCGAATGTGGGTCTCGCTGAGAGAGTGTGCATTGTCCGGTCAGTACGAAGCTTGCGCGCGCATGGCGAAGCCCAATCTGCAAATAACCATCCGGGGCGGAATCGTCCGCGCCGCAACGGTTCCTTCTTTCGGCGGGCCTTCGGAAAGGCCATTAGGTGCAAAGGATTGGGGGCGCAGGTGTCTCCGCGTGGCGCTGGCATCAAGGTGTCCAGCGGCATCACTGGTATGGACGAGCAGGCCTTGGTATGCTCGTTCTGCCTGGCCGAATATCCGTCAAGCACGAGCTGGTTGTCGGCGTTGAGACATCGGAGTGTGCTTGCTCGCGACATCTACCCCAGCTCGGGACTTGTCCGCCGGACGCTAGTACATGACGGATGACGCCGGTGGCGCTCGGCGTCTTTTGACCAGCGCGCGTTAGATTATCCTGCAAATGTGTGGCGCGCCAGTCATACGAAGAAAGTTTGTGCGACGAAGGCTCGATCGCGCGCTCCCGCGGGGGCGGGATAGTTGATCAACAGATACGCCGTGACCTGCCAAAACCGAAACCGAAGCGCGGTCATCTACGTAATCGAAGAACTACAGTCGCCAATCATGGTGACGGTCAATGGGCGCGGCACTGGCTGCAGTTGTGCGTTCTTCGGGGAAGGGAAAAACGCGCAGGCCGCGCATCGTGCTGGTTGATGCGAGACAGTTGCCTCCGACCGCCATTGAAAGAATGGACGGCAGATCTTCATCTTTTTATAGCGATCACAGTCGTTTCACCATTGATGGCATTTGGCGGATTGAGCAATGCGTCCAACCCGTAGCAGCTATGCCGCGGCCTAGAAGCCTTCAGAGGAGACGATCTACTGCGTTGCCTAAAGCCGCGCGCAGGGACTGATTTTGCTTCGAACGATTATCTGGTCCTGGCGAGCGCGCCGCGCATGAAGAAGTCTCTGTTCACCGCGATTGAGGTCGGCGCGCCGATCGGAGCTGGTGGGTCACGGCTGCCGCGCGGCGATTGCGAGAAGCACGAAGCTCTCGAAGCCGAGGCGGCACAATTCTTCCGATCAGAGACAGCGCTGTTTGCTCTATGTGATCTTCGGAATGCCTCGCACCGCGATCTGCCGCTTGCACCACCTCTGTTGGCCTAGCGCATCAACGTGCAGGCATGAATACTGTCGGCCGCGGTATGAGTGTTTCTTGGTGCTGGCCTCGCGTTGCCAACATGAGCACGTAGAATGCGAGCAGAATTAAGAGGCCGCGCATACCAAAGGTCTTCCCGAAGCTATGACAATTGTGGAGCGGATTGTATTCGGTGCATTTGATGCAGCCGATGCACGAGCGAATTGCGCGGAACTCGACCGAAGCCCTGTATCAGGCGGCAAACGAATAGCCGGCTGCGCGAAGGTGCCAGCGTCAGCTCAGCAAATCGACCCTGCCGGTGTCGAGCCGATACAGGCCCCCGACGACCTTCAGTCTGTTCTGCTCAACTGCCGCGTTCAAAATCGGCCCCGTCGATTTTAGTTTGTTGACATTATCGATTACATTTTGTCGGGTTGCTTCGGCGAGCGTGTCACCGGTTTGCTGGCGAGATACTTTTACCGCAGGCGCAAGCGCAGCGACGAGGGATGAAATGTGCCCCGGCGGCGGCTTATCGTCGTGGAGCGACTTGATCGTCGCGTCTATCGCACCACAATGATCGTGGCCAAGTACCAGGATCAGCGGCGTGTTCAGCACGGCGACCGCATATTCCATACTGGCGAGCGTGTCATCGTTGGCGAAGTTGCCGGCGAGGCGGCAGACAAACAGATCACCAAGTCCGCTGCCGAAGACAAGTTCAGGCGCCACGCGAGAATCGGCGCAGCTCAGAACCGCGGCATATGGATTTTGCCCATCCACCAAAACCGGGCGCTCGCGCTTGAAATCGTCGCCTCGTGATACGCCCTGGACATAGCGATCGTTCCCTTCCATCAGCCGCTTAAGGGCAGCATCTGGCGAGAGCAGGTTATCTGGCTTGGGCGGCGCTTTTGCTTCCTTCGCATCGACAATGTTGTTGCCAAGCCGCAGGCAAACCGCCGAAACAGCGAACAGCAACAGCGAGCGGCGCGAAGGCGCGATCTTGGTCAGATAGGACATATTCGGAGAATGGCCTGCCTGCATGCATCTCACCTCATCGCGCGGCTTTACGCCACCCGGTGGCTTCGGCTTCCGCTTCGCTGCAGAGCCAGCGTTCACTGGGCTTCTTCGTCATGTCAATTTGCTTGTAACTGAGTTGCCCGGGCAGGTGATAAATGCGCTCGCCGTTGCGGTCCACGGTGCCTTTTATCAGGCACTCGGACGAGGGCGGGTCCGATAGCAGCGCGGATCCGAGCAGGAGTTCCTGAGCGTCGATCGGAACCGAGCTCGCGCCGATGATGATCGTCCCCTTGTTGCGGCGACGCCAGTCCCAGGGCGCGATGAACGCCCCCGACCACAGCCCCGCATAGGCCTTGCTCGCCACAACCTCATAGATAACGTAGGTATGGGTAGAAGGACCCGACGATAGTGCCCAGCCGGAGCGTACCATCCAGGCGTTCACGTCCTCGCCTTCTATGAAGCAACTGCCGCGTGACCTGCTGTATTCATCAACTCCTGTGGTATGACAATCCCACGTTCGTCCGTTCGAATGCTTGATCAGCTCGTCGCGAGCAGCTACGCCGCAAGCCCATTTCCGGCCGTGGGCGTCGAGGCAAATCTGGTCAGTCTCAGGAGCTTCGATGCCTGAGAGCCGAAGCTTGGTTTGCTCGATCTCGATCGTATTGCCGTCGAGGATGCGCGCAGGGCCGCTGAGCTTCGCTGCGCAGACCGGAGATGTGATGACAGCGAACAATGCGACCATCATTACGCGGTGTTTCATCCCGACCATAACCTTTCGCTCTTGATCCATGTTCACGCACGATCCGGCGCCGCCACATTCGACTGCTTAAACGCTATGTCCGTTATTCGGTCGGCATCTCTCGACGTTTGCTTTATGAAAGCTTGGCCGTCATTTCCAAGCTACGACCTGACGCTGCGTGAGGTTCAAGCGATTTCTTCCGGTGTGCGGGTCGCGGTATGGTTCGAGCTCGCCGCTCTCTCTCTCTCTCTCTCTCAGAAGCTTACGCGCCTTTGCCCACCCTGCGAAACTTCGTCGCGTCCCGGAATGAACAGCTCACCGCAGCTTGTTCAATAGCGCCATCAGCGTCTCGCGCTCCTTGGCATCGAGCGGCCGCGGACTACCTGCCGAGCGACGCCGAAGTCGAGAAGCTGCGGCCGAAGGATTGATGTCGCCGCTCTCGCAGCTGCCGTAGGGTGGGTTAGCCGACTACGTTCGCCGTCTCTCTCTCTCTCTCTCTCTCTCTCTCTCTCTCTCTCTGCGCGCACTGCACCCTCTTGACCTGAGGAGGAGATCCCCATCGCTCAGCCACGAACTCGGTATGCGGGAGAAAGCCGAACCTCGGATGCTGTTTCTCACGCGCTTGAAGAACAAAAGCGCCTGTGAATTTTAACGGTCGAGCGGAAGTCAGGCGTGGAGGAGCAACCTGGCTATGCTTTGTGCCAACCTCCATCGGCAGACATAGGCTGCCGATGGTTTCGGCGAGGGTGATGACATTTCGCCGTAAATTCTTGTCACGAAAAGACTTATGTCCGAAAAGTCTGCTCTCGCTCTCCTCTGAGAGTTGGACAAAGGCGCCACGGAGTTCAGCTCAACGCTCGCTGCGCAAATGAATCGGTATCGTTTGCGCAAACCGCGCAAAACCCGGAGCTCTCTTTCGGAGAGCCTGCCGGGATGGTCGTTGATGCCAATCGCATTTTGGCTTTTCGCACCTCTGCCCTGCACCTGGTGCCGCCGCCCCGTTCGTACAAGGACCGGATTTTTCATGACCCAGGCGGCGCGACTGGCGGCCGCTCCCTCGTAGTACGCTTCCCCGTGATCACATATGGAGCGTTACCCAGCAAGCCCGGCATGAGGGTGTGCGGTTGCGCCAGAGACATTTGGAAGGGCAACCATGTGGAGCCGTGGCTTCGTCGTATACGCACCGGGCGAGGGGTGAGCCGCCCTCGTGTTCGGGCGATCGCGAGTGCCATCCTGATGCCATTCGGCGAGGCGTCAATCCACAACATGGGTTGGTCCCATCGCGGCACTCGGGCAGGTAGCTCTGGTGCGGTTTGGCCGACTCAAGCTACACATCATTCTCAACCACCTCGCTACACAATGGGAATGAAATGGTTGCAGCCCCCCGGGAATTGCCGGTCTCTTCTTACGCGCTTGAAGTGGATGGCCGACTCAGAGCCGAATTCGCAACCAGAGACGGCGCCAGGGCAGGTGGGACAGAATTAAAGAAGCGTTTTCCCATGCTTCAAATCCGGATCTATGACGCGCAGACGAATGCGCGCGAGGAAATCTAGCGCCGACTCAGTTCGGTCCTCGATGCCTCGGCTCCGGGGATCCTCGCCGGGGGCGCTCGGAAAAGGGCCGGTGCTCAGGGGGTATGCCGGCCCCGCTAACACTGCCCCATTGCCCTCTTAACCGGTTTCGTCGCAGCACTCCCGGGTGCCGCCTCGACGTCGGCAGGCTCACGCTCTTGCGGGTGCCAGTCAGTCGCGCGATGCGCGGCGCACGCCGGATCGGGCTTGAGCCCGAGGCATCTCCAGGCCCGGTCCCGTGAAGAATGGCATGGAGAGCTGGTTCCCTCGCAGATTGGTGTCCTCTCACTGCGTCGGGGCCAAACCACGTCTCGCAAGCTGGCACGCGTCGCTGAGCTCGACTCCTCGCAGAATCGTGCCGCCCGATTTTTTCGATGACGGCTGAAGGCTGCGGGAAAGGCTCGCGACTGTTGCGAAGGCGTAAACACCGCGGTTTTAGAGCGGATATGTCTTGCAGTTGCTTTGAGGCGTTCGGCGCTAAAGGAGCTGCGGCGCGATCTTGCTCTGCGCGACCATTTACCAAGGCCTTTCGCTCCCCTCTAACTCTTCCCGTTCCTTTGGCTCCATGCGAGCGAACCAGGAGCCGGGAGGAAAGGCTGCGATACGCTTGGCAAAGGAGGATTGCGGCTCCCAATCTTGCCCTTCGCTCTTCTCGAAAGTGATGACCCCGTTGTGTGTAAAAAAACGGGGCCCTGGGATATTACAGTTCACCAAAAGCAAAACGCGCCACAGATCACCTTTCTCGGTCGGCTTGTCCTTCTGCTTCGGCAAGTAGTCCACTCCAACAGGCTCAACGATAGTGCAGCGGCCCTGCCGCAGAAGATCGCCGAGCCGGCCTTGCGTGGTCGTCACGAAGTTGAAGTTGCTCGGATCATGCAGAAAGCGAAGATTTGCGTCCCTTTCACCCTCCTTGACTTCAGTGGCGATCAACGAGAGCGCCAGGGCGTGCCAGCCCAATTCGATCGGCTTCGCATAGGTCGACGCAAGTTGAAACGTGCCGTCGAGCGCGATCCTCCAGGTGATAACGTACTGTTCGTCTAATGTATCATCCGGGTGCCTGGTCCACGAAACGAAAATATAGTCGTTTTCGTCAAGTTCAGCGACGCCCCACATTCGAGGGACGAACTGTGCCACCTTCGAGACGTTGGAGATAATTTGTTCTATTGTCTCACCGTCTTGCGCTCGCCACGTTGACTTGAATCTTTCGATATGGGGGCTCTCGATGGCGCGAACACTGTTGCTCGTCGCAGCCAGCCCGGCCAGGCAGATCAGGGGTCGACCGAGACAAAACCATAACGCGCGTCTTCTAGACACTTTTCTCATAACTGTCGGCCTATCTGGCTTCATCCACACGTCATTCCAAAGCGGGCAACCTTCAACCTGTTATGCGCGAGCGCAAGAAGTTAGCGGCGACGCGACGGGAGACCGGTGGTGTCCCGTGCGAGCAGGCGCTCCCCTCTATGTCACGCGCCGCTAACTTCGCTGCCGGCGACAGCCTCAAGTTGCTGTGCTGGACATGCCCAGCAGGAGGAGACTGGGCATGCCGAAGACTTGCATTCCTCGTGCCAGGTAACAGACGGCAATTCGCACCGCTTTTATGTCCTCTTTGTCGGCTTTCCGACTTGGGCACGTCTCGATGTCTCCGTTCAGCGCTATCGAGCGCGGCTTATGCATCCTCGTCACGGACCGGATATTCGACGGCGCAGCGGAGCGCCTCGGTGCCAAGTTCCTGATGAGAATTGGAATCACGTTTGTCGCCATAGAACCGTTTGGTTCGGTATCGTTGCCGGGATGTGGGCTTTCGATCTCTGACATGCCTCTGGGCACTTGCGGCCAAGAGGCCAGAGCGCGTTTGGCGCTTCTTTCGCGACATGCGGCGCTCGGAACTCGAGAGCGGCCTTCGTCAGGTGCGCTTTGCTGTAGAAGGCCAACGACGCGAAGCCGATCTTCACCGCCGAGCATTTGGAGTCTAGCTGGCACTGCAAATCAACGTGCCGGCCAGGTATGTTGCTAGCTTGGCCAGTGTCTTAGGCGTATTCAGCACGGATCCAGCTGGTCGAGAGGGCGGCTGGATGGCGGACGCGCTAAGAACCGCTGCCGAGCCGGGACACGCATCAAATGCGTTCTGCTCCAGGCGGCAGTCCCGACCGCGGAAGCCGCATTTGTCCCTTCCACCGATCTGGCGTGCGGCCAGGGGGCGGCTGCGATGGTCATTACAATATCGCGGGCTGGAGAGCGCTTCTACATCGACTCAACGATAAAGATGCGCAGTCATTCGCGTAGCGAATGTCGCAGCACCAGCTTGAGACATAATCTGAGAGGTTGACGGAAGACTTGTCTTGCCGATAATCCAAGTCGTCGAGGTTCTCCGGTTCCCACTTGATCCGGAGCTAAGAGGGAAGCCGGTGAATATGCCGGCGCTGCCCCCGCAACTGTGAGCGGCGAGCCGCTGTCCAACGATGTCACTGAAGCCTGCGCGGCTTCGGGAAGGCCGGACAGCAGCGATGACCCGCGAGCCAGGAGACCTGCCCCGACAATATATTCGTCCACGGGCGGGGTGTCCCGGTGGTGCGCCAAGCAGCCGTCGCACCGCGCGACTTCCCCTGCCTGCGTCCGCCATGGCCTTTGCCCCCAACATGGGGTTAACGCTATGTCTCTTCTCTCCCTTCCGGTTGCCACGCTCGGAACGCCACGCATCGGTCCAAGGCGCGAGCTCAAACTCGCTCTAGAAAGCTACTGGGCCGGAAAAATCAGCGAAAAGCAGTTGCTCGAGGACGCAGCTGGCCTGCGTGCCGCGAACTGGGCTCGTCAGAAATCTATCGGCGTCACGGTCATTCCATCGAACGATTTCTCGCTGTATGACCAGGTGCTCGACACAAGTGTCATGGTTGGCGCCATCCCGGAGATCTACGCCTCGAAAGCCGAATCCGTTTCGCTCAAGACGTACTTCGCCATGGCCCGCGGTTCACAATGCGACGACCAGGATGCGAGTTGCGGTCACGGATCGCGCGGATTTGGCGCACCCGCGCAGGAGATGACCAAGTGGTTCGACACCAACTACCACTATATGGTCCCCGAGTTTCACAGGGGACAGACTTTCAGGCTATGCTCTCGCAAGCCGATCGAGGAGTATGAGGAAGCCAAGTCCCTTGGCTTTCAGACCCGCCCTGTCCTGATCGGGCCGGTCACATTCCTAAAGCTCGGCAAGAGTCCCGATCCTGCGTTCCAGCCACTCTCACTACTGGATGACCTGATACCGGCCTATATCGAGGTTCTGCAGGAATTGGCCAAACGTGGGGCAAATTGGGTTCAGTTGGACGAGCCCTGCCTGGTTCTTGATCTGGATGAGGGGGCGCGAAAATCTTTGCGACATGCTTATGACCGGCTCGCCAAGGAGGGGCCGGCCATCAAGATCATGGTTGCCAGCTATTTCGGCGACCTCGGCGACAATCTGGACACCGCCTTGAGTCTGCCAGTTGCCGGACTGCACCTCGATCTGGTTCGAGCGCCACAGTTGTTGGACCAGATCATCGCTGGCGGCCGAAGTGATCTCGTCATCTCGCTCGGTGTCGTCGACGGCCGGAATGTATGGCGGTCGAATTTGTCGTCGCTGCGCCAGCGGCTAGAACCCGCGATTGCGAAGCTCGGCAAGGATCGTGTACAGATCGCCCCATCCTGCTCGCTGCTTCATGTGCCGGTCGATGTTGAACTCGAGACCAGGCTCGCTTCTGACGTAAAGAGCTGGCTTGCTTTCTCGGTCCAGAAGATGCGGGAGCTTGCGATCCTGGCGCGGGCACTCGCAGGCGACCAGAATGTTGCGCTAGCTCTTGCCGAGTCGGAATGTGCCGCGACCGTCCGCCGGACTTCGCCGAAAATCCGTGATGCCAATGTCGCTGTCCGGATGAGAGCGATCGATCAGCCCATGCGTCGGCGCGCCAGCCCATTTGCCCGTCGGGCCGAGATCCAAAGCAATCGTTTCGGACTGCCGGCTTTTCCTACCACGACGATCGGATCGTTTCCGCAGACCACAGAGGTCCGGAATGCCCGTGCTGCGCATGCGCGAGGCGCGATGAGCGACGAGCAATACGACAGGTTCCTCAAGGAGGAGACAGCGCGCGCCGTACGTTGGCAGGAGGACATCGGTCTTGACGTCCTCGTGCACGGCGAGTTCGAGCGCAATGACATGGTGCAGTACTTTGGCGAGCAACTCGCCGGCTTCGCATTTACCAGGAACGGATGGGTGCAGTCCTACGGATCGCGCTGCGTCAGGCCACCGATCCTGTTTGGCGATGTAGTGCGGTCGAAGCCTATCACCGTGGACTGGTGGCGCTACGCGCAATCACTAACGAGGAAGCCGATGAAGGCGATGTTGACCGGACCGGTGACGATCTTGAACTGGTCCTTTGTTCGCGACGATATTCCTAGGAGCGAGGTCTGCCGCCAGATTGCGCTCGCGATCCGAGACGAAGTCCGCGATCTCGAGAATGCTGGTGCGACCATGATCCAGATCGACGAAGCGGCACTCCGCGAAGGATTGCCGTTGCGTCGATCGGAGTGGACGGCTTATCTCGACTGGGCCGTGGATTGCTTCCGCATCTGCTCATCGGGCGTCGCTGATCAAACGCAAATTCATACACATATGTGCTACTCGGAGTTCAACGACATCATCGGTGCGATCGCTGCAATGGACGCGGATGTGATCTCGATCGAGACGTCGCGCTCGAAAATGGAACTCCTCGACGCGTTCAGGAGCTACGAATATCCAAATCAGATCGGGCCGGGCGTGTACGACATCCACTCTCCACGCGTTCCCGAGACGGGCGAAATGAAGGAGCTGATGGCGTTGGCTCGGACACGGCTGCAGGATTCGCAGCTCTGGGTCAATCCGGACTGCGGCCTGAAGACGCGCAAATGGGAGGAGGTTCGGCCGGCGATAACGAACATGGTCGCTGCCGCCCGCGAACTGCGCGCTGCATCCGATCCGCGAGGCCGTTGATCCGGGACTTGGGTCTCTTATCGACAAAGCTGATCAGCTTGCTGTCATTTGCGCTCTCGATAATCGAGGGAGCCTTGGGAACAAAAAAATGCCCGGCCTCGCTTAGCGGGCCGGGCGAGAGTCTGGGAGGAGCGACGCTGACGCATCGCGCGGACTTCCATCGGCGGAGGGAGGACAGCCGCCGGTTCGATCACGGCAAGGACATTCGCCGAAAATCTGAGCCCAGTTGAAGCACAAGCTCAGCGTAGCTCAATTATGCCATGGTATGCGACCGTATAGCCTGAGGTTTAGAAATCTACACCAAGGTTTGTCGCTCATGAGCACGTCGGCAACGGTTGCGACAGTAACGAGGGGCAGTGATGCCGGGCGGTCGCCGCAGGGCACCGACCCAAACTCGTGCGCATTCCTGCCTGGAATCCTTATGCTCGATCAGCACGACGATACCAAAAACCCGGCTCCAAGGATCTCGCAAGCGTAGCCAATGCAGAGCGGTTGCTATTGATTTGGACCCTGCTTAAGCCAGTCGTTGGTCAACCGGTTCCACCCGATAGTCGGGTTTCGGCTTGAGCCTCTGTTCGAGATCTATCAGCGGACCACGCAGAGGATTTCATCAGAGGATGTCACGAGCTTCAAAATGGCCCGGTGCCGATAGGGTGCTCCTAAGCCGTGAGCGTGGTCCGCCCCCAAGTTAGGCCAGTTAAGTGATGGCGATTTCGGATCCGACATGACTCGGATCGGCGCAGCCGGTTTAGACCGCCCGACTGTGTGTAGCCCCGCACCGAAGAAGATGAGCGTCGAACGCCGATGCGACGTTCCGGAGCAGGAACTCTACGGCCATCTGCTACGGAAAGCTGGCCATCATCGATCACCACGACGGTCTGCGATAAGGCTGTCGATTCGAGAACGATCGACGACGGCGAACTTCGGATCCAGACCGTGACGACGGGATGTCTCGGAGCGATCGACTGCCGTGTCCCACATGATTCGCTCGATGATCTCGGCGCGAAAGCGATCCTCCTCCGTCAGCAAATAGCCCTTCGCGGTGGCGAGCCGATCCTCGGCGATGCGAGCAAGGTCGTCCTTTGCCGAGATAGCGTTCGCGACGAACCCTTGCTGCATGCGCCCGATCGCGCTGGCGCCGAGCCCAATGAGGGCGTCCGCGCAATCGACAGTATAGTCTAGAAGTTGCGCTTCAGCCTGCCTTCCTGCCTCGCCACGGCAAGACGTCCGTG